>JASGEH010000064.1:0-28442 GCA_047606565.1 Comamonas sp.
ACACCATCGCCCCCAACGCCCTGACGCGCCTCGGCGGCGCCGACGAGTCCGCGCCCGAGGCCGAGACGCCCGTGCCCGGCCAGATCTTCCTGCCCAGCGCGCTGGTGGCGCCGCTGGCGGCCTACCTCGCGCACGAAGACCTGCAGGAGACCGCGCAGGTCTACGTGGCCGGCGGCGGGCGCTTCGGCCGCTTCTTCGTCGGCGCCAACGCGGGCTACGTGCAGCTCGACCCGCGCCCGACCATCGAGGACGTCGCCGCGCACTGGCGCGAGATCAACGACACGGCCGGCTACAGCGTGCCGGCCTCGCTGCAGGACTGGGCGGGCGGCTATTTCGCGCACCAGTTCGCGGCCTTGCAGGGCGGTGGCCCAGGGGCTGCCTGACGCGTCTCAGCGCTGCTCGGCCAGGGTCGGATAGTCGATGTAGCCGCGCGCGCCGCCGCCGTAGAAGGTGGCTTCGTCACCCTTGTTGAGCGGGGCATTGCGGCGCAGGCGCTCGACCAGGTCCGGGTTGCTGATGAAGGGCCGGCCGAAGGCCACCAGGTCGGCCGCGCCGCTGGCGAGGGCGGCTTCGGCCAGGGCCCGGTCGTAGCCGTTGTTGAGCTTCCAGGCGCCCTGGCCGCCGGCCTGCCGATAGGCCTGCTTGAAGGCGGCGTAGTCGAAGGGCGCATCGCCCTGCTGATGCTCGCGCGGGCCGCCGGTGGCGCCTTCGATGACGTGGACGTAGGCCAGTGCGCGCGTGGCCAGGCCGCGCGCGACGTGCTCGAACAGCGGTTGCGGCGCGGGGTCGAAAGCATCGTTGGCGGGCGTGACGGGCGACAGGCGGATGCCGACCTGCACGGCGCCGCCGACCTCGGCTGTGACGGCGTCCGTCACCTCGAACAGGAAGCGCGCGCGGTGGTCGATGCTGCCGCCGTAGGCGTCGCTGCGCTGGTTGGAACCGGCGCGCAGGAACTGGTCGATCAGGTAGCCATTGGCAGCGTGGATCTCGACGCCGTCGAAGCCGGCCTCGATGGCCGTGCGCGCCGCCTTGCGGTAGTCGGCCACGATGCCCGGCAGTTCGTCCTCGCGCAGCGCGCGCGGTGCCGAGGTCGCTGCGAATTCGCCCTGGCCGTCGGCACCGACGAGGTAGGTGCGGGCCTGGGCCGTGATGGCCGAGGGCGCCACCGGCGGCTGGCCGCCGGGCTGCAGGCTGTCGTGCGAGATGCGGCCCACGTGCCACAACTGCACCACGATCTTGCCGCCCTGCGCGTGCACCGCCCGCGTCACCGCGCGCCAGCCGTCGAGCGCCTGCGCGGTGTAGAGGCCGGGCACGTCGGCATAGCCCTGGCCCTGGTGCGAGATGGCGGTGGCCTCGGTCACGATCAGCCCGGCGCTGGCGCGCTGCGCGTAGTAGGTGGCGGCGAGGGCCGGCGGCACGGCCTGGGGCGAGCGGTTGCGCGTGAGCGGCGCCATGACGACGCGGTTGGCCAGCGCCAGGCCGTGGAGGTCGAGGGGATCGAACAGATGGGGCATGGGGACTCCTGATGGATGAGAAAGGCCGCCGCATGGGCCGCGCGGCGAGCAACGCTTCACCATAGCCAAAACGGCCGCGCCGTGCTGGCGCCGGGGTCATGCGGGGCGTGTCGGCGCGCGACGCGAAACGGCCCCGGCGGACATCCGGCGGCACTGACCCCGATCAAGCCGCCCAGCCGGTCGTGGGCCGGGCGAAGTCCTAAACTAGCGCCCATGCCTATTCCCCCGTCTTCCGCGCCCGCATCCTCCAATGCCTCGACGTCCGCTGCTGCCACGGCCTGGCCGGCCGAATTCGCCGATGTGGCGATCGTCGGCGCCGGCCCGGTCGGGCTGTGCCTGGCCCAGGGCCTGGCCGCCGCCGGGCTGACGGTGGCACTGGTGGAAAAACAGCCGCGCCAGGCGCTGGCCGCGCCGGCCTTCGACGGCCGCGAAATCGCGCTGACGCAGGCCTCCTGCGCCATCCTGCGCGAGCTGGGCCTGTGGGCGCGCTTCAAGGACTTCGACCGCTCACCGCTGCGCGACGCGCGGGTGATGGACGGCTCGGGCCCGGGCCGCGCGCCAGGGGCGGCGATGACCATCACCGCGCGTTCGCGCCAGCGCGAGGAACTGGGCTTTCTGGTGCCCAACTTCCTGATCCGCCAGGCGGCCTACGAGACGCTGTTCGAGGGGCCGCACGCCGGGCGGGTCACGCTGTTCGACCAGAGCGGCGTGCAGGCCCTGCAGCGCGACGCCCGCAGCGTGCGGCTGCGCCTGAGCGGCGCTCACGCCGGGCGCGAGATCCATGCGCCGCTGGTGGTGGCCGCCGACAGCCGGTTTTCCGAGACCCGGCGCCTGATGGGCCTGGGCGCGCGCCTGCGCGACTTCGGCAAGACCATGCTGGTGTGCCGCATGACGCACGAGCTGCCGCACCACCATGCGGCCTGGGAATGGTTTGGCTACGGGCAGACGCTGGCGCTGCTGCCGCTCAACACGCGGCTGGAAGATGGCGGGCAGCCGGTGCACCGCGCCTCGGTGGTGCTGACCCTGCCGGGCGAGGCGATGCAGCAGATCATGCAGCTCGACGACGAGGCCTTTGGCCACGAGATGACGCGCCGCTTCGAGCGCCGCCTGGGCGTCATGGCCGTCGATCAGGCCGATCCCCAGAGCCGCGGCGCGCGCCACACCTATCCGCTGGTGGGCGTGTACGCCGACGACTTCACCGGCCTGCGCTCGGCGCTGGTGGGCGATGCCGCGGTGGGCATGCACCCGGTGACCGCGCACGGCTTCAACCTGGGCCTGCAGGGCCAGGACACGCTGCTGCGCACGCTGCTGGCCGCGCGCGCGCGCGGCGCCGACATCGGCGCGCCCGAGGTGCTGGCGGCCTACAACCGGGCCCACAAGCGGGCATCGTGGCCGCTCTACCAGGGCACCAATTTCGTGGCCGCGCTCTACACGCGCGACCAGGCGCCGGCACGCTGGCTGCGCGAGGCGGTGCTGCGTGCAGCCGACCGCGTGGCCCCGATCCGGCACGCCATCGCCGCGCACCTGGTGCAGGAGCCGGCAGGCGGGCAGGGCGGCCGGGGGCGCTGATGTCCGCCCACAGGTTCTGAGCCATGGCGCGCGGAACGCTGATTTATTATTTGTTTTTCGCATAAGAAAGCACTGAAGTCGCGCCAGGCTTTGGGCAGCCGCTCCCTAGAATTTTCGGCCGGCAGCGCGGATGGTCCGCGCGATGGCCGGATACAGGCCTAGTGCCGAAAGGATGGATATGAGCGGACGTCGAGTTTTCCTGGCCGCAGCGGCCACGCTGCTGGCCGGAGCGGGAGCACTGGCTGGCGGGCCGGCCCTGGCGCAGGCCAAGGAGGTGGTGATCGGCTACCAGGACATGATCGTGCCCTGGCGCTACGCGCAGGAGACCCGGGCGGTCGAGCAGCGCACCGGCTACAAGGTCACCTACCGCAAGCTGGGCAGCGGCGCCGAGGTGGTGCGTGCGCTGGCCTCGGGCGCGATCCAGATCGGCGAGGCGGGCTCCTCGCCCTTCGCCGCCGCGCTCTCGCAGGGCGTGCCGATCCAGGTGTTCTGGATTCTCGACAACATCAACGACGCCGAGGCGCTGGTCGCGCGCAAGGGCTCGGGCGTGAACACGCTGGCCGACCTGAAGGGCAAGAAGATCGGCCTGCCCTTCGTCTCGACCACCCATTTCCACGCGCTGGTGGCGCTGAAGGATGCCGGCGTGGACCCGAAGTCGGTGCAGATCCTCAACCTGCGCCCGCCCGAGATCCTGGCGGCCTGGCAGCGCGGCGACATCGACGCCACCTTCGTCTGGGACCCGGCGCTGGCCGAGGTCAAGAAAAGCGGCAAGGTGATCGTCACGTCCGGCCAGATCGCGGCCAAGACCGGCAAGGCGACCTTCGACGGGCTGGCCGTGACGCAGGCCTTCGCGCGCGACAACGATGCCTTCCTCACGCAGTTCGTGCAGGTGCTGGCCGACGCTGATCGCGCCTACGTGCAGAACAAGGCGGCCTGGACCGCGGCCTCGCCGCAGGTGCAGGCGGTGGCCAAGTGGAGCGGCGCGCAGGCCGAGTCGGTGCCGGCCAGCCTGGCGCTGTACGCCTTCGTGCCGCCGGCCGAACAGGCCTCGCCCAAGTGGCTGGGCGGCGGCAAGGATGCGGTGGTGGCGCAGTCGCTGGCCGCTACCGCCGCCTTCCTCAAGGAGCAAGGCACGATCCAGAGCGTGCTGCCCGACTATTCGGTCGGCATCAATCCGGCCTGGGTCCAGCGTGCCCGCTGAGGAGGCGGCCGGCGGCCTGTCCATCCAGGGCCTGGGCGTGCGCTACGCGGGCGCGCCGCGCCCAGCGCTGCAGGACGTCAACCTGGAGATCGCGCGCGGCGAACTGGTGGTGGCGCTGGGGGCGTCCGGTTGCGGCAAGACCACGCTGCTCAACTGCATCGCCGGCTTCACGCCGCCATCGGCCGGCACCCTGCGGCTCGACGGACGCCCGATCGAGGGGCCGTCGGCCGAGCGCGGCGTGGTGTTCCAGAAGCACGCGCTCATGCCCTGGCTGAGCGTGCTCGACAACGTCGCGCTGGGCCTGCGGCTGCGCGGCGTGCCGCGTGCCCGTCGCCACGCGGCCGCGCGCGAGCAGCTCGCTCTGGTTGGCCTGCAGGACCACGCCGAGGCGCCCGTGTGGCAGCTCTCGGGCGGCCAGCAGCAGCGCGTGGGCATCGCGCGGGCGCTGGCCAGCGATCCGCGCGTGCTGCTCATGGACGAGCCGCTGGGCGCGCTCGACGCCTTCACGCGCGAGTCCATCCAGGAACTGGTGCTGCGCCTGTGGCAGCGCACCGGCAAGACCGTGTTCTTCATCACCCACGACGTGGAGGAGGCGCTGTTTCTGGCCTCGCGCCTGATCGTCATGGCGCCGGGGCCGGGCCGCATCGTGCACAGCCACGCGCTGGACTTCAACCGCGCCTACCTGGCGGGCCGGCCGGCGCGCGCGGTCAAGTCCGACCCGGACTTCATCGCCTGGCGCGAGCGCGTGCTGGGCTGGATCGCCCCGCCGGCCTGATTCACCTCCTTCGCAGGTTTTCACCATGACTGTTTCCCGTCCGGATTCCCCCGCCCGCCCGCCGTCCGCCCCGGCGCCATTGCCGGCCGTGACGGCCTTCGCGCTGCCCGGGGCCGGCTCCAGCCGCGGCATCAGCGTGGCGTGCATCGCCGCCTGGCTGGTGCTGTGGTGGCTGGCGACGCAGCGCGGCTGGGTGCCGCCGCTGTTCCTGCCCGCGCCCGAGGCGGTCTACCGCGCGCTGCTCGATGCCTGGGCCGGCAACATCCAGGGCGGCGAGTCGCTGCTGCAGCACCTGAAATGGAGTGCGCTGCGCGTTTTCGGCGCCTTCGCGCTGGCCGTGGTGACGGCGGTGCCCATCGGCATCGCCATGGGCGCCAGCCGCCTGGCGCGCGGCGTGTTCGACCCGCCCATCGAGTTCTACCGGCCGCTGCCGCCGCTGGCCTACCTGCCACTGGTGGTGATCTGGTTCGGTATCGACGAGACCAGCAAGATCGTGCTGATCTACCTGGCCTGCTTCGCGCCCATCGCGCTGGCGGCCAAGGCCGGCGTGCGCAGCGCCAGCGTCGAGCAGCTCAGCGCGGCGGCCTCGCTGGGCGCGACGCGCTGGCAGCTGGTGCGGCACGTCATCCTGCCGGCGGCGCTGCCCGATATCCTGGTCGGCTTGCGTATCGCCATCGGCTTTGGCTGGACCACGCTGGTGGCCGCCGAGATGGTCGCGGCCACCGTCGGGCTGGGGCAGATGGTGCTCAATGCCTCCAACTTCCTGCGCACCGACATCGTGGTCATGGGCATCTTCGTGATCGGCCTGGTGGCCTGGAGCTTCGACCTGCTGATGCGCTGGGTCGAGGCGCGTGCGGTGCCCTGGAAGGGCCGCGCATAAGTGTCCTACGGCTTCAGCCCCTCGGCCTTGATCGCGGCTTGTACCGCCGGGCGCTGCGCGATGCGGGCCAGGTAGGCCTGCAACCGGGCGTGGTGGCCCAGGTCCAGGCCGACGAAACGGGCCCAGCGCGTTACGGTGAACAGGTAGGCGTCGGCCACGCTGAAGTCCTCGCCCAGCAGGTAGCCGTCGGGCGCGAGCTGCTGCTCGACCCAGGCGTAGCGCGCGGCCAGGTGGTCGCGCGCGATGGCCTTGTAGTCTTCCGGCGTGCTGGGCTTGAACAGGGGCGAGTAGCTCTTGTGCAGTTCGGTGCCGATGAAGTTGAGCCAGGCCTGCAGCCGGTAGCGCGCCAGCGTGCCGTTGGCGGGCGCGAGGCGCTTGCCGGGAACCTGGTCGGCGATGTACTGGACGATGGCCGGGCCTTCGTGCAGGGACTCGCCATCGTCGAGGACCAGGAAGGGCACGTAGCCCAGCGGGTTGATGGTGCGGTAGTCCGTGCCGTCCTGCAACTGGTGGGACTTGGTGCTGGCGAGCACGGCCTGGTAGGGCAGGCCGGACTCCTCCAGCACGATGTGTGGGGACAGCGAGCAGGCGCCAGGGCTGTAGTAGAGCTTCACGGGTCGGTCTCCAGTGCTTGTTGAAAGAGAGGGGCAGGTGAGGGGGCGGCCGTCGAGGCCCACCACCGCGCTGCTGCTGCCAGGATAGAGGATGGCAGCCTGCCCGCTGACGAAACGCGAGCTCTGCCCAGAAACCGGGGCGGCGGTAAAATGACGCCCTTTTTCAGGCGAGCATGAGCCGGCGGGTGAAAGACGTCCATTCATGCATGTCGATGCCTCGCGCCGTGGGCCGGGTTGCGCGAACGCACCCTGGCCTGCGCCGTGCGCGCGCAGATGATGACCGAGGCGGTGCCCAATGCTTTACCCCCAAACTTTTGACGTGATCGTGGTCGGCGGTGGCCACGCCGGAACCGAGGCCGCGCTGGCGGCCGCCCGCATGGGCTGCAAGACGCTGCTGCTCTCGCACAACATCGAAACGCTCGGCCAGATGAGCTGCAATCCGTCGATCGGCGGCATCGGCAAGGGCCATCTGGTCAAGGAAGTGGACGCGCTGGGCGGCGCCATGGCGCTGGCCACCGACGAGGGTGGCATCCAGTTCCGCATCCTCAACAGCTCCAAGGGCCCGGCCGTGCGCGCCACGCGCGCCCAGGCCGACCGGGTGCTGTACAAGGCCGCGATCCGCCGCATGCTGGAGAACCAGCCCAATCTGTGGCTGTTCCAGCAGGCCGTGGACGACCTGATGGTGGAGGGCGACCGGGTGGTGGGCGCCGTCACGCAGGTCGGCATCCGCTTTCGCGGCCGCACCGTGGTGCTGACGGCCGGTACCTTTCTCGACGGCAAGATCCACGTCGGGCTCGACAACTACTCGGGCGGCCGCGCGGGCGACCCGCCGGCGGCCACGCTGTCGGCGCGGCTCAAGGAGCTGAAGCTGCCGCAGGGGCGGCTGAAGACCGGCACGCCGCCGCGCATCGACGGCCGCAGCATCGACTTTTCCCGCTGCACCGAGCAGCCCGGCGACGGCATGCCGGGCGGCGTGAACGAGGGCACGGTGCCGGTGTTCAGCTTCATGGGCAAGGCGGCCATGCACCCGCGCCAGTTGCCGTGCTGGATCACCAACACCAATGCACGCACGCACGAGATCATCCGCTCGGGCTTTGACCGCAGCCCCATGTTCACCGGCAAGATCGACGGCGTGGGGCCGCGCTACTGCCCGAGCGTGGAAGACAAGATCAACCGCTTCGCCGACAAGGAAAGCCACCAGATCTTCCTGGAGCCTGAAGGGCTGACCACGCACGAGTTCTACCCGAACGGCATCTCCACGAGCCTGCCCTTCGACATCCAGTATGCGCTGGTTCGCTCCATGGCCGGCCTGGAGAACGCGCACATCCTGCGCCCGGGCTACGCCATCGAGTACGACTACTTCGACCCGCGAGCCCTCAAGAGCAGCTTCGAGACGCGCCAGATCCAGGGCCTGTTCTTCGCCGGCCAGATCAATGGCACCACGGGCTACGAGGAGGCCGCCGCGCAAGGCCTGTTCGCGGGCATCAACGCCGCGCTGCAGTGCCGGGGCGAGGACGCCTGGCTGCCCGCGCGCGACGAGGCCTACCTGGGCGTGCTGGTCGACGACCTCATCACCAAGGGCGTGACCGAGCCCTACCGCATGTTCACCAGTCGCGCCGAGTTCCGCCTGCAACTGCGCGAGGACAACGCCGATATGCGGTTGACCGAGGCTGGCCGCCGCATGGGTCTGGTGGATGATGCGCGCTGGGATGCCTTCAACCGCAAGCGCGACGCTGTTTCACGTGAAACAGAGCGCCTCAAGTCCACCTGGGTCAACCCGCGCAACCTGCCCGAGGACGAGGCGGTGCGCGTGCTGGGCAAGGGCATCGATCACGAATACAACCTGGGTGACCTGCTGCGCCGGCCCGGCGTGGGCTACGACAGTCTGATGACGCTGGATGGCGGCCGCTACCGCAGCACGGCGGTTTCACGTGAAACATTGGGTGACGAGCTGGGCGTGATCGTCGAGCAGATCGAGATCGCGGCCAAGTATTCGGGCTACATCGACCGCCAGAAGAGCGAGGTGCAGCGCGCCGCGCACTACGAGCAACTCAAGCTGCCCGCCGAGCTGGACTATGGGCAGGTGACGGCGCTGTCCTTCGAGGTGCGGCAAAAGTTGCAGAAACACCGGCCCGAGACGCTGGGGCAGGCCTCGCGCATCTCGGGGGTGACACCGGCGGCCATCTCGCTGCTGCTCATTCACCTGCGCAAGGGCGGGTTCGGTGCCTTTGGGCAAACCGTGCCGGCCGAAGCGGAGAAGGTTTCCGCATGAGCCCGGCATCGACTGTCACGGAGGTGCTTCGGGCCGAGCTGCGCGCGGGCGCCGAGAGCCTGGGTGTCGATCTTTCGGATGCGCAGACCGAGGCGCTGCTGCAGTACCTGGCCCTGGTGGGCAAGTGGACGCAGGTCTACAACCTGACAGCCGTGCGCGATCCGCAGGAGATGCTGAGCCACCACCTGCTGGACTGCCTGGCGGTCATCGCGCCGCTGCGGGCCTATCTGCGGCAGGCCGGGCTGGAGCAGGGGGCGGACGTGCTCGATGTGGGCGCGGGCGCGGGGCTGCCGGGTGTCGTCATCGCCATCTGCTGCCCGCAGCTGCGCGTGGCGTGCGTCGATACCGTCGCCAAGAAGGCAGCCTTCGTGCAGCAGGCGGCGGTGACCTTGCGCTTGCCTAACCTCAAGGGCATCCATGCGCGTGTGGAGAAGCTGCAGCAGCGCTTCGACATCATCACCTCGCGCGCCTTCGCGTCGCTGCCGGATTTCACGACCTGGTCCGGCGGCAGTCTGGCCGAGGGCGGCGTCTGGCTGGCCATGAAGGGCAAGCGGCCGGAAGCCGAGATCGCCGCGCTGCCGCCGGCGGTGCAGGTGTTTCACGTGGAACCGCTGCGCGTGCCGGGCCTGGATGCCGATCGCTGCATCGTCTGGATGCGGCCGGCTGGTCCGGTGCATCCAGGTTGAGGCCAGGGCCGGGAATATTCCGGCCCTTTTTGTTTGCGCGCCTCGGTGGTGCCCGGGCGGCTGGCGTAAACTCGCGGCTTTGATCCTGCTGGCGGGTGGAACCGCTGGTCCATGGGGGCGGCATGTTCGGCATAACCGATTACGGCGCCTATGTGCTTGCCGTGGTTGCATTTTTGATGATTCCGGGGCCGGGGAACCTGGCCATCGTGGCTTCGACGGCCCAGGGGCGCATCGTGGGTGGTCTTGCGGCGACGCTGGGCATTGTGGCCGGCGATCAGGTGCTGATCTGGGCCGCCGTGGCGGGCCTGGCTGCGTTGCTGCAAGCATCGCCCCGGGTCTACATGGGCCTGCAGTGGCTGGGCGCGGCCTACCTGGTGTGGCTGGGCCTGCGCATGTGGTGCGCGCGCCCGGGTGGTGCGGCGGTTCTGTCCATCCGGCCGGGCCGCTACTTTCGCCAGAGTCTGCTCATCACGTTGCTCAACCCCAAGGCCATCGTGTTCTATATGGCGTTTTTCCCGTTGTTCATCGACCCTCGGCGCCATCCCGGCTGGCAAACCTTCGCCGGGCTGGCCGCGACGGCGGCGGTGCTGACGCTGGCCTATGGCGCGGTGGCTACCTGGCTGGCGCACCGGCTGGCGGCGCGCTTGCGCGCCAGCCAGCGGGCGGTGCGCTGGCTCAACCGGGCGGCGGGCAGCCTGCTGGTGGGATTTGGACTGAAACTGGCGCTCGCGCGCTGAAGGCGCGACTGCCTCGCATGACACGGACAGCGAGAAGGCTCAAGACGACATGGCCAAGATTTTCTGTATAGCCAACCAAAAAGGCGGCGTGGGCAAGACCACCACCGCGGTCAATCTCAGCGCCGGGCTGGCCAAGGTGGGGCAGCGCGTGCTGCTGGTCGACCTCGACCCGCAGGGCAACGCCACCATGGGCTCGGGCGCGGACAAGCGCACCCTCACGCATACCGTCTACGACGTGCTGCTGCGCAGCGCGACGGTGGCGCAGGCCCGCGTCGCCTGCGAGAAAAGCGGCTATGACGTGCTGGGGGCCAACCGCGAGTTGTCGGGCGCCGAGGTGGAATTGGTGGGCCTGGACGAGCGCGAAACCCGCCTGCGCGACGCGCTCGCCGCTGTCGATGGCGAGTACGACGTCGTGCTCATCGACTGCCCGCCCTCGCTGTCCATGCTCACGCTCAACGGCCTGTGCAGCGCCCATGGCGTGATCGTGCCCATGCAGTGCGAGTACTTCGCCCTCGAAGGGCTGTCCGACCTCGTCAACACCATCAAGCAGGTGCACGCCAACCTCAACCGTAAGCTGCAGGTCATCGGCCTGCTGCGCATCATGTTCGACCCCCGCATCACCTTGCAGAACCAGGTCAGCGACCAGCTCAAGGACCACTTTGGCGACAAGGTGTTCAATACCGTCATTCCGCGCAACGTGCGTCTGGCCGAGGCGCCCAGCTACGGGCTGCCCGGGGTCGTCTTCGATCCGGGCTCGCGCGGCGCCAAGGCTTTCGTCGCCTTCGCCGAGGAACTGGTCGCGCGCATCCGGGCCTGAGGGCCGGGTGGGATACGGCATGAATCCGCGCAACGTCCTCCTCCTGCCCGGCTGGCGCAACAGCGGGGCCGATCATTGGCAAAGCCGCTGGCAGGCCCTGCATGGCTACATCCGCGTCGAGCAGCACGACTGGGACCGGCCGCTGCGCGGCGACTGGCAGATCCAGCTCGAAGAAGCCGTGCTGGCCGCGCCGCCGGGCCCGGTGGTGTTGGTCGCCCACAGCCTGGGCTGCGCCCTGGTGGCCGCCTGGGCGTCGCACAGCCGCCAGGCCCACCGTGTCCAGGCCGCGCTGCTGGTGGCCCCGCCCGACACCAGCCAGGACGGACTGCGCGGCCCCTTGCCGACCTGGCATCCGCTAGTCCGCCAGCCCTTGCCCTTCGGCCCCGGGCGCAGCATGGTTCTGGCCAGCGACGACGATCCCTACTGCAGCCCCGAACTCGCGCAAGCGCTGGCGCGCGACTGGGGCGCGGGGTTCGCGCTGTACGCCGGCCTGGGCCACATCAATGCAGACAGCGGCCTGGGCGATTGGCCGCAGGGACACGCCGTGCTGGAACGACTGCTGGCCCTGGCGGGAACGGGTGCGGAGCCCGGTCCGGGTGCAGAGGCGTGACGCACCCTGCCGCATCGGCACGACCCGGCCCGCATGGCCGGCCGTGTTTCACGTGAAACAACACACAGGATTTGAAAGACATGGCATCGACTCCCAAGACCTCCGCCGCCAGGACGCCGGCCAAAACGGCTGAGAAAACACCGGCCAAGGCTGCTGTCAAGGCAGCGCCGGCCAAGGCCGCCGCCGTCGCCAATAAAAAGCCCAAGGGCCTGGGCCGTGGACTGGAGGCCCTGCTGGGCCCCAAGATCACCGACATGGAGAGTGACCGCACGCCCGGGCCGGTGGCGGGCGCGCCGAGCGCGCTGGCGCTCGACCAGATGGTGCCGGGCGTCTACCAGCCGCGCACGCGCATGGACGAAGGCGCGCTCTACGAGCTGGCTGAAAGCATCAAGGCGCAGGGCATCATGCAGCCCATCCTGGTGCGCAAGCTGGCCCAGGGCGAGCAGGCCGGCAAGTACGAGATCATCGCCGGCGAGCGGCGTTTCCGCGCCGCGCGCATCGCCGGGCTCAAGGAAGTGCCGGTGCTGGTGCGCGAGGTGGCCGACGAGGCCGCCGCCGCCATGGCGCTGATCGAGAACATCCAGCGCGAGGATCTCAACCCGCTGGAAGAGGCGCAGGGCATCCAGCGCCTGGTCAAGGAGTTCGGCCTCACGCACGAACAGGCCGCGCAGGCCGTGGGCCGCTCGCGCAGCGCCGCCAGCAACCTGCTGCGCCTGCTCAACCTGGCCGATCCGGTGCAGACCATGCTCATGGCCGGCGACATCGACATGGGCCATGCGCGCGCGCTGCTGAGCCTGCCGCGCGCCCAGCAGATCACGGCGGGCAACCAGATCATCGGCAAGAAGCTGTCGGTGCGCGAGGCCGAAAGCCTGGTCAAGCGCATCGCCCAGGAAGACGGCGCGCCCGCTGCCCGCACCAAGTCCGAAGGCAAGTCGCGCGACGTGCTGCGGGTCGAGGAAGAGCTGGCCGACCTGCTGACCGCCGAGGTCGAGATCCGCGTCAAGAAGCGCGTCAAGCGCCATGGGCAAGTGCACGAGACGGGTGAGCTGGCGATCGCCTTTGCTTCGCTGGAAGAACTCAATGGTCTGATCGAGCGGCTGCGGGGATGAGGCGGCCGCGTGCAAACAGTGATGCAAAGACGTTGAACACGTTCTAAACTCGAACCGAGTCTTGGAATGGCCGCGCACGGGGGAGGGGCGACACCGATGGACCTCATGGATGGGATGTTGAGCTGGGCGGTCCGCGCCGCGTGCATGCTGGTGTTGGTGTGCGCTCATGGGCCGGCCAGCGCCATCGTTGGTGGTCGGCTGGTGGCGGCCGGCGAGGATCGCGCGGCATGGGTCGTGGCGATCCATAAGTCGGGTTTCCTGCGCTTCTTTGGCGAGCGGGATTGCACGGGGGTGTTCATTGCGCCGCATGCGGTCCTGACGGCCGCGCATTGCGTCAGCGGCACCGGCACCGACGGCGCGGCCGTCAGCATCCGCATCGGTGGAATCCGGCCCAGCCATGAATCGCGCAGCATGCGCGTGGATCGCGTGGTGATCCATCCGGGCTATGCCCAGCCCGAAGAGGGCCTGGGGCGCCATGACGTGGCCCTGCTGAGGACGGTGGAGCCGAAGCCAGCCGGCATCCGGATGTTCACGGTCAACGAAGATCGCCAGCCGCTGGCTCTGCCGCACACGTATGCGGTGCTGGGCTACGGTGCGGACGAAGCGGTGACAGGCGCCTTTGGCCTTGGCGTGCTGCGCATCGCCGAGACCTCCATCACCCGCGAATACAAGACCCTGCTGGAGTCCGACCAGCGTGCGGGCGGCATTTGCAGAGGCGACTCGGGCGGGCCGCTGGTCGAGATCAGGGGCGCTGAACTGGTCAGCATCGGCATCAGCCATGCCATTGGCCAAGGACCGAATCCGGATCGCTGCCGCAATCAGGGGTTCTACATGAAGACCTCGGCCTATGCGGACTGGATCGCGCGGGTCGTCGCCACGTTCTGATTCAACACGTTCTGAGCGACCGGGGTCCGCGCGCCGTAGTCGCCGGGCTTGCTGTCGTGGCGGCCCTCAATGCGCGTGGCCGCGTGGCATGCCGGCCGGCAGGGGCTGGGCCTGGATCTCGCGCAGCGCGCGGGCTTGTTCGGTGCCACCGGGCCGGTCGGCAGCGGGCCAGAACAGGCGCAGCCAGCCGTTGGCGTCGACCACGATTTCGCTGCCGTCGAAATGCCGGGGATCCTGCCCGGCGACCGTGGCGTAGGCCACCCAGGCCGCGCCGCTGGCCTGGCAGACGCCGGGGGGCCATGTGCTGGCGCCGTCGGGCGCCGGTGCTTCGGGGTGCAGCACGATGAGTGTCTGCGGTAGGCCGGGGATGGCCGGTGCGGCCAGCCACGAGGCGCGGCTATCGGTCTGGGCCTGGGCCACGATGCGCAGCACGCGCCCGCGCAAGGCGTCCAAGGGGATCGCCGGGCCGCCGCAGTCCAGCGTCAGTCCCGGCGCGGGAAAGGCGCCGCGCCAGTGGCCCCGTGCATCGCTGGTGGAAAGCGCTCGCGCGGCCACGCGGGCGCGGAAGTAGTCGATCAACGCCCAGCGCTGGTCGGGGTCGAGCGCGGCGATGTAGCCCGGCGCGAAGGGGCTGTGGCCGATGCGGTCGAACACCGCCAGCAGCCAGCCATACAGGTCGCCGTCTTCGCGTCCCCAGGGGTTGTAGGGCGAGAGATCGGTGGCGTCGTCCTCGGGCGTGAAGCAGTCGATGCGGCAGTCGCGTGCAACCCGGGCGGCACCCTGGGCGATCGATTCGGCGCCGTAGCCGGTGGGCGAGTGCTGGTAGCTGCTGGGGTAGGCCGGCCGCAGCCACAGCCGGAGATTGGGCGGCTCGTGCGTGGCCGCGAGCACCGTGCAGCCCAGTGCGAGGGCCAGGCCCAGCGCCGCGCGTGCCGGCGCGCGCCGCCGCTGACGCAGCGCAGCCCAGAGGGCAGCCACGGCGGCCAGCGCTAGGGCGGCGAGGGCGGCCGCGTGCCAGAGTTCGTGCCGCGCGTAGGCACTGTCCCAGGCCGACGGATCGGGGCGCAGCGCGTAGGGCCACAGCGAGGGCTCGTGGCGCGCCGGCGGCAGGCCGGCCAGCACGCCGGCAATGCCGAAGGTGGCCAGGCCCACGCCCAGCTCCAGCGCGATGCCGGCCAGCAGGCCGAGGCGGACCCTGGTCGCACCCTCGCGCAGCCGGGGCAGGAAGACCCAGCGGTGCAGGGCGGCCAGCCCCAGCAGCACCGCCGTCGCCGCCAGCTTGACCAGGGCGGCGCGGCCGTAGGCCGTGCCCAGCCAGGCACCCAGATCGGCAGGTGGCCCGACCCAGCGCAGGGCCTGCCAGAGCCCGCTGGCCAGCAGCAGCGCCACTCCCAGCGACGCGGCACGCGAGAAGGCCGCCAGCAGCCGCCCGGCGGCGGCCGGGTCCAGGCGGGCCACGGCCATCAACAGGCCCGGCAGCGCACCAATCCAGGCGCTGGCGACGACGACGTGCACGGCCAGCGCCAGCGCTGCGCTGCCGCCGTCCACGGCCGCGTGGCCGGCGTGGTATTGCTGCACCAGGGCGGCCGCGCCGACCGCTGCCAGGCCCGCCAGGGGCCATGGGGCGCGTTGTCGGGAGTGTCGGGGGTGCCGGGCCAGCCGGGCCGACAGCGCCAGCCAGGCGGCCAGCAGCAGGGCCCGCAAGATCCAGCCCCGGCCGAAGCCGGTGGCCGCAAGGGTGTCAACCACGGCCTGGAGCAGCCCGGCCGCATCGCTGGCATCGGAGAAGGCTTGGGCCTGTGCCAGTAGCCACAGGCCGTGGCCGCCCAGCGCCAGCCCGCCGGCGAGGGTGGCCGTGTGCAGCAGGCGGGATTCAAAGTCTGCCTGCCCCCACGGCGCATCGCCGCGCCAGGCCTGACGCGCCAACAGCGCCACCAGCACCAGGCCGAGTGCGGTAGCCAGCGCGGCCAGGCTGGCGGAGCGGGCAGCGGTGGTCAGCAGCAGGGGCGCCAGCTCGGTGGCGGCAGCGACCATGCGCACCCCGTGAACAGGTTCTTAGGTGATGTCCACCACCACGCGGTCGGCGAAGCGCCGGCTGTCGGTGGTCGGCTTGATGACCTTCACCGTCTTGAGCTCCTCGGTGTAGTCGATGATCTCCTGGCGGAAATCACCGCCGATGGGGTGGCGGTGGTTGGTCAGCGCGCGCAGCATGCGGCCGAGGTCGGCCGGGTTCTGTTTGGGCGCGTACTGGGCATAGATCTGCGCGGCTTCGTCGGGGTTCTCGTGCGTCCACTGGGCGGCCTCGACCAGGGCATGGGTGGCAGCGATCGGCACCGCCTTGTTCTCGCGCCAGAGGCTGCCGCGCACGCCGATGATGCAGCAGGAGCGATCGGCGTACTCGGCGCTGACGTTGGTGACGACTTCCACCAGGCCATTGCGCTGCTTGAACAGGTAGGCCAGCGGGTCGCTGGTGCTGATCAGGTCGGCGTCGCCCTTGTCGATGGCCGCGCCCAGCAGGTCCTTGGGGAACTGGCGCCATTCGACGTCCTTGTTGGGGTCGATGCCGCGCTTGGCCAGCGCGATGGCGAAGAAATTGCGGTCGACCCCGGCGATGTCACCCACGCCGATGATCTTGCCGCGCAAGTCCTCGAAGGTGTGCAGGTTGGCGCTGGGCTTGGCCAGCAGGTTCATGCAGCCGCCGTGGGTGGCGCCGGTGAGCTTGATGTCGAAACCCGCCTCCAGCGGCTTGATCCAGCGCAGCGCCATGCCCAGCGCCACGTCCGAGTCGCCCGACGACAAGGCCTGCAGCAGCAGGTCGGTCGAGCCTTCCCAGCTGATGGTGTCGGCCTCGATGTCGTACTTGTCGAAGAAGCCCTTGTGCAGGGCCACCGGGACGGCGATGTGACACAAGGCCGTGGGCATCCAGGCCAGTTTGATGCGGCGCTTGCCGCCGCCAGCCTGCCCCTGGGCGTGACTGGCGCGGCTGGCCAGCAGGCCCAGGGGCAGGCTGGCGGCGGCCAGTGCCGTGCCGGCCAGCAGGCGCCGGCGTGCGAGGGGCCTGGCGGCGCCGGTGAAGGGGGAAATGGAATCGGTCATGGGCAGTCGTTTTTCCAGGGAGGAAGACGTGGACGGCGCGTTCGCCGCGAGTGGCTTGCCGCGCATGCTAGCCAGCACCGCCGCCCTGGCGCTAGACCGATTGCGGATAAGCATGCGCGCGCAAATTCGTGCGTGGATTGCATATAGGACAGGCTTGGTTTTCGATTAAATACATGCATATTTCATATAAAAATTCATATTCATCATTTGCATGAGGAATGATTGCGTGGTCGACTGCCGGTTTTGCCGCTCTTGCGGCCATCGACCCAAAGGCTTGAATTGGCGACCCCTTATCGTTTTTCCCCTGCATCCGTGGCGCCGGAGGGCCGCGCAGCCGCTCGCCGGCCGGCTTGGGCGGGGAAGCCGCGCATCGGCGAGCGCGGTTTGCTGCTGCTGTCGTGGCTGGCGCCGCTGGCGCTGGTGCTGGCCTGGGAGTGGCTGGCGCGCACCGGCTGGCTGTCGCCCCAGGTGCTGCCCGCGCCCAGCCGGGTGGCGGCGACCGCCTGGCAGCTGGTGGAGGATGGCCGCCTGCTCTCCGACTTGGGCGTGAGCCTGCTGCGCGCGGCCGTGGGCTTCGTCATTGGTGGCGGCATCGGCTTCGCGCTGGGCACGGCGGTGGGCTTTTCGCGGCTGGCCGAGGCGCTGCTCGACCGCAGCATCCAGATGGTGCGCGCGATTCCCTTCCTGGCGCTGCTGCCGCTGGTCATCGTCTGGTTCGGCGTGGACGAGGGCGGCAAGATCTTCCTGGTCGCGCTGGGCGTGCTGTTCCCGATCTACATCAACACCGTGCTGGGCATCCGCCAGGTCGACCCCAAGCTGGTCGAGCTCGGCCGGGTGACGGGGCTGGGCACCTGGGCGCTGGTGCGCCGCGTGATCCTGCCCGGCGCCATGCCCTCCATCCTGGCCGGCGTGCGCTATGCGCTGGCAGTGGCCTGGCTGGCTCTGGTGGTGGCCGAGACCATCGCCACCACGCGCGGCATCGGCTTCCTGGCGATGGATGCGCGCGAGTTCCTGCAGACCGACGTGATCGTGCTGACCATCGTCATCTATGCCGCCATCGGCGTGCTCTCCGACGCCGTGGCGCGCGCGCTGGAGCGGCGCTGGCTGGCCTGGCACCCGAACTACGCGAAAGGGGCGAAGCGATGAGCGCCGCCATATTCACACCGCCTGCCACGGCCACCGGAGAAATCGCCGTGTCGGTGCAGGGCCTGCGCCGTGCCTACGGCGAGCGCGTCGTGATCGAAGCGCTGGACCTGCGCATCGCGCGCGGCGAGTTCGTCGCGCTGCTGGGCGAAAGCGGCTGCGGCAAGACCACGCTGCTGCGCGCGCTGGCCGGGCTCGATGCGATCGACGCCGGCCGCATCGACGGCCCGCGCCAGCCCGCCGTGGTGTTCCAGGAACACCGCCTGCTGCCGTGGGACCCGCTGTGGCGCAACGTCGCGCTGGGCCTGGACGAGCGCAGCGGCCGGCCGCGGGCCGAGGCCGCGCTGCGCGAGGTCGGCCTGGGCGGACGCGAGGACGATTGGCCGCGCAACCTCTCGGGCGGCCAGGCGCAGCGCGTGGCGCTGGCGCGCGCGCTGGTGCGCGAGCCGCGCCTGCTGCTGCTCGACGAGCCCTTCGCCGCGCTCGACGCGCTCACGCGAATCCGCATGCACGGCCTGGTGCAGGAGCTGGTCGCGCGCCATCGCCCCGGGGTGCTGCTGGTCACGCACGACGTCGACGAGGCCATCGCGCTGGCCGACCGCGTGCTGGTCATGCGCGAGGGCGCCATCGCCAACGGCTACGCCGTGCCCGCCGCCGCCCGCGCGCAGCGCGGCTCGCCCGAGGCCGTCGCGCTGCGCGACCAGTTGCTGGCCGAGCTGGGCGTGGCCACGACCACGACTGCACCCTGACCCCGGTGTCGAGGACGCACCGCGCAGCCCCGGCCCGATTCGCCACCGATGCCATCCACCTGATTCACTTGGGATTCACTGGGAATAGGGAGTTTGTTCCATGCCATCTTTCGCTTTGTCGCGCGCCTCGCGCCGCGATTTCCTGCAGGCTGCTGCGCTGGCAGCCGGTGCTGCCACCAGTCTTTCGACGCTGGCCCAGCCGGCGGATGGCCGCAAGACCGACACCGTGCGTCTGGGCTGGGGCCGCGGCGGCCTGACGCTGATCGCCAAGGTGCGCGGCGATTTCGAGCGGCGCCTGGCGGCCCAGGGTATCAAGGTGCAGTGGGTCGGGCCGTTTCCCAACCACGCGCCCTCGCTGCAGGCCGTCACCGGCGGTAGCGCCGACTTCGGCTTCGGCGGCAGCACCACGCCGGCGCTGGCGGCCATCCTGGCCGGCTCGCCGCTGGTGTTCACCCAGTTCGCCGTGGTCGAGCCGCGCAGCACCGCCATCATCGCCAAGGACGGCTCGGGCATAGCCCGCGTCGAAGACCTGGTCGGCAAGACGGTCGCCGTCAATCGTTCCGGCCTGGGCGAGTTCCTGCTGGTGGCGGCGCTGGAGAAGCATGGCGTCGCACGCGACCAGGTGCGCGTCGTCTACCTCAACCCGCCCGAGGCCGGCCCGGCCTTCTCGCAGGGCAAGGTCGATGCGTGGTCGATGTGGTCGCCCGGTGTGGACATCGCGCGCAGCGAATACCAGGCCCACGACATCTTCTTCGAGGGCCGCGACCTCGACTTCCTGATCGACTTCAACTCCTGGGTCACCACGCGCCGCTTCGCCGAGGACAACCCGGGTCTGGTGCGCGCCGTCAACGCCGCCTTCGCCGAGGAAGGCCGGTGGGCCGAGGCGCATACGCTGGAGGCCGAGACCATCAACCAGAAGGAAGCCGGCTACAGCGACGCCGTGCGCGACCACCAGGTCGCCTACCAGCGCCGCTGGCAGTTCCACGGCGTGGACGACCAGTCCTTCCTCACCGGCTTCCAGAAAGCCGCCGACTGGCTGTCCGCACGCAAGATCCTGCCGCGCCCGGTGAAAGTGGCCGAGCATCTGGCGCGGCTTTGAGCGCGAGTTGAACGGCGGCACAGTCCCGACCCATTTCCTACAGTGATCCAACCCAAGACATGACTCGAATTTTCACCATCGCGGCCATGGCCGTTGCAGCAGCGGGGCTGCTGGCCGCGCAGGCCGGCGCCCAGACGCCGGCGGCGACCGGCCCCGGCGTCTCTGGCGGCCAGCTCACCTGGGGCGTGACGACCGAGCCCGCCTGCTTCAATCCCCACCGCTCCTCGCAGCAGAACGCCTTCCTGGTGATCCGCAACTATGTCGACTCGCTGGTGGGCAAGCGCGCCGACGGCGTCTTCGTGCCCTGGCTGGCCACCTCGTGGTCGGTGTCGCCAGACGGCAAGGCCTACACCTTCCAGTTGCGCGAGGACGTGAAGTTCCACGACGGCACGCCATTCGATGCCGAGGCGGTCAAGGCCAACTTCGATTTCATCCGCAATCCCAAGAGCAGCGCGGCTGCCGCTTCCTTTTTGGAGTTCTACCAGCGCACCGAGGTGGTTGGCCGCTACACGGTGCGCGTGGTGCTGTCGCAGCCCGATTCGGCGCTGCTGGAGTCGGTCTCCAGCGTCAAGCTCGGCTTCCTCTCGCCCAAGACGCTGGCCGAGGACAAGGACTTGTGCGCGGGCGGCCCGGCGCTGGTGGGCACCGGCCCCTTCATCTTCGAGCAATACCAGCGTGGGCAGTCGGCCACCTTTCGCCGCAACCCCGACTACAACTGGGCCCCGGCCTACGCGGCGCACCAGGGGCCGGCCTATCTCGACCGCGTGACCTACCGCTTCCTGCCCGAATACGCGGTCCGCACGGGGGCGCTGAGCTCGGGCCAGGTCGACCTGATCGAAGGCGTGCAGCCGACCGACATCAGCGCGTTCAAGGGCGTCAAGGGCTTCCAGTACCACACCGGACCTTCGTCGCAGACGTCTTTCACGCTCAACATCAACTACCGGCGCGGCGTGGCGCAGGACATCCGGGTGCGGCGCGCGCTGCGCGACGGCTTCGACATCGACGGCCTGGTGCGCGGCGTCTACCTGGACACGGTGCCGCGCGCCTGGTCCAACATCGGTCCCGACAACGCGGGCTACAGCGCCAAGCTCAAGGGCAGTTGGGGCAACCGCGTGGCCGAGGCCAACCGGCTGCTCGACGAGGCGGGCTGGACCGGCCGCGACGCGCAGGGCTACCGCACCAAGGACGGGCAACGCCTGTCGATCGAGGTCGGCTATCCGCAGCCCTATGTGCGTGACAACCGGGACGTGCTGATCCAGGGCATCCAGGCCGCGCTGCGCAAGAACCTCGGCTTCGAGCTCAAGCTGCGTCTGATCAGCAACGGCGAGTGGGTCAAGTCCACGGCCGAGGGCAGTTGGATCATCTACCCCAACACGCTCAACCCGTCCGATCCGGCGCTGGAGCTGCGCGACGTGCTCGGCGACACCGGATTCCTCTACAAGGAGGTGCCCAACCCCGAAGCCGGTCGCCCCGACCCCGAGATCGCCGCGCTGATCCGCGAGGCGCGCGCGACCTCCGACCTGGCGCGCCGCCAGCCCATCCTCGACCGCATCCAGGCCATCGCCGTCGACCGCGCCTACGTCGTGCCGCTGTTCGCGCCGAATTACCAGGTCGCGGCCAAGAGCCGCGTGCAGGGCATCAGCTTCGAGGCCCAGCTCGACTCTCCCGCCAATTCCTATGACCTCTGGATCCAGCAATAACGCGACGGGCCGGGCCCGCGCGCTGGTGCGGCCGGTGCTCCTGCGCTTGGCCACGGGCGTGCTGGTGCTGTGGCTGACGGTGACGACGGCCTTCGTCGCGCTGCATGCGCTGCCCGGCCGGATCCAGGACATCCTCGCGGGCGAGCTGGAGTTTCCCGGCCTGCGCGAGGCCATCACCGCCGAATGGGGGCTCGACCGCAGCCTGCCGCAGCAGTACGCCGACTTCGTGCTGCGCATTGCGCAGGGGGATTTCGGCACCTCCTACGTGATGCGCCAGCCGGTCGCCGAAGTGGTCGGCTCGCAGATCTGGCCGACCTTCCGGCTGGCGCTGCTGGCCGGACTGCTGGCCGCCGCGTTGGCGGTGCTGGTGGCCAGTGCCACCGCCGCGCGCGCGGGCTGGGTGCGCCGTTTGGCCTCGGCGCTGGAGCTGGCCTTCGCATCGCTGCCGGTGTTCTGGCTCGGCATCCTGCTGCTCATGGCGTTTTCTTTCCAGTTGCAGTGGTTCCCGGTGTCGGGCGACGAGGGCTGGCAAGCCATCGTGCTGCCGGCCATCACGCTGGCGCTGCCGACCGCCGGCATCCTGACCCAGGTGCTGCGCGAGGCCATGGAGCGCGCGCTCGAGCAGCCGTTCGCGACCACCGTGCGCGCGCGCGGCGTGAGTGAACGGGGGCTGGTGCTGCGCCACGTCCTGCGCCATGCGCTGCTGCCCGCCGTCACGTTGGGCGGCTGGCTCATCGGCGGCCTGTTGGGCGGCGCGGTCATCACCGAGAAAGTCTTCGGCCGGCCCGGCCTGGGCACCGTCACGCTCAACGCCGTGCTGTCGCAGGACGTGCCCATGGTGCTGGCCGTGGTCCTGCTGGCGGCCTTCGTCTATGTGCTGATGTCCACGCTGCTGGACGTGCTTTATGTCTTCATCGATCCCCGTCTGCACGCCCGATGACCTCTTACGTTGATCCATCTTCCCCATTGCCTGCCGCAGGGGCGCGCCGTACCCGGCCGGCCTGGCGCCGGCAGCCCGTGGGCCTGTGGCTGGCCGGTGCCTTCGTCGCGTTGCTGCTGCTGGCCGCGGCCTGGCCGCAGTTGTTCACCCCGGCCGATCCGCTTGAAGGCGACGTCACGCGCAGCCTGCTCGCGCCTGGCGCGGCGCAATGGTTCGGCACCGACCGGCTCGGCCGCGACGTGTTCGCGCGCGTGGTCCACGGCGCGCACTATTCGCTGCTGATCGGCCTGGCGGCCATGGGCGTGAGCGTGCTGGGCGGGGTGTTGCTGGGCATCGCCAGCGGCCTGGGCCGGCGCGTGCTCGACGAGGCCGTCTCGCGCGCCTTCGACGTCATCTCGGCCTTCCCCAGCGTGCTGCTGGCTCTGCTCGTGGTGACCTTTCTCGGACCGGGCATGGCGAACATCGCGCTGGCCATCGGCATCGCCGGCATCCCCAAGTTCGGGCGCGTGGTGCGCAGCCAGGCGCTGCTGGTGCGGCGTGCAGACTACGTGCGGCACGCGGTGATCTACGGCCGGGGACGGCTGCAGATCCTGTGGCGCCACGTGCTGCCCAACGTGCTGGTCGCGATTCCGGTGATCGCCACCATCAACCTGGGCTCGGCCATCATCGCGGTCTCGGGCCTGAGCTTTCTCGGCCTGGGGCCGCAGCCGCCGACGCCCGAGTGGGGCGTGATGCTGGCCGAGGGCCGCGACATCCTGCGCGTGGCCTGGTGGGCGGGCGTGTTCCCGGGCCTGTTCATCACGCTGTCGGTGATCGCCCTGACCGTGCTGGGCAACGACCTGCAGCGCCGCTTCGAGGGGAGGACCTGATGGCCGCGAGCGAAACATCCGAAGGGCCACTGGTCGACGTGCGCGGCCTGGCGATTGCCTTCGAGACGGCGCGCGGCGCCCGCGTCGAGGCCGTGCGCGGCATCGATCTGCGCATCGCGCCGGGCGAATGCGTGGCGCTGGTGGGCGAGTCGGGGTCGGGCAAGAGCGTGACGGCGCGCGCGCTGCTCGGACTGGCCGGCGCGGGGGCACAGGTGCGCGCCGCGCAGTTCCGGGTCGACGGCCGCGATGCCCTGGGCTTTTCGGCGCGCGACTGGCGTGGCCTGCGCGGTACCTTCGCCGGCCTGGTCATGCAGGATGCGCTGGTTTCGCTCGACCCGCTGCGCACCATAGGCGACGAGGTCGCCGAGACGCTGAGCGCACACCGCCTGCTCGCCGGCCGAGCGGCCTTGCGCCAGCGTGCGCTCGAAGCCCTGGCCCAGGCTGGCATCGACGATCCGCAAGCGCGCGCCGACCAGTACGCGCACCAGCTCTCGGGCGGCCTGCGCCAGCGGGCGCTGATCGCCTCGGCCATCGCCGCCGGCCCGCGCCTGCTGATCGCCGACGAACCGACCACCGCGCTCGACGTGACCGTGCAGGCCCAGGTGCTGGGATTGCTGCAGGAGCGGGTGCGGCAGGGCACGGCGCTGCTGCTGATCAGCCATGACCTGGCCGTGGTCGCACGCATCGCCGACCGCATCATCGTCATGCAGCATGGCGAGGTCGTCGATGCCGGCAGCGCCGACGAGGTGCTGCGGCGCCCGCGCCACGCCTACACGCGGCAACTGCTGGCGGCCGTGCCCTCGGCCGCGTCGCGCGGCCACAGCCTGGCCTCGGCGCGGGCGCTGCCGGGCGAGGGCGGTGCGCTGCGTATCGAGCGCACGCCGCTGCCGCCGCTGCGCCAGGCCCCGGCGGGCGATCCGCTGCTCGAAGTCGACGGCGTGGGCAAGCGTTACCGCAGCCGGGGCAGCGATTTCACCGCGTTGGCCGATGTGTCGTTCGCGGTGCGGCCCGGCGAGGCCGTCGGCATCGTGGGCGAATCGGGCTCGGGCAAGACCACCTGCGCGGGCATCGTGCTGGGCCTGATCGAGCCTGACAGTGGCCGCGTCAGGCTGCAGGGGCAGCCTTGGAGCGGCATCACCGAACCGCTGCGGCGACCGCTGCGCGGCGTCATGCAATACATCCCGCAGGACCCGCTGAGCTCTTTCGACCCGCGCTACAGCGTGCAGCGCATCGTCGACGAGAACCTGCCCGCGCGCTGGAAGGACGCGACCGAGCGGCGCGACCACATCGCCGGGCTGCTGCGCCGCGTCGGCCTGTCGCCCGACCTGCTGGGACGCCATCCGCGTGCGCTCTCGGGCGGCCAGCGCCAGCGCGTGGCCATCGCGCGTGCGCTCGCCCCCGGCCCGCGGCTGATCGTCTGCGACGAGCCGGTCTCGGCGCTCGACGTCTACGTGCAGGCGCAGGTGCTCGACCTGCTGGCCGAACTGCGCGCCGAGCTGGGCACCGCGCTGCTGTTCATCTCGCACGACCTGGGCGTGGTCCAGCACGTCAGCGACCGCGTGCTGGTGTTCCACCAGGGCCGCATCGTCGAGCAAGGCGAGGTCACGCAGGTTTTCGCGGCGCCCAGCCATCCTTACACGCGCACGCTGGTGGGCGCTGTGGCGACGCTGCCCGCGCGGGCGCCTCTGGCGCAGGCGGCATGAATTCTTTCTCCACTTTATCCATCAGATCGACACGACCATGACCCACTTCTACCGTCCCCTCGGCCGCACCGGCCTGCAGGTTTCCTCCATCGCCCTGGGCACCATGACCTGGGGCCAGCAAAACACCGAGGCCGAGGGCCATGCCCAGCTCGACTACGCGCTGGACCAGGGCATCAACTTCATCGACACCGCCGAGAACTACGCGATTCCGCCGCGCGCCGAGACCCAGGGCGCGACCGAGCGCATCATCGGCAGTTGGCTCAAGGCGCGCGGCGCGCGCGACCGCGTGGTGCTGGCCACCAAGGTCTCGGGTCCCAGCGGCAGCACCTGGCTGCGCCGCGACGGCGCCTTGCCCCGGCTCGACGCGCGCCACATCAACGAGGCCATCGACGCTTCGCTGGCGCGCCTGCAGACCGATTACGTCGACCTCTACCAGTTGCACTGGCCGCACCGCGCGGTGCCGCTGTTCGGTGGCGGCAGCCATGCGCCGGCGCGCGGCGGCGATGGCTCCGAAGTGCCGATCGAGGAAACCCTGGACGCTCTCGATGCCGTGGTCAAGGCCGGCAAGGTGCGCCACATCGGCCTGTCCAACGAAACCGCCTGGGGCCTCGCGCGCTTTTTGCACCTGTCCGAGACGCGCGGCCTGCCACGCGTGGCCAGCGTGCAGAACGCCTACAACCTGCTCAACCGCACCTACGAGGTCGGCCTGGCCGAGTTCCACGCGCGCGAGGACGTCGGCCTGCTGGCCTATTCGCCGCTGGCGCAGGGCTACCTGACCGGCAAGTACCAGCGCGGCGCCCGCCCGGCCGGCGCGCGCACCACGCTGTTCGAGCGCGGCCAGCGCTACCAGAAGCCCGGCACCGAGGCCGCCATCGACGCCTACCTGCAGGTCGCGCGCGACTTCGGCCTGGATCCTGCGCAACTGGCCATCGCCTACGTCACCAGTCGGCATTTCGTGACCGCCAACATCATCGGCGCGACCAATCTGGACCAGCTCGCCCGCAACATCGCCTCGCGCGATGTCGCCATCACGCCCGAGATCGAGGCGCGCCTCGACGCCGTCCACCAGCTGCACGGCAGCCCGGCCCCTTGACCGCCGCAGGCCGCACATGAGTTCACCGCGTCCCCGGCAGTTGCACCTCAACGCCAACATCTTCCCGACCGGCAGCCACAGCGCGGCCTGGCGGCAATACGCCACGCCGCCGTGGCCGACCGATGTCGAGCACCTCGTGGCCATCGGCCGCGCGGCCGAACAGGCCACTTTCGATGCGATTTTCCTGTCCGACCAGCCGGGCCTGGACCCCCATGCCGTGGAGCGGCCCTGGCTGGCGCTGGACCCGCTGGTGGCCTGGGCCGCCGTGGCCCGCGAAACCCGCCACATCGGACTGGTCGCCACCGCCTCGACCACCTTCGAACACCCCTACAACCTGGCGCGCCGCTACGCCTCGCTGGCGCACGTCAGTGGCGGGCGCGCGGCCTGGAACATCGTGACCACGCACCATGCCGGCGTGGCCGGCAACTTCGGCCTGCGCGAGCTGCCGGAACACGCCCGGCGCTACGCGCGCGCCGGGGAGTTCGTCGACATCGTCACCCGCCTGTGGGACAGCTGGGCGCCCGGCGCCATCGCCAGCGATCCGGCCGCGCCGCAATACCTGGATCTGGCCAAGGTCCCCCCGGTCGCCTTCCGCGGCGAGTTCTTCGAGGTGGAAGGCCGCTTCGGCGTGCCGCCGGCGCCGGGCGGGCGGCCGGTGCTGTTCCAGGCCGGCGATTCTTCCGAAAGCCGGGACCTGGGCGCGCGCTGGGCCGACGCGCTGTTCGTGGTCGCGCGCACCTTGGCCGATGGGCTGGCGCTGCGGCGCGACGTCGACGAACGCGCGCGCCGCTTCGGCCGCGACCCCGCGCGCATCCTGATCCTGCCCGGGCTGCTGACCGTGCTGGGCGACACCGAAGCCGCCGCCTGGCGCAATAAAGAGGCGCTCGACGCGCAGCTCGACCTCGCCGCCGAACAACGGCGGCTGGCCGCGGTGTTCGGCGTGCCGCCCGAGCGCGTGCCGCTGGACCAGCCGCTGGCCGCCGACCTGCTCGACGGCCCCTGGACCCAGACCAGGACGCGCGGCTTCGCCGCCGGCCTGCTGAGCGAGGCGCTGGAAAAAGGCTGGACCGCGCGCCAGGCCATCGCCCACAAACCGGGCGGCCACCGCGTCGTCGTCGGCAGCGCCGAACAGGTCGCCGATGACATCGCGCACTGGTTCGCCACCGGCGCGGCCGACGGCTTCAACATCAACTTCGACCGCTATCCCGACGACGTGACGCTCTTCGGCGAACAAGTCGTCCCGCTGCTGCGCCGCCGCGGCATCTTCCGCCAGGGCTACGAGGGCACGACGCTGCGCGGCCATTTGGGGCTGGAATGACACGCCCCCGACTGATCGAACTCAACGCCTGGATCAATGCCTCTGGCGACGCCGAGGATTCCTGGCTGCTGCCGGGGCGCGATCCCGGCCGCATCTTCACGCTGGCGCATTACGTCGAGGCCGCGCGCATCGCGCATCGCGGCGTGTTCGGCAATGTCTTTACCTCGGACCGGCCGCAGCTCGTCATTGATGCGCACACGCGGCCCGAGCACACGCTCGATCCCGTCGCGCTGTTTTCGGCGCTGCTGGCGCAGGTGCCGGACATCGGCGCCATCGTCACGGCCTCGACCACGTACAGCGACCCGTACACGCTGGCGCGGCAGATCCAGAGCCTCAATTTGCTCAGTGGCGGGCGCGCCGCGTGGAATGTGGTGACCAGTTGGAACCCGGCGATTGCCGCCAACTTCTCGGACCAGGCGCTGCCGGATCGCGCCGCGCGCTATGCGCGGGCCGAGGAGTTCATCGAGGTGGTGCTCAAGCTCTGGGACAGCTGGCAGTTCCCCTGGGGCGCGCCGGCCAGCGAGCTGGTCGTGCCTGGCCGGGTCCGGCCTATCGATCACCGGGGCACGCATTTCAGCGTGGCCGGGCCGCTCAACGTGCCGCAGGCGCCGGGCGGGCGGCCGCGCCTGCTGCAGGCTGGCGGCTCGCCGGCGGGCATCCGGCTGGCGGCGCGCTTCGCCGACGACGTCTATGCCCCGCCCGGCTCGCTGGCCGGCGCGCGCGCCTTGCGCCAGGAACTGCACGCCGCCGCACGCGCCCTGGGCCGGCCCGAGGACCGGCTGCCCCGGCTGATCCCGGTGCTGGTGCCGATCTTGTGCGCGAGTGAGGCCGAGGCGGCGGCGCTGCGGCAGGCCCATGCCGAGGCCGCGCCGGTGACCGAGGCCGAGCTCGATGCGCTGGCGGCGCTGCTGGGCGTGGAGCGCGCGCGCACGGCGGCCGACCGGCCCTTGCGCCCGGAGGACTTCGGCGACGTCTCGGCCAGCGTGGTGCCGATCGGTGCGATCCGCGCCAAGCGGGCGCTGGCGCTGGACGAGGGGCTGTCGCTGAGCGGGCTGGTGCGGCG
>JASGEH010000065.1:0-11594 GCA_047606565.1 Comamonas sp.
GGCTGGGTCAGCTACATCCTGCACCTCATCGTCGCCGTGGCGGCGGTGCTGCCGGGCGCGCAGGCGTCCATCCTGTTGCTGCTGCTGGCTTTCATCCTGGACGTGGTCAAGCGCGGCGATGCCGAGGGCAGCTGGCACGAGAGCCATTTCAGCTGGCGCATCCGCTCGGTGGTCTGGGCCGGCCTGCTGTACGTGGTTACGGCGCCGCTGTGGCTGTTTTTCCTGGCACCGGGCTGGATCGCCTGGGCGGCGATCTCGGTCTGGTTCCTCTACCGCATCGTCAAGGGCATGGTGAGCATGAACCGCCGGCAGGCGGTGGATTGATGGCTGGGCGTTCTGGTTGAACGCCTGGCTCTAGAATGTTCGGTTCTTAAGGAGAAATTTCCATGGGTTCGTTTTCCATCTGGCACTGGCTGATCGTGCTGCTCATCGTGGTGATGGTGTTTGGCACCAAGAAGCTGCGCAACATGGGGCAGGATCTGGGCGGCGCGGTCAAGGGTTTCAAGGACGGCATGAAGGACGGCAACGAAGCCGAAGCCAACAAGCAGGTCACCGAGTCTTCGTCGCTCGACGGCAAGCCCACCATCGACGTCGACGCGAAGGAAAAGCGCTGATCGCATGTCGTCCGCCCGTGACGGCTGCGGCCGGCGGGCGGCCTGATTCGCCAACGCTTACCAAACACCGCGCATGATTGATCTGGGTATCTCCAAAATGGCGCTGATCGGCGCGGTCGCGCTGATCGTGATTGGCCCCGAGAAGCTGCCGCGCGTGGCGCGCACGGTCGGCACGCTGCTGGGCAAGGCGCAGCGCTACGTGGCCGACGTCAAGGCCGAGGTCAACCGCTCCATGGAGCTCGACGAGCTGCGCAAGATGAAGGAGTCGGTCGAGACCGCCGCGCGCGACGTGCAGGACAGCGTGCAGACGCAGGCCAGCGATTTCGAGAAATCCTGGCGCGACACGACCGGCGAGATCGGCTCGTCCTTCTCCGACCCGGCGTGGGCCGGCGACGACGGCGCGGCCGATCCCTATGCCGCATCGTCCACCAACGTGGTGCCGGCCTACCGCGCGCCGCGCAAGAACTGGCGCAGCCGGCGCGCGGCACTGCCCCAGTGGTACAAGGCGCGCCAGCAGGTGCGCTCGCATGCGCTCTCCGGCGCCGCGCGGCGGGCACGCGGCCAGTCCGGCGGTTGAGCCCCAGGTGTGCCGGCAGGCCGCTGGACCGATGAGCCGGTCTTGCGCCCGGGTGACCGCCGTTGACTCATCCCTTTCCTTGCTTTCCTGAAAGAGTTGCCCCTTGGCTGATGCGAACAAAGAAGACGAGCTGGCTGGCACGGAACAGCCCTTCGTCGAACACCTGATGGAACTGCGCGACCGCCTGATCAAGGCGGTGGTGGCGATTGCCGTGGTCGGCGTGGTGCTGGCGTTCTTCCCGGGGCCGGGGCGGCTGTACGACTTTCTGGCGGCGCCGCTGGTGGCGCACCTGCCGGCGGGCGCCACGCTGATCGCCACCTCGGTGATCTCGCCATTCCTGGTGCCGCTCAAGATCCTGCTGATGACGGCCTTCCTGATCGCCTTGCCGGTGGTGCTCTACCAGGTGTGGGCCTTCGTCGCGCCCGGTCTCTATTCGCATGAGAAGCGGCTGGTGCTGCCGCTGGTGGTGGCCTCCACCGTGCTGTTCCTGCTGGGGGTGGCGTTCTGCTACTACTTCGTGTTCGGGCAGGTCTTCAAGTTCATCCAGGGCTTCGCGCCCAAGAGCATCACGGCGGCGCCGGACATCGAGGCCTACCTGAGCTTCGTGCTGAGCATGTTCCTGGCCTTCGGCGTCGCCTTCGAGGTGCCGATCGTGGTGGTGGTGCTGGCGCGCATGGGCGTGGTCAGCATCGAGAAGCTCAAGAGCTTCCGCGGCTATTTCGTGGTCGGCTCCTTCGTGGTGGCGGCCGTCGTGACGCCGCCCGACGTGGTCTCGCAACTGGCGCTGGCCGTCCCGATGTGTTTGCTCTACGAGCTGGGCATCGTCTGCGCGCGGCTGTTCATCCGCACCACGCAGGCGCCCGAGCCGGCGAAGTCCGAGGAATCCGCCTGATCCCCTGCGTGAGCGTGGGTGTGGGCAGCGCTGGCGGGCTTCAGCGCGCGATGCTGCGGCGTCCGTCGATGCTGGTGGCGCGCTCGCCGTCGATGGTGACGCGGCGCACCACGCGCGGCTGGTCGCCGTAGTCGTTGACGGCGTAGTGCTGGGTGGCGCGGTTGTCCCAGATCGCCACGTCGCCGGCCTGCCAGGCCCAGCGCACGGTGTTTTCGAGGCGGATGGTGCGGGCCTGCAAGATGCCGAAGATCTGGTCAGATTCCGCCTTGGTCAGCCCCAGGATGCGCTGCACGAAGTGGCCCAGCAGCAGGTTGCGCTCGCCGGTCTCGGGGTGCACGTGGACCAGCGGGTGCTCGGTCCGGAAGACGGTCGAGGTGAAGACTTCCTTGTAGTGCCGCAGCGCCTGCTCGCTGACCTGGCTGCGGTTGGCGGCGTAGTCGTAGTCGTTGCTGTGCAGGGCCCACAGGCCGTCGGCCAGCCGCTGCAGCGGCTCGGGCAGGTTGGCGTAGGCGGTGGCGGTGTTGGCCCAGACCGTGTCGCCGCCGAATTCGGGGATGACCACGCCGCGCAGGATGGACAGCTTGGGGTAGGCCGGCACGAAGGTCACGTCGGTGTGCCAGGAGTCGGCCCGGCCGCCGCCGCGCGAGGCGTCGAGCTCCAGAATGGCGCTGGCGCGTGCCACCGGCTGGGTCGGATGCGGCACCAGGGCGCCGAAGCGCCGCGCGAACGCCTCCTGGCCCTCGTCGTCGAGGTGGTGCTGGGCGCGGAAGAACAGCACCTTGTGCCGCAGCAGGGCCTGGTAGATGGCATCGATGGCGGCCTGCGGCAGCTCGCCCGACAGTCGAATGTCCTGAACCTCGGCGCCCAGCGCGCCGGCCAGGCGACGCAGTGCCAGCGGGGTGGTGGCGGGCGCCGTGGCGGGGGAGTGGGAAGTCTCGGTGTTCGGTTCGAGTAGGGTGCTCATGGGGCATGCTCCTGGCTGTGGATGGCAGAGGCCCCGCGTCAGGATCGTCGACACGATCCAAGGGGCGGCGCGAGGCGGGCCCAGGCTACGCCGGATGCCGCCGCTTTCCAAGACGGCGCGTCCGCATAAGAACATGCGTTTCGTGTCATGGCGTGGTCGGCCGCTGCGGCCGGCGACCACCGGCTACCCCCGGCCACGCCTCCCGGCCATGGCCGCCGGGGGCTCGCGGCGTCCTATCGGATGGCGCGCTGGGGCCGCACGCCGGGCGTGACTTGCAGCACGATGCCCTGGTTGTTGCGCTGCACCTGCAGCGGCACGGGCTGGCCGGGCTTGAGCGCCGCCACCAGGGTCAGCAACTGGGCCACGCTCTTGATCGGCTGGTCCTGCAGCGCCACGATGACGTCGCCGGGCTGCAGGCCGGCCTGCGCGCCGGGGCCGTTTTGCAGCACGCCGGTGACGATCACGCCATCATCCTGCTGCAGGCCCAGGGTCTCGGCGAGTTCGCGGTTGATGCCTTCGGTCTCGACGCCGATCCAGCCCCGGATCACCTTGCCGTCGCGCACGATGCCTTCCAGCACCAGGCGCGCGGTGGAGACGGGGATGGCGAAGCCGATGCCCATGGAGCCGCCCGAGCGCGAGTAGATGGCGGTGTTGATGCCCAGCAGGTTGCCGTAGGTGTCGACCAGCGCACCGCCCGAGTTGCCGGGGTTGATGGCGGCGTCGGTCTGGATGAAGTTCTCGAAGGTGTTGATGCCCAACTGGTCGCGGCCGAGCGCGCTGACGATGCCGCTGGTGACGGTCTGGCCGACGCCGAAGGGGTTGCCGATGGCCAGCACGCGGTCGCCGATGGCAGCGCTGTCGTTTTTCGCCATGGCGATGACGGGCAGCTTGTCGAGGTCGATCTTGAGCACGGCCAGGTCGGTGTCGGGGTCGGTGCCGACGATGTGGGCCTGTGCCGTGCGGCGGTCGTTGAGGGTGACCTCGATCTGGTCGGCGCCTTCGATGACGTGGTTGTTGGTCAGGATGTAGCCGTCGGGGCTGGCGATGACGCCGGAGCCCAGGCTGGCCTGGGCCTGGTTGCCCCCGGGCACGCCGAAGAACTCGAACCAGGGCGCCAGCTCCTGTGGCACTTGCGTACCGGCCTTGCTGCTGTTGATGCTGACCACCGCCGGCGAGGCCTTGGCGGCGGCGTCGCGGAAGCTGTCGGGTGCGCCCTGGTCGTAATGCTCCTGCGGCGCCTCCACCACCGGCACCGTGCCCTGGGTGTTGAGCGCGGCCTGCCGCTGCAGCCATTGCGGCTTGAGTGTCGAGACGATGAACAGCGCCGCGAGCAAGACGGTGACGGTCTGGGCGAAGAACAGCCAAAGACGTTTCATGAAGCGTGAGGGGGTAGGTTGGAGTCGCTTGGAGTCAGGACGGACCGGGATCGGCGTGCAGCCAGAGCGCCGCCGCCCGGCCCGATTGTGCGCCATCGGTGCGCCATCGCCCGGCCCTGGCCCCGGCAGGCCCATTGCCATGGCGCTGGGTGATATTGGGGCGACCCTTTAGAATCAGCGCCCCGGTGCATTGGCGCACCTGTCTACCGCTATCCGATCATGTCCTTATCCGCACCTGTGGGCGCCCTGAGCGAGCCCACACACCGACCGCTGACGCGCGGCGACTACAAGACCCTGGGCTTGTCGGCCCTGGGCGGCACGCTGGAGTTCTACGACTTCGTCATCTACGTGTTCTTCGCCGCCGTCGTCGGCAAGCTGTTCTTCCCGGCCGACATGCCCGACTGGCTGCGCATGCTGCAGACTTTCGGCATCTTCGCGGCCGGCTACCTGGCGCGCCCGGTGGGTGGCATCATCATCGCCCACTATGGCGACCTGATCGGCCGCAAGCGCATGTTCACGCTGTCGATCTTCCTGATGGCCGTGCCCACGCTGGTGATCGGCCTGCTGCCGACCTACGCCAGCATCGGCGTGGCCGCGCCCCTGCTGCTGCTGGCCATGCGGGTGCTGCAGGGCGCGGCCATCGGCGGCGAGATGCCCGGGGCCTGGGTGTTCGTGGCTGAGCACGTGCCGGCGCACCGCTACGCCTTCGGCGTCGGCTCGCTGACGGCCGGCATCACCGGCGGCATCCTGCTGGGCTCGTTGATGGCGATCTTCATCAACGCCGTTTACACGCCTGAAGAGGTGGGCGGCTGGGCCTGGCGCATTCCCTTCATCCTGGGTGGCGTGTTCGGGCTGGTGTCGGTCTACCTGCGCCGCTACCTGGAAGAAACGCCGGTGTTCAAGGAACTGGCCGCGCGCCGCGCGCAGTCGCAGGAGCTGCCGCTCAAGACCGTGCTGCGCGAGCACCGCGCCGCCTGCCTGCTGACCGCCGGCATGACCTGGGTGCTGTCGGGCGCCGTGGTGGTGGTGATCCTGATGACGCCGGCTTACCTGGAAGTCTGGTACAAGATCCCGCGCGGCGTGGCGATGGAGGCCAACTGCGCCGCCACGCTGATGCTGACCATTGGCTGCGTGTTCTTCGGCTGGGCGGCGGACCGCTTCGGCACGCGCGCGGCCATGGTCTTCGGCTGGGGTGGCCTGGCGCTGTCGACCTGGTGGTTCTACGGCCAGTTGCCGGGAACGGCGGCTTCGCTGATCTGGGGCTATGCCACCGTGGGCTTTTTCGTCGGCAGCATTTCGCTCACGCCCATCGTCTCGGTGCGGGCCTTCCCGCCTGCGGTGCGCTTCACCGGCCTGTCCTTCGCCTACAACATGGCTTATGCGGTGTTCGGTGGCCTGACGCCGGTGCTGATCTCGCTGTGGGTCAAGCAGGACGTGCTGGCCCCGGGCCACTACGTGCTGGGGCTGTCGCTGCTGGGTCTGGCGCTGGCCTTCGTGCCGATGAGCTCGTACGGCTACCGCGCCCGCGCGGGCGCCGCCACCCCGGTCACCGCCTGAGGCTCGTGGCATGAGCGCCCAGCCCGATGCCGGCGTCACCCGCGAGCAACTGCTCGCCGCCTTCGACGACGCGCTGCAGCCCGCCCGCTTCAAGGACTACGGGCCCAACGGCCTGCAGGTCGAGGGCCGGGCGCGGGTCGGTAAGCTGGTTTCCGGCGTCACCGCCAGCCTGGCGCTGATCGAGGCCGCCGTGGCCGCGCAGGCCGATGCCATCGTCGTCCACCATGGCCTGTTCTGGCGCGGCCAGGACGGCCGCGTGACGGGCTGGATGAGAAAGCGCCTGGGGCTGCTGCTGGCGCACGACATCAACCTCTACGCCTATCACCTGCCGCTCGATGCCCACCCGGTGCTGGGCAACAACGCCCAACTGGGCCAGCGGCTGGGCGTGGCGGCCGCCGCGCACTTCGGCGAGCAGGACCTGGGCAGCGTCGGCGACCTGCCGCAACCGCTGGCGCCGCAGGCGCTGGCGCATCACCTGCAAGCGGTACTCGGCCGCGCCGTCACGCTGGTCGATCCGGGCCTTGCGGAAGTCCGCCGCATCGCCTGGTGCACGGGTGGGGCGCAGGGCTTTTTCGAGGCCGCCATCGCCGCCGGCGCCCAGGCCTACGTGACGGGCGAGATCTCCGAACCGCAGGCCCACTATGCGCGCGAAATGGGCGTGGCCTACATCGCCGCCGGCCATCACGCCACCGAGCGCTATGGTGCCCAGGCGCTGGGCGCGCACGCGGCGGCCCAGTTGGGTCTGGCCCACCAGTTCATCGACATCGATAATCCGGCCTGACCCTCTCGTTCTCGCGTGCCGACCGGACTGCAGCAAGGCCGCTGCCCCGGCTGCCCGATGGCCTCGGCGCGCGTGCTGAATATGACTCCCACGACTTCCCCCATGCCCCTGGCCATCACCATGGGCGATCCGGCCGGCATCGGCCCCGAAATCATCGCCCGGGCCTTCCGCGATGCGCCCGCGCAGACCGCCGGCTGCTTCGTGGCCGGCCACGTCGGGGTGATGCGCCGCGCTGCCGCGCTGGTCGGCGGCCATCTGCCGGTCGCCGAAATCGAACAGCCCGGGGACGCGCTGCGGCTGCCGCCGCGCGTGCTGCCGGTCTTGCCCGTCCTGCCGCAGGTGGCGGGCGGCGCGGCGGCGCCCGAGCCCGAACTGCCCGCCTATGGGCAGGTCAGTGCCGCCGCGGGCCGCATGGCGGCCGATGCGGTCATCTGGGCGGCGCGTGCCGCGCTGCGCGGCGACATCGCGGGCCTGGTCACCGCGCCGTTGCACAAGGCGGCCCTGGCGGCGGCGGGCGTGCCGTTTCCGGGCCATACCGAACTGCTGCAGGCCGAGGCCGCCCATGCGCTGGGCTTGCCCATCGAACAAGTGCCGGTGCGCATGATGCTGGCCAACGACGAGTTGCGCACGGTGCTGGTCAGCATTCACGTCTCGCTGCGCCAGGCCATCGACGCCGTCAGCCACGACCGGGTGCTGGAGACGCTGCGCATCACCCACGCCGCGCTCGGCCGCTGGCCGGCGCTGGCCGCCGAGGGCGGGCCCCGGCTGGCGGTGGCGGGCCTCAACCCGCACGCGGGCGAGGAGGGGCTGTTCGGCGACGAGGAACTGCGCGTCATCGGTCCCGCCATCGCGTCGGCCCGGCGCGAAGGCATCGATGCGCAGGGGCCGTTCCCGCCCGACACCGTCTTCATGCGTGCGCGCCAGCCGGCTGGCAGCGGGCGCGGGCGGTTCGACGCCGTGATCGCGATGTACCACGACCAGGGCCTGATTCCGGTGAAGTACCTGGGACTGGAGCACGGCGTCAATGTCACGCTGGGCCTGCCGCTGGTGCGCACCAGCCCGGACCACGGCACCGCCTTCGACATCGCGGGGCAGGGCGTGGCCTCGCCCGACAGCCTGTTGCAGGCCCTGCGCATGGCACGCGAGCTGGTGGCCTGAGCGCGTGCACAGGTTCTGAATCCATTTTGCTGGCCAGGGATAGGGGTTGGCCCGCTACACTCCTGGCTTCAACCACACCAACAAGGAGCCGTTCATGAGTCTGGTTCAAGAGTTCAAGCAATTCGCCATCAAGGGCAACGTCATCGATCTGGCCGTCGGCGTCATCATCGGCGGTGCCTTCGGCAAGATCGTCGATTCGCTCGTCAAGGATGTCATCATGCCGCTGGTCGGCGCGGTGGTCGGCAACCTCGACTTCTCCAATTTCTACATCGTGCTGGGCAGCATTCCCGCCGGCGTGGAAGACAACCTGACCGCGCTGCGCACGGCCGGCGTGCCGGTGTTCGCTTACGGCAGCTTCGTCACGGTGGCCGTCAACTTCCTGATCCTGGCCTTCATCATCTTCCTGATGATCAAGCAGATCAACCGCCTCAAGCGCGAGGAACCGGCGCCCGAGCCGGCACCCGTGGCCACGCCCGAGGATATCGTGCTGCTGCGCGAGATCCGCGACAGCCTGCAAGCCGCCCAGAAGCCGCCTGCGGCCTGATTCAGGCCCGTCCCCGGCCAGTCGGACTGGCCATCGCCACGCGAAGCCGCCGGTCGCAAGATCCGGCGGCTTTTCTGCGTCTCTCATGACTGAGGCCGCCGATCAGGATCTGGCGGGTGCTGCCGCATATCGGCGATAATCGCCGGTTCACGGCTTCGGACCGGGCCCGTTTCGACCAGAGACCGCCCCTTCTGCCCCAACACAACAACTCCTGGAGTGGCGTGCCCGCGCACCCACTCCTTTTGACTCTTTAGGAGCGCATTGCCATGATGGTGCTGTATTCGGGAACCACCTGCCCCTATTCCCACCGTTGCCGTTTCGTCCTGTTCGAAAAAGGCATGGACTTCGAAATCCGCGATGTCGACCTCTACAACAAGCCGGAAGACATCAGCGTGATGAACCCCTACGGCCAGGTCCCCATCCTGGTCGAGCGTGACCTGATCCTGTACGAGTCCAACATCATCAACGAGTACATCGACGAGCGCTTCCCGCACCCGCAGCTCATGCCCGGCGATCCGGTTGATCGCGCGCGTGTGCGCCTGTTCCTGCTCAACTTCGAGAAGGAACTGTTCGCCCACGTCTCCACTCTGGAAACCCGTGGCGCCAAGTCCGGCGACAAGGCGCACGAGAAAGCGCGTGCCCACATCAGCGACCGGCTGACGCAACTGGCCCCGGTGTTCCTCAAGAACAAGTACATGCTGGGCGACAACTTCTCGATGCTCGACGTGGCCATTGCCCCGCTGCTGTGGCGCCTCGATTACTATGGCATCGAGCTGTCGAAGAACGCCGCGCCGCTGCTCAAGTATGCCGAGCGCCTGTTCTCGCGTCCCGCCTACATCGAAGCGCTCACGCCCTCCGAAAAGGTGATGCGCAAGTAATTGCGGCCGCCGCCGCCCCGATGCGCGAGGCCGCAGGACATCCTGGCGGCCTCGCGCCTTTTCCACGCAACGGTTCTGGTTTATGTCCGATAACACGTCGACCCGCCCCTATCTCATCCGTGCCCTGCACGAATGGTGCACGGACAATGGCCTGACGCCCTACATCGCCGCGCATGTCGACGGCGCGGTCCAGGTGCCGCTCGAATTCGTCAAGGACAACGAGATCGTCCTCAACGTCAGCTACGACGCCACCAGCGGCCTGCGCCTGGGCAATGATTTCGTCGAGTTCAAGGCCCGCTTCGGCGGCGTCGCGCGCGACATCATGGTGCCGATCGACCACGTGGTCGCCATCTACGCCCGCGAAAATGGCCAGGGCATGGCCTTCCCGCCGCCCGCTGCCACCGACCCCGGCGCGTCGGCGGCCGTCGATGCCGCCCGTCCCCCGGCCGAAGACGCTCCGGCTACCTCGCCCGTGCAACTGGTCGTCGCCGCTTCGGACGATGGCAGCAAGCAGGGCGGCAAGACCGACCGCACCGACCCGGCTCCGGGCGACGAACCACCCCAGCCACCCAACGGTGGCCGCCCCACGCTCAAACGCGTCAAATAAGCCAGAGGCAAGCCTGCTGTTCCTTGCCTCGCTTTCAACGGGCAGGGGTGGCGCAGCCGCTACAATGCAGGCCAGTTTCGCCGGTTTAGCTCAGTTGGTAGAGCACCCGCCTTGTAAGCGGTAGGTCGTCAGTTCGAATCCGACAACCGGCACCAAGACATCTTCAGGGTTGTGCAGCACATGCACAACCCTGTTTGTTTTCATGGGGTTGCGTGGAGGATGTCGGGTATGAAGTGCAGCAATTGCATGGTCTTTCATCACCCGTGTTCCCACTTTCCCCAAGCTGTTCCCAATTTCACAGGGCAACCCCAGTCAAGACCGCCGCGGGCACGTGGCGGGTGCAGGTCAAGGTCGGCGAGACGTGCGACGCGGCGACGTTTCCTACAAAGCGCGAGGCCATCGCGTGGGCCGAGGTCCGCAGGCTGGAGCTTCGGCAGCAGCGCGCCGGCAAGGCGGCCGACAAGGGGGCGGGCAAGACGTTGAAGGATGCCGTCGACCGCTACATGGATGAGGTGACGCCGACGAAGCGCGGCGAGAACTTCGAGAACACGCGGTTGCTGGCTTTTCTGCGCGATCCGCTGTTTCCCAGCAAGAAGCTGATTGGCGAGGTGGGCACGGATGACCTGGCGCGGTGGCGCGACGGCTGGCAGGCGAGGGTGAAGCCGGGCACGGTGCTGCGCGAGATCACGATCGTGACGCACCTGTTCGACGTGGCGCGGCGGGAGTGGCGCTGGATCAGCGTGAACCCGGTGGATGACATGCACCGGCCGCCGAAGCCGGCGCATCGGGAGCGGGTGATTTCGGGGTCGGAGATTCGCAGGATGCTGCGGGTGATGGGGTGGAGCCGGCACAAGCCGGTGCGGTCAGCCGGGCAGGCCGTGGCGGCGTGCTTTCTGGGGGCGCTGCAGACGGGTATGCGCGCTGGCGAGTGGGGCGACGTGCGCGCGCCCTGACCCCGGAACAGGCCGCCCTGCTCGACGACTACGACCATGCAGACGCCCGCCAGCGCGAGGCGCTGCGAACGCTGGCGAAGGCGGCAGCCCGGCGGGCGTGATCGCGTGCGAAGAACAGGTGTAGCGTTCGTGTACCATGTGACCATCTGTTAAGTATTGTCAGTAAATTTAACACGGAATTCCGTGTTTGTGAAGATGTGGTTACGGAATTTCGTTCCTTGATCGGTGCGCGCTTGAAGGAAGAGCGCGAACGCCTGGGCCTGTCGCAGGCCGAGATGGCCGCGCTTGGGGACACCAAGCCCCGCACCTACCAGGACTGGGAGCGCGGAATTGCTGTCGTGAGCACGGAATTCCTGTCTGTCGTTGCCATGAAGATTGCCGTTGATCTGATGTACGTGCTGACCGGCGCGCGCTCGCCGCAGGTGCTTGCGGTACGGCCGGCCCCGGCGGCCACGAGAGATTTGTCGCCTGAGCACGAGGCGCTACTGGACAACTACGACAACGCGGACGACGAGGGCCGCGATGCGGCCCGGAGGGTGCTTATTGCGCTCTCGAAATCGAAAAAGAGGGCTGCTTAGCGGCCCAGGGTGGTGGCTGCTATGGCCGCTGCTGGAGTGGTGTGAGTTCTGGAGGCAGCAAGGGGCTGCTTGCAGGGGTGTGCTGCTGCGCCTGGGGACGGGCATGGAGGGGTGA
>JASGEH010000066.1:0-3118 GCA_047606565.1 Comamonas sp.
AGGTCGAACTCGAAGTGGCGGATGTCCTTGCCCGACTGCGGGCCCGACAGGCGCCGGTTGGCCACCAGCGCGGCGGCGTAGGGGTTCTTGCGGCTGCTGCCGGGGATCGCCGGGCGGGCCGGCGGCGCGGGGGCGATGTCCGGCCCGGCGCTGCCGCTGCTGCCGGCGCTTTGCGCAAACGGCGGGATGGCGCGGGCAATCCAGTCGCCGGCGGCCTGCTCGTAGTCCACATCGCAGTCGGCGCGCTCGGCCAGGCGCCGCGCGCCGAGCTGCTCCAGCCGCGTGTCGATCAGCTTGCCGGCCTGGCAGAAGCCGTCGTAGCCGGTGTCGCCGATGGCCAGCACGGCGAAGTGCATCGTCTCCAGGCGCGGCGCGGTGCTGGCCGACAACGCCTCCCAGAACAGCTGGGCGTTGTCGGGCATCTCGCCTTCGCCGTAGGTGGAGGTGACGACCAGCACGTGGCGCATGGCGGCGAAGACGTCGAGATCGACCTCGCCGAGCGCCTGCACCACCGGCGCCAGGCCCTGGGCGCGCGCGGCGGCGGCGGCGCTTTGCGCCAGCGCCTCGGCGTTGCCGGTCTGCGAGCCGTAGAGGATGTTCAGCTTGGCCGCGGTGGCCGCGCTGGCGCCGCCGGCGGCCGTGGGGCTGGCGCCTTCGAGCACCAGCAGGCGCGAATGCAGGCCGGCCAGGAAACCCGCCAGCCAGGATTTCTGGTCGGCGCTGAACGGGGCGTCTTCGGGGATGTAAGGGAGTTTCATGGTCGGTTGGAATCTCAGGCCAGCTTGCCGACGGCGGCGGCCAGGTCGGGCAGCGCGGCGCGCGCGAACAGTTCTTCGAAATCGGGCAGGCGGCCCAGCGTGGCGGCGTTGCGGCGGTCCTGGTCGAGGATCCAGCCGTAGGTGGCCGGCGCGTCGATGGCGCGGATGTTGCGCTGGGCCAGCGCGGCCTTGTAGTCGGCCAGGCGCTTGGCGGCGATCAGCGCGGCCAGTTCCTCGTCGCCGTAGTGCTCGATGGCGGCGCGCGCGTGGCGCTGCAGCCGGCTCATGAGGGCGAAGTCCTCGGTCATGACCAGGTTGCGCACCGCCTTCTGCGCGGCGGCGTCCGCCGCCTGCGTGCCCTGGGGACAGCGCGCCAGCGCCAGTTGCTGCGCCGTGCTCAGCACGGTGTAGTTGTTGAGCAGCACCAGCATCTCGCCGGTGTCGGTCTCGCCATAGGCCGGCACCCGGCCCTCGCCGATCGGCCGGCCGGCGCGCCAGGCACGCTTGAACTTGGCGACCTGGTGGGTGGCCAGCGCCGTCGCCAGTTCTTCCAGCAAGTCCTTGCGCGGGCGCGCCTGGAGGATGGCGCTGGCGTCCTGGTAGAGCAGCAGCGCGCGCGGCATGAAGTAGACGAAATGCCCGCGCTCGGCCTCCCAGTGCGCCAGCAGCCAGGCGGCGCGCGCCGAACCCGTCGCTTCCAGATGCCATTGCAGCAGTTGCAGGATGGCCTGCTCGTGCACGCGCGGCATCTCGCCTTCATCGGCGATGCTGCCCAGCAGCACCGAGTCGGCCGCCGCGTTGCGCGCCAGCGTGCCGTAGGGGTCGTACTGGTAGGCGAAGCCGCCGCTCATGCCATTGCCGAAGCCCTTGCCGAAGGCGCCCAGGTTGAGCACGGCGCCGTTGGTCATGTACTCGCAGCAGAAGTCGCCCACGCCCTCGACCACCGCGGTGGCGCCCGAGTTGCGCACCGCGAAGCGGTCGCCGGCCTGGCCCTGCACGAACAGCCGCCCGCCGGTGGCGCCGAACAGCGCGAAGTTGCCCACCAGTACGTTGCCGCCGGGCTCGGGCGAGCCGCCGCCGGGCGAGGCGACGATGATCTCGCCGCCGCACTGGCTCTTGCCGACGCCGTCGTTGCAGGTGCCGCTGTGGTGCAGCCGCATGCCGTCGTTGCAGAAGGCACCGTAGGACTGGCCGGCCGCGCCGCGCGTGCGGATCGCCACCGCGCCGGCCTGCAGGAAGCGGCGGCCCCGGTCGTCGCGCAGCACGGCGGGCATGGCGGCCAGTTGCGCCTCGTCCAGTTCGTGGTTGAGCAGGCGCTCGATGTCGATGGCGAGCTGCCCGCCCACGCTCTTGCAGCGGTTGCTGAGGGTGACGCCATCGCCTTCGCCCTGGCCCAACACGACGCGCTCGGCGCCCTGCGCCACCAGCGCCTGGCGCAGGGGGGCCAGCCAGGATTGGTCGAGCGCGTAGTCTTTTTCGAGGTAGACCGGCTCGGCGATCCGCACCTCGGGCACCACGGCCAGCATGGCGCGCAGGTCGAGCTGGCCGACCTCGCGCGGGTGTTCCATCAGGTGCAGCAGGTCGCTGCGCCCGCGCGCCGCGCGCAGCGAGGGCAGGCCGATGCGCGCCAGGATCTCGCGCACCTCGTGCGCCACGTTCATGAAGTACTGGGCAAGCTGGCGCGGGTCGCCGTCGAAGGCCTCGGCGTTGGTGGTGAGGCCCGCCGGGCACTTGACGTTGCAGTTCTTGGCCATCACGCACTTGAGCATCATCAGCGCGGTGGTGCCGAACTCGAAGCTGTCGCCGCCCAGCAGCGCGGCCTTGACGACGTCGCTGCCGGTCTGCATCGCGCCCGAGCAGCGCAGCAGCACCTTGGCGCGCAGGCCGTTGGCGCACAGCGCCTGGTGCACCTCGGCGATGCCGATCTCGGCCACGCGGCCGGTGTACTTGAGGCTGGTGACCGAGGCCGCGCCGGTGCCACCGGTGTTGCCTGCGACGTTGATGACGTCGGCGCCCGCCTTGGCCACGCCGACCGCGATGGTGCCGATGCCCTCGCTGGAGACCAGCTTGACGATGACGCGCACGCGCGCGGCCTTGCAGTCGTGGATGAGCTGGGCCAGGTCCTCGATGGAATAGGTGTCGTGGTGCGGCGGCGGCGAGACCAGTTCGACGCCCGGCGTGCCGCCGCGCGCGGCGGCGATCTCGACCGTGACCTTGGGTGCCGGCAGTTGGCCGCCCTCGCCGGGCTTGGCGCCCTGGCCGATCTTGATCTCCAGTTCTTCGAGCATCGGGTCGGCCAGGTAGCCGGCCCAGACGCCGAAGCGCCCCGAGGCGAGCTGCTTGATGCGCGAGGCGCGCAG
>JASGEH010000067.1:0-42324 GCA_047606565.1 Comamonas sp.
ACCGGGGCATCGCGCCAGCGATGGCCCGAGGGGCCAGTTTTCATCGCCGGGCCGCCCCAAGATGAAAAAGCGTCCCCTCGGGGGACCGGGGCATCGCGCAAGCGATGGACCGAGGGGCCAGTTTTCAATGCGAGTGGGCCAGCCCGCTCGCCAGCGTCACGATGGCGATGCCGGCGGCCAGCCAGGCGATCTGCGCCAGCGTCTGCCGCGCCGACAGGCGCTTTTGCAGCTGTGGAATCAGGTCGGCCAGCGCCACGTAGGCGAAGCTGCTCGACGCGGCCACCAGGAAGAACGGCAGCCAGTCGAACAGTTGCTCGACGATGGCGAAGCCGACCACGCCACCCAGCGTCGTCATCGCGCCGGCCAGCGACACCTTGAGGAGCGCCTTGCGCTGGTCGTTGCCCGAGGTCTGCCGCAGCACCACGATGTCGCCCATGTGGTGCGGCACCTCGTGCGCCAGCACCGCGAAGGCCGCCACGATGCCCAGCCGCATGTCGGCCAGGAAGGCCGAGGCGATCAGCACGCCGTCGCTGAAGGCGTGCAGCCCGTCGCCCAGCAGCACTGTCCAGCCGCCGCTGGCGTGGTCGTGATGATGGTGGCCGTGCCCGTGCGTTGCGTGGGCCGCGTGCGCCTGCCCCTGGTGGGCGTCGGCCTCGGCCTGCATCACTTCGTCGAGCTGGCCGTGCTCATGCGAGTGGTGCCAGAGTTCGGCCTTGTCGAGCAGGAAGAAGAACACCAGCCCCACCAGGAAAACCGTGAACAGCTCGTGCGCATGCTCACCGCTCTCGAAGGCCTCGGGCAGCAGGTGCATGAACGCGGTCGCCAGCAAGGCGCCGGCCGCCAGGCTCAGCATGTGCTGCGCGTAGCGCGCCAGCACGCCAAAACTCAGGAAAGAGGCCAGCCAGACGCTGCCGATGCCCGCCGCGAGGGTGGCGAGGATAATGCTCAGGAAAATCATTGTTTTTGGAACGTGTTGACGAACTTGTCGATCGTCAACACGTTCTTAGTTGAGAAATTTTTTCGCGCCCATGAGCCTGAACAAACACGTCACCCTGCTGTGCCTGACCGGCGTCACGGTCGTCGCGGCCTTTCTGGTCGGCATCTACTGGAACGACAAGGTTCACCAGCTCAACGAGGCCCGGCTGCAGGCCAGCAAGGCCGAGCCCGCGCCGGTCGACAATCCGCTGCTGCCGCTGACGCCGCAAGATTATGCCCAACGCCTCAACACCTTGATGGAAGAAGCCACCCTACCCTACCGGCTGCCCAGCCGGACGGTGGTCGACCCCGGCGACGTGCATGACTCGATGACGCTGCAGCTCGACAACCACAACACCCTCATCGTGCTGGTCGACAAGGCGCAACAGAAAGTGGCCTCGGTCACACTCATCATCAATGGCGACCAATCGGCCGACTCCGACGCCAGCGTACTGCTGACCACCGCCGCCGTGGCCGCCGCCGCCCTGCCGCAGACCGCGCTGAGCACGCTCACGCCAGTGGTCGCCAAGCTGGTCAACAGCTACCAGAACGGCGCGCAAAACGCCCAGCAGGTGTTTGGCGACATCCGCATCCGCTACGATCGCGTGCCATCCCAGGCCGGCGCCTGGTTCTGGGTCGAACCCCAGTCCCTGTGATGCCTTCCTGCCCCGGTCCGGCAACGGTCCGTCCGACTATTCAAGCTCCGGATCGGCCCCCGTCAGCTTGTCGAGCAGCCCCTGCTCGTCGAGCACCGGAATGCCCAACTCCTGGGCCTTGGCCAGCTTGCTGCCAGCCTCCGCGCCGGCGACGACGAAACTGGTCTTCTTGCTCACCGAACCCGCCACCTTGGCGCCGGCGGCTTCCAGCCGCTCCTTGGCCTCCTCGCGCGTGAGCACCGGCAAGGTGCCGGTCAGCACGAAGGTCAGGCCCGCCAGCGGCAAGGTGGCGACGACGGCCGGCTCGTGCTCGGGCCAGTGCACGCCGCAGTCGCGCAGTTGCTGAACCACCTCGCGGTTGTGCGGCTGCGCGAAGAAGGTGTGCAGGCTCTGCGCCAGGATGGGCCCGACGTCGCGCACCAGCAGCAGTTGCTCGGGCGAGGCCGCCATGATGGCGTCGAGCCCGCCGAAATGCCGCGCCAGTTCCTTGGCGCTGGACTCGCCCACGTGGCGGATGCCCAGGCCGAACAGAAAGCGCGCCAGCGTGGTCGCCTTGGAGGCCTCCAGCGCGTCGAGCACGTTGCGTGCCGACTTCTCGGCCATGCGCGGCAGCGCGGCCAGGCCCTCGGCGCTCAGGCCGTAGATGTCGGGCAGGGTCTTGACGATGTCGGCATCGACCAGTTGATCGACCAGCTTCTCGCCCAGGCCCTCGATGTCCAGCGCCCGGCGCTGGGCGAAGTGCAGCAGCGCCTGCTTGCGCTGGGCCGCGCAGAACAGGCCGCCCGAGCAGCGGTGGTTGACCTCGCCGGGCTCGCGCACCACGGCGCTGCCGCAGATCGGGCAGTGGCGCGGCATGCGGAAACCCGGCGCACCGGGCGCGCGGCCGTCCGGCGGCAGCACCACGCCCACCACTTCCGGGATCACGTCGCCCGCGCGCCGCACGATCACCGTGTCGCCCACGCGCACGCCCTTGCGGCGCAGCTCGAACAGGTTGTGCAGGGTCGCGTTGGTCACCGTCACCCCGCCCACGAACACCGGCTGCAGCCGCGCCACCGGCGTGAGCTTGCCGGTGCGGCCGACCTGCACGTCGATGCCCAGCACGGCGGTGGTCTGCTCCTGCGCCGGGTATTTGTGTGCCACCGCCCAGCGCGGCTCGCGGCTGACGAAGCCAAGCGCGCGCTGCTGCGCCAGCGCATCGACCTTGTAGACCACGCCGTCGATATCGAAAGGCAGCGCGTCGCGCGCCGCGCCGATCTCCTGGTGGAAGGCGACCAGCCCCTCGGCACCCTGCAGCAGCCGGGTCTGCCGCGCCACCGGAAAGCCCCAGTCGCGCAACGCCTGCAGCAGCGCGTAGTGGCTGTGCCAAGCCGGCCCGCCCGCGTCCTCCGCGGTGACTTCGCCCACGCCGTAGGCGAAGAAGCTCAGCGGCCGCTGCCGCGCGATCGCCGGGTCGAGCTGGCGCACCGTGCCGGCCGCCGCATTGCGCGGGTTGACGAAGGTCTTGCCGCCGGCCTCGCGCTGGCGCGCGTTGAGCTGCTCGAAATCGTCGCGCCGCATGTAGACCTCGCCGCGCACCTCCAGCACCGGCGGCGCCGGCCGCGCGGCGGTGTGCAGGCGCAGCGGAATCTGCCGGATGCCGCGCATGTTCTGGGTCACGTTCTCGCCCGTCTCGCCGTCGCCGCGCGTGGCGGCCTGCACCAGCACGCCGTTTTCGTAGCGCAGGCTCATGGCCAGGCCGTCGAACTTGAGTTCGCCCACGTAGGCGACCGGGGCGTCGCCCTCGGCCAGCCCCAGCTCGCGCCGCACGCGCGCGTCGAAGGCGATGGCGCCGCTGTCCTCGGTGTCGGTCTCGGTGCGGATCGAGAGCATGGGCAGCGCATGCCGCACCGGCTCGAAGCCCGGTAGCACCTGGCCGATGACGCGCTGGGTCGGCGAATCGGGCGTCACCAGCTCGGGATGGGCCTGCTCCAGCGCCTCCAGCGCCTGGTAGAGACGGTCGTACTCGGCGTCCGGGATGCGCGGCTCGTCGAGCACGTAGTAGCGGTAGGCGTGGTCTTCGAGCTGCAGGCGCAGTTGCGCGATGCGCTCGGCCGGCGCGGGCGCGTCGGCGGCGCCAAAAAGATCGTCTTGAACACTCATGGGGGAAAGGTTCGGCGGTATCCAAAAAATCGGGCCCGTGCCGGCACAGCGCGCCGGCACGGGCCCCTATGATCGCAAGAAACTCAGGAAAACAGCCGCCGCGCCTGCGCCGAGCCAGCCGCCAGGTCGTGCTGGTCGAGCGCGTCGTACAGGTGCTGCAGGTCTTGCGCGATCGAGTCCATCGCCTCCAGGTAGATCGGCGTGCCGTGGTCATCGGTGACCACGCCGTCCATCGCCTGGGCCAGTTCCTGGGCGACCTCGCGCAGGCGGTCGAAGGGCTGTTCCTCGCGGCTGACCTGGGGCACGTCCAGCGACAGGGCCACCTCGTGCAGCGCGGCCTGGGCCAGGTCCTCGGCCAGCGCGGCCTGGGTGTCGAAGCTCAGCACCAGCACCGGCGGCTGGCCGGGCTGCGCGGCCGGCAGCACCATGCGCCCCGGAATGGCCCCGGCGACGAAGCCCAGCTTGCCGGCCTGCTGCTGCACGTAGCCCGGGCTCCAGGCGGTGGTGCGCGCACGCAGCGTGAAGCCCAGTTGCGCGTCGTGCGCGCTGGCGAACTGGTCGAGTTCGCGCGCGCGGGCGACCTGCTCGATCATGTCCGGGAAGTCCGGTGCGCCGCCGATGGCGTCGGCAAAGGCCTGGGCCTTCATCACGAACTCTGAGAACTCGATCTCGTTGAGCGCGCCGCTGCGGTTGGCCAGTTGCACGCCAGCCTGGAAGGCGGTGTAGCGCCGGCCCAGGTGCGGCGGCTCCCAGCCGTTGCTGATCTGGTTGAGCCCCTCGATGAAGAAGGGCTTGCTGCCGGCGCGGCGCGTGCCCGGCAGGGCCGCGATGGCGGCGTCGCCCGAGGCCACGCCGTCGAGCGCGATGGGCGCGATCACGTCGATCAGCGCGTCGAGCTGGCCGGGCCGGCGCTCGGCCGGCGCCAGCCGCGAGAACTCGGGCGCCAGACCGCTGGCGCGCGCGTCCGGCTCGCCGGTTGCCGAAGCTGCTGCCGAGCCGGCCACCACGCCTTCGCTGGCGCTGGCCGGCCCAGGCCCAGTTTGGCCGACGACGCGGTCACCACGGTCGGCGTCGGCGGGGTGGTCGAATTCGGCCAAGCCGGCCGCACCGGGCTCGGCCTCGCCCCGGTCGGCATAGAAATCCGGCAGTTCGTCGAGGCCGGGCTCGCGCCGCTGGGCAAAACCGGGGGCGGCTTCACCGTCGTGCGCGCTGGCGGCGGCCTCGTCGGTGGGGCTGGGCTGGCGCGGCATGTGGCGGCGCGAATTCCAGGCGTTGTAGCCGACTACGCCGGCCAGCACCAGGCCGCCGGCGATGGCCAGTCCGACTTGCAGGGAGCTTTCCATGGTCAAGCCACCTCCATCAGGTGGCTGGCGGCTTCCATGTCGACCGCGACGATGCGCGACACGCCTTGCTCCTGCATGGTCACGCCGATGAGTTGTTTGGCCATTTCCATAGCGATCTTGTTGTGGCTGATGAAGAGGAATTGGGTGTCGCCGCTCATGTGCGCCACCAGTTTGGCATAGCGTTCGGTGTTGGCGTCGTCCAGCGGCGCATCGACCTCGTCGAGCAGGCAGAACGGCGCCGGGTTGAGCTGGAAGATGGCGAACACCAGCGCGATCGCCGTCAGCGCCTTCTCGCCACCCGACAGCAGGTGGATGGTCTGGTTCTTCTTGCCCGGCGGCTGGGCGATCACCTGCACGCCGGCGTCCAGGATCTCGTCGCCGGTCATCACCAGCCGCGCCTGGCCACCGCCGAACAGCTCGGGGAACATGCGGCCGAAATGCTGGTTGACGGTGTTGAAGGTGCTGCCCAGCAGCTCGCGGGTTTCGGCGTCGATCTTGCGGATCGCGTCTTCCAGCGTGTTCATGGCGTCGGTCAGGTCGGCCATCTGGGCATCGAGGAACTGCTTGCGCTCACGCGCGGCGGCCAGTTCGTCGAGCGCGGCGAGGTTGACCGCGCCCAGCGCGGCGATCTCGCGGTGGTAGCGGTCAATCTCGCCTTGCAGGCCGCTGAGCTTGACGGCGCCCTCGGCGACGGACTGCGCCAGCGCGGCCAGGTCGGCCTCGGCTTCGGTCAGCAGTTGGCTGTATTGCTCCAGGCCCAGGCGCGCGGCCTGTTCCTTGAGCTGGAATTCGGTGATGCGCTGGCGCAGCGGGTCGAGCTCACGCTCGAACTGCACGCGGCGCTCGTCGCTGGCGCGCAGCTTGGCGGTCAGGTCGTCGTACGCGCTGCGCAGCGCTGCCAGCGCTTCCTCGCGCGCGGCCTTGGCGGCCAGGGCCTCTTGCAGGCCGCCCTGCGCGGCCGCGTCGTTGAAGCGTGCCAGTTCGTCGTGCACGCGCTGCTGCTCAGCGGCGATCGATTGCAGTTGCTGCGCGGCGGTGTCGAGGGCGCGGTTGAGCTCGGCCTGGCGCGAGGCCAGGCTGCGCTGCGCGTAGCCCGACTCCTGCGATTGCCGCTCCAGCGCGCGCAACTGCTCGCGCGCCTCGGCCAGCCGGCGCTCGGCCTCGATCACGCGCTCGTCGAGCTGCGCGTGGCGCTCCTGGGTATCGGCCAGTTGCAGGTCCAGTTCCTCGAAGCGCGCCTCGGCGGTCACGCGGCGCTCCTGCAAGTCCTCCAGTTGGCCGTCGACTTCGGCCAGGTCGCCCGCGATCTGCTCGCCGCGCGCGCGCGCCTGCTCGGCCATCTGGCCCAGGCGCAGCGTCTCGACCTGCAGTTCGTGCAACCGCGACTGCCCTTCGGACTGCTCGCGCCGCGCCTGCGCCAGCCGCTGCGTGGCATCGGTGTAGGCGGCCTCGGCGCGGATGAGCGCCGTGCGCGCTTCCTCGGCGATGAAGCCGTGCGCGCGGATTTCCTTGTCGAGGTGGCCGATCTCCTGGGCGCGCGCCAGCATGCCGGCCTGCTCGCTGTCTTGCGCGTAAAAGCTGACGGCGTGCGCGCTGACGGCGTGGCCCTCGGGCACGTAGATCACCTCGCCCGGCCGCAACTGGCCGCGCTGAGCCAGCGCCTCGTCCAGATTCGGCGCGGTGTGGCAGCCCTGCAGCCAGTCCACCAGCAAGGCCTTCAGGCCGGCGTCGTGCACGCGCAGCCGCTCGGCCAGACTGGGCAAGGCCGCAGCCGGCGCGGGCGCGGCGGCCAGCGGCGGCGTGTAGAAGGCCAGTTTGGCGGGCGGCGCGTCGCCAGCGAAGGCACGCACGGTCTCCAGCCGGCCGATCTCCAGCGCGCCCATGCGCTCGCGCAGCGCCGCTTCGAGCGCGTTCTCCCAGCCCTGCTCGATGCCCAGGCGGCGCCACAGGCTTTGCAGGCCGTCGAGCCCGTGGCGCGCCAGCCAGGGCTGCAGCTTGCCGTCGGTCTGGACTTTTTCCTGCAGCGCCTTGAGCGCCTCCAGCCGGGCCGACAGATCGGCGTGGCGCGCCGTCTCGGCGTTGACAGTCTGCTGCTGCTGGCGGCGGGCGTCGTCGAGCTGCGGCACCAGGTCCTGCAGCTCGGCCAGCCGGGCCTCGGCCAGTTCCTGCGTTTCTTCCTGCTCGGCGAGTTGCTCGCGCAGGTGAGCCAGGCGCTGCTCGTCGGGCGCCGCCAGCGTCTTGCGGTCGGCCTCCAGCCGCTCACGCCGGCCGCTCAACTGGCGCGACTGCTCGTCGATGCTGCGCTGCTCGGCCGCCAGCACCTGGATCTGCTGCTGCACCTGCGCCACCGCGCCGCGCTGCGCGCTGGCCTGCTGCTGGGCCTGGCGCAAGGCGTCCTCGGCATCGGGCAGGCGCAGGCTCTGTTCTTCGAGCTGCGCGGCCAGCGTCTCGCTTTGTTCCTCGGCGCCCACGCTCTGCTCGGCCAGCCCTTCAAGTTCGGCAGCCGCGTCCTCGCGCCGCTGCGTCCACTGCGCCGATTGCTCCTGGAGCTGCTGCAGGCGCTGCTCGGCGCGCTGGCGGCCATCGACCACGAAGCGGATCTCGGCCTCCAGCTTGCCGACCTCGGCGCTGGCCTCGTAGAGCTGGCCCTGCGCCTGGTTGACCTGGTCGCCCGCGCCGTAGTGGGCCTGGCGGATGGTCTCCAGATCGGCCTCGACCCGGCGCAGGTCGGCCATGCGCGACTCCAGGTCGTTGACGGCCTGCAAGCCCTCGGCCTGGATGCGCGCCTGGTCGGCCTCGGCCTCGGCCCGCTTCAGGAACCACAGCTGCTGCTGGCGCAGCGTGACCTGCGCCTGCAAGGTGTTGTAGCGGGTGGCGACCTCGGCCTGCTTTTCCAGCTTGTCGAGGTTGGCGTTGAGTTCGCGCAGGATGTCTTCCACCCGCGTGAGGTTCTCGCGCGTGTCGCCCAGCCGGTTCTCGGTCTCGCGGCGGCGCTCCTTGTACTTGGAGACGCCCGCGGCCTCCTCCAGGAACAGGCGCAGCTCCTCGGGCTTGGACTCGATGATGCGGCTGATCGTGCCCTGGCCGATGATGGCGTAGGCGCGCGGCCCCAGGCCGGTGCCCAGGAACACGTCCTGCACGTCGCGCCGACGCACCACCTGGTTGTTGATGTAATAGCTCGAATTGCCCTCGCGCGTGAGCACGCGCTTGACCGCGATCTCGGTGAACTGGTTCCACTGCCCGCCAGCGCGGTGGTCGCTGTTGTCGAACACCAGCTCCACGCTGGCGCGGCTGGCCGGCTTGCGCGTGGTGGTGCCGTTGAAGATCACGTCCTGCATCGACTCGCCACGCAGTTCGCTGGCCTTGGACTCGCCCAGCACCCAGCGCACCGCGTCCATGATGTTGGACTTGCCGCAACCGTTCGGCCCGACCACCCCCACCAGTTGCCCCGGCAGCAGGAAGTTGGTCGGCTCCGCGAACGACTTGAAACCGGCGAGCTTGATCGAATTGAGGCGCACGAGGACAGGAAGAAGAAAGCAGAGCGTGGAACGGCGAAGGCGCGCGGCCCGGCGCGCCCCAGAAATGGCTGCCGCGATGATACCGTGGCCCTGCCGCTGGCCGCCGCCTCGGCACCGGGCCAGGCCAGCAGCGCGCGCTGCCGCCCGATCGACGAAAAAGAAAAAGGCGCCAGGTCTGCCCTGGCGCCCCCGTGGGACGACTGCCGCGTCTTTATTCAGGCCAAGCGCGAGGCGATCACGCCGCCACTGCCTCGGCTTGCGGTTCGGTGTGGCGGATCAGGTGGTCGAAGGCGCTGAGCGCGGCCTTGCTGCCCTCGCCCATGGCGATGATGATCTGCTTGTACGGCACGGTGGTGACGTCGCCGGCCGCGAACACGCCGGGCAGCGAGGTTTCGCCGCGCGCGTTGACCACGATCTCGCCGAAGGGCGACAGCTCCACGCCGCTGCCCTTGAGCCAGCCGGCGTTGGGCACCAGGCCGATCTGGACGAACACGCCTTCCAGCTCGATCTTGTGGCTGTGGCCGCTGGCGCGGTCGGTGTAGACCAGGCCGTCGACCTTGCTGCCGTCGCCGCTGACCTCGGTGGTCTGCGCCTGGGTCAGCACGGTCACATTGGGCAGGCTGCGCAGCTTGCGCTGCAGCACGGCATCGGCCTTGAGTTCGGTGCCGTATTCGAGCAGCGTCACCTGCGCGACGATGCCCGCGAGGTCGATCGCCGCCTCCACGCCCGAGTTGCCACCGCCGACCACGGCCACGCGCTTGCCCTTGAACAGCGGGCCGTCGCAGTGCGGGCAGTAGGCCACGCCCTTGTTGCGGTACTGGGCCTCGCCGGGTACGTTCATCTCGCGCCAGCGCGCGCCGGTGGCGACGATGACGGTCTTGCCCTTGAGCCGGGCGCCGCCGGCAAAGCGCACCTCGATGCCGTCGTCCTGCGCCACCAGCGACTCGGCGCGCTGCAGGTTCATGATGTCCACGTCGTATTGCTTGACGTGCTCTTCGAGCGCCGCCGCCAGCTTGGGCCCTTCGGTTTCCTTGACCGAGATGAAGTTCTCGATCGCCAGGGTGTCGAGCACCTGGCCGCCGAAGCGCTCGGCCGCCACGCCAGTGCGAATGCCCTTGCGCGCCGCGTAAATGGCCGCCGCCGCGCCGGCCGGGCCACCGCCAACCACCAGCACTTCATAGGGCGCCTGGGCGCTGATCTTCTCGGCCGCGCGCGCTGCCGCACCGGTGTCGACCTTGGCGAGGATTTCCTCCAGCCCCATGCGGCCCTGCGCGAACGGTTCACCGTTGAGGTAGACCGTGGGCACCGACATGATCTGGCGCTGCTCGACCTCCTGCGGGAAGATCGCGCCGTCAATGGCCACGTGCTTCACGTTGGGGTTGAGCACGGCCATCAGGTTGAGCGCCTGCACCACGTCCGGGCAGTTCTGGCACGACAGCGAGAAATAGGTCTCGAAGCTCAGCGGCACATCCAGATTGCGCACCTGCTCGATCACGTCCTGCGCGGCCTTGGACGGATGGCCGCCCACCTGCAGCAGCGCCAGCACCAGCGAGGTGAACTCGTGGCCCATCGGCAGTCCGGCAAAGCGCACGCCGGCGGCCTGGCCGGGCTGGCTGATCGAGAACGAGGGCGTGCGCGCATCGGCCTCGGCGCCACGGCGCACCACCAGCGTGATCTTGTCGGACAGGCCGTCGATGTCCTGCAGCAGCGCCAGCGTCTCCTGCGACTTGGCCGAGTCGTCGAGCGAGGCCACGATCTCGATGGACTGCGTGACGCGCTCCAGGTAGGTCTTCAATTGCGACTTCAGATTGGCATCCAGCATGAGGTGGCTCCTTCTAGCAAAACGGGGGAAACGTGCAACGCTTGATTCATTAAGATTGATAGCATCAAACCTAATGAATACAAGGCTGATAACAAAAATAGGAGGTTAAAAAAGCCGGGCGATCCGCCCGGCTTGCAGGCCCAAGCCCGAAGGCTCGGAACCCGAGGGCTCAGATCTTGCCGACCAGGTCCAGCGAGGGCGCCAGCGTCTTCTCGCCTTCCTTCCACTTGGCGGGGCAGACTTCGCCCGGGTGGTTGGCCACGTAGACGGCGGCCTTGACCTTGCGCAGCAGTTCCTTGGCGTCGCGGCCAATGCCTTCGGCCGTCACTTCGACCGCCTGGATCACGCCTTGCGGGTCGATGATGAAGGTGCCGCGGTCAGCCAGGCCCTGGCCGGCGCGCAGCACTTCGAAGTTGGTCGCCAGCTGCCACGTCGGGTCGCCGATCAGCGCGTACTGCACCTTGCCGATGGCCGGCGAGGTCTCGTGCCAGGCCTTGTGCGAGAAGTGGGTATCGGTGGACACGCCATAGATCTCGACGCCCAGCTTCTGGAACTCGGCGTAGTTGTCGGCCAGATCTTCCAGCTCGGTCGGGCAGACGAAGGTGAAGTCAGCCGGGTAGAACACCACGACGGACCACTTGCCCTTCAAGGACTCGTCGGACACATCGATGAACTTGCCGTTCTGGTAAGCGGTGGCCTTGAACGGCTTGATGGGCGTGTTGACCAGGGACATGCAAAAACTCCTTGAGGTTGAAACAGGGGATCGGGTTATCACTGACCGCTATGGTAATTGCGGGTTAACCATTATAGAAATTGATTAATCCAATAAACCCGATTGATTACAGCAATTAACAATTTCCATCAATGTTGCCGCATTGCGACAAATCCGTGAATTTTTATGCATTTGTAATTTTCTACCCTGAAAACATTGTGTGAATTTTCGTATAGAAATGAGTAGTAATTATGATTATCATCTTCTGTTGTAAATATTTGTCCATGCCGACCTGGGCCGCGCGCACAGCGGTCGGCCTGGAGCCCAACCCTTGCGCCGGCCACCCGCAGGGCCCATGACAGCGCCGTTCCATCATCAGCAGGTGTCACACCATCATGTCCCAACACTCCTTCCGACTCACGCCACTCACCGTGGCTGCCGCGCTGGCGGCCGTCACCGTCCCTCTTCTCGCGCAAACTGCCTCAGCCACTGACGAAGCCACGCTGTCCGAAGTCCGCGTGATCGGCACCGCCGAGAACGAGCTCAAGCAGGCGCCGGGGGTCTCGGTCATCACGGCCGAGAACATCGAAAAGCGTCCCCCCGCCAACGACCTCTCCGAGATCATCCGCACCCAGCCCGGCATCAACCTGACGGGCAACTCCACCAGTGGCCAGCGCGGCAACAACCGCCAGATCGACATTCGCGGCATGGGACCGGAGAACACGCTGATCCTGATCGATGGCAAGCCGGTATCCAGCCGCAACTCGGTGCGCTACGGCTGGCGCGGCGAGCGCGACACGCGCGGCGACACCAACTGGGTGCCCGCCGAGGAGGTCGAACGCATCGAGGTCATCCGGGGGCCCGCCGCGGCACGCTACGGCAACGGCGCCGCGGGCGGCGTGGTCAACATCATCACCAAGGACGTGGCCACCGAGACCCACGGCAGCGCGACCGTCCACTTCACCCAGCCCCAGCATTCCGAAGATGGCGCCACGCGGCGCCTGAACTTCAACCTCAGTGGTCCGATCTCGGACATGTTGTCCTACCGGCTCTACGGCAACCTGAGCAAAACTGGCGCCGACGCCTACGACATCAATGCCGGCCACACCACCACCCGCACCGGCATCTATGCCGGCACCTTCCCCGCCGGCCGGGAAGGCGTGCGCAACCGCGACCTCAGCGGACGCCTGAACCTGAAGGTCAACCCGGACCACCTGCTCAGCCTCGACGCCGGCTTCAGCCGCCAGGGCAACATCTACACAGGCGACACGCAAAACACCAACAACTTCACGACCACCACCGCCGGCGGCCTGACGACCACCTCCCAGCGCGTGCAGAACTGGCTGGGCCGCGAAACCAATGTGATGTACCGCGAGAACGTGGCGCTCACCCACAAGGGCAAATACGACTTCGGCACGTCGACCTCGTTCATCCAGTACGAGTCCACCCGCAACACCCGCCTCAACGAAGGCCTGGCCGGCGGCACCGAGGGCCTGTTCTCGAACGACGATTTCAGCACCAACAAGCTTGAGACGATCACGGCACATGCCGAGGCCAGCCTGCCCTCGCGACTGGGCGGCCTGAGCCAGATGTGGACCGTCGGCACCGAATGGGTCGGCCAGAAACTGCGTGACCAGAACTCGGTAAGCCAGACCTTCACCGAGGCCGGCAGCATCGCCGGCCTGTCCGGCACCGATCGCGACACGGCATCCTCGGCGCGCATCTTCTCGGTCTTCGCCGAGAACAACATCGGCCTGGGCGACAAGACCATCCTGACGCCCGGCCTGCGTTTCGACCACCACAGCCAGGTCGGCAACAACTGGAGTCCGGCGCTCAACCTGTCGCACGCCTACACCGACACCGTGACCTTCAAGGCCGGCATCGCACGGGCCTACAAAGCGCCCAACCTCTACCAGACCAACCCGAACTACGTGCTTTACAGCCGCGGCCTCGGCTGCTGGGGCGGAGGCGGCGCCTGTTACCTGATGGGCAACGAGAACCTCAAGGCCGAAACCAGCATCAACAAGGAAATCGGTGTCGAATACAACAAGGACGGGGTGCTCGCCGGCCTGACCTTCTTCCGCAACGACTACAAGAACAAGATCGATGCGGGACTGACGCCCATAGGCACGGCCAGTGGCGGCAGCTCGGCCGCCTACGCGAATGCCGACATCTTCACCTGGGAGAACGTCCCCAAGGCCCTGGTCCAGGGCCTGGAGGGTTCGCTCAAGCTACCGCTGTCGCGCCGTGTGGAATGGTCGAACAACTTCACCTACATGACGTCGTCGAAGAACAAGACCACGGGCGAGGCGCTGTCCATCATCCCCAAGTACACCGTGAACTCGACCCTGGACTGGCAGGTCAGCGAGCGTCTGGGCCTGCAGGCCACGGCCACGCTCTACGGCAAGCAAAAGCCCAAGAAGTACGACTACCAGGGCAATCTGCTGACCGGGTCGGCCGCCACCACGCTGGGCTCCTACGCGCTGTTCGGCGTTGGCGCCAACTACCGCCTCTCCAAGACCTGGCGCGTGGCGGGCGGCGTGAGCAACCTGCTCGACAAGCGGCTGTACCGGCGTGGCAACGCCTCCGGGGTGGGCAGTGGCGCCAACATCATCTCCGGCGCGGGCGCAGCCACCTACAACGAACCGGGACGGGCCTTCTACGCCAGCGCGACGGCCTCCTTCTGATCAGGGCTGACTGGCCTGGCCGCCTCAGAAACGCGGCCCTGGCCAGCCTGCGCCCGGCAGCCGGTCGGTGAAGGCCGGGTCGCCGGCGGACGCCAGCGGCGTATGTGGCGGATTCTGCGGCACGGCCCCGGCCACGCTGCTGGCCGGCTGCACGCCAGCGCGGCGGTCGATGCGGTCGATGCGGTCGCCCAGTTCGCCAAAGAAAGCGGCATTGCTGTTGTCGGCCTGGTCGGCGCGCGCCAGCAGGGTCGCCTCCAGCGCGACGATGCGACTCAGAACCTCCTGCTTGTTGGCCTCGCGTTGCCCGCGCGACTCCTGCCGGCTGCCGTCGAGGAAAGTGCGCAACTCGGTAAAGCGCGAGGCTTCGGCCTTGTCGGCCAGCTCGCGCTGGGTCTGCAGCTCCTTGGTGTGGCGGCGAGTCTCGAACAGCACCGTGCTGTGCAGGTAGAACACGTAGACCAGGAAGATGGCCGCCAGCAGCGCGGTCAGCCCGATCAGCACCAGACCCAGCGGGCCCTGCACCACGGTAAAGCCGAGCGAAATGTCCTGCACAGCGGCCAGCGTGGACCAGTTCAGCGCGGCGAGAACGGCGATGACCGCACCGACGATCAGCAGCAAAAGAGTGCGAATGCTCATGGGGTTTCCTGTGAACCGGATGAAAGAAAGCGATATGGCCGCCTTTTTAACCCGGGCACGGGCCGGCCGGGCGGCTGGCTTGCACAAAGCCTGCGGCATCCTACGCGGGTTGCGGCATTTTTCCGGCAGGGCCGCCGGGTGTGGGGGCACGACCGGGCGTCTGCGGCGGAAACTTCGCGCCCGCGAGAGCATCGGATAATGCTTGTTTTTCCAACATCCAAGCTGTTTCCATGACGAATCTCCCCCTGCGCATGACGCTCGTGGCCGCCAGCGCCCTGGCACTCTCCGCTTGCCAGCACCTGCCGAATTTCCTCAAGCCCTCGACCTATTCCCCGTCGTCCCAGGCCACATCCACCGCCACCACCCGCACCACCACGACGGCCACGGCCGCACCTGCCCCCATCGCGCAGGCCCCGGCCGCGCAGCCGCTCGTCACGCCCGGCACCGTCGCCCCCGTAACGGCGGTGGTGGTCGACTCGCAAAACCGCTGGTGGGAGCGCCTGCGCGTGGGCACGCTCTATTGCGACCTGGGCGCCAGCATCCAGGTTGACCGGCTCGACATGGAGCACGAGGTCGAAATCCAGTGGCAACGCAAAAAATACGTGCTGCAAAAGGTCGCCACCACCACCGGCGCCTACCGCTACGAGGACAAGTCCAGCGGCATCACGCTGATCCAGATCCCGACCAAGACCATCCTGCTCAACGCCAAGCTCGGTCAGCGCCTGGCCGACGAGTGCAACATCGACAACCACCCGACCGCCGCGCCCGCCACCGAGACGCCGACCCGCACCGCCGCCCGCAAGGCCACCACGGCGTCGTCCACCCGCAAGAAGTAAGCGTCCGCTTGCCGCCGCCATGTCCACAGCCTCCCCCAAGCTCCCCAACGCCCACCCCGACCAGGTGCTGGCCGACATCGCCGACTACGTGATCGGCTATGACATCCAGTCGCCGCTGGCCTATGAAACCGCCCGCAACGGCCTGCTCGACACCCTGGGCTGCGGGCTGGAGGCACTGGAGTACCCGGCCTGCCGCAAGCTGCTGGGCCCGATCGTCCCCGGCACCGTGGTTCCCAACGGCGCCAAGGTGCCGGGCACCCCGTTCCAGCTCGATCCCGTGCAGGCCGCCTTCAACATCGGCGCCATGATCCGCTGGCTGGACTTCAACGACACCTGGCTGGCCGCCGAGTGGGGCCACCCCAGCGACAACCTCGGCGGCATCCTGGCCGTGGCCGATTGGCTCAGCCGCAACGCCGTGGCCCAGGGCAAGCAGCCGCTGCGCATGAAGGACGTGCTCACGGCCATGATCAAGGCGCACGAGATCCAGGGCGTGATCGCGCTGGAGAATTCGTTCAACAAGGTCGGCCTCGACCACGTGCTGCTGGTCAAGGTCGCCTCCACCGCCGTGGTGGCGCAACTGCTGGGCCTCTCGCGCGAGGAGATCATCAACGCCGTCTCGCTGGCCTGGGTCGACGGCCAGTCGCTGCGCACCTACCGCCACGCCCCCAACACCGGCAGCCGCAAGAGCTGGGCCGCGGGTGACGCCACCAGCCGCGCCGTGCGCCTGGCGCTGATCGCCAAAACCGGCGAGATGGGCTACCCCAGCGTGCTCACCGCCAAGACCTGGGGCTTCTACGACGTGCTATTCAAGGGCCAGCCCTTCCGTTTCCAGCGCCCCTATGGCTCCTATGTGATGGAGAACGTGCTGTTCAAGATCAGCTTCCCGGCCGAGTTCCACAGCCAGACCGCGGTCGAGGCCGCCGTCACGCTGCACGCGCAGCTCCAGCAGGCTGGCAAGACGGTGGACGACATCCAGAAGATCACCATCCGCACACACGAGGCCTGCATCCGCATCATCGACAAGCAGGGCCCGCTGAACAACCCGGCCGACCGCGACCACTGCATCCAGTACATGGTGGCGGTGCCGCTGATCCACGGCAAGCTGGTCGCCGCGCACTACGAGGACGCCTTCGCCGCCGACCCGCGCATCGACGCGCTGCGCGCCAAGATCGTCTGCGTCGAGGACCCGGCCTTCACCGCCGACTACCACGACCCCGACAAGCGCAGCATCGCCAACGCACTGACCGTGACGTTCAACGACGGCAGCCGGCTCGACGAAGTGTCGGTCGAATACCCCATCGGTCACAAACGCCGCCGTGCCGAGGGCATTCCGCTCTTGGAGGCGAAATTCCGCAGCAACCTCGCGCGCCAGTTCCCACCGAAGCAGCAGAACGCCATCCTCGCGGCCAGCCTCGACCAGGCCGTGCTGGAGAACACGCCGGTGCACGAGTACGTCGACCTCTACGTGATCTGAAGCGCCATCCGGAGCCCGCCATGACCCGCACCGACCTCTCTCCCAAGCAGCGACTGCGCGCGCTGGCCGAAGCGCGCCGCGGCGTGCTGCTGCCCGGTGCCTTCAACGCGCTGTCGGCCCGCGTCGCAGCCGACCTGGGCTTCGAGGCCGTCTACGTGAGCGGCGCGGGCGTCACCAACATGGCTTTCGGCCTGCCCGACCAGGCCTTCATGGGCCTGGCCGACATCGCCGAGCACACGGCGCGCATCCGCGACGCGGTCGAGCTGCCCCTGTTGGTCGATGCCGACACCGGCTTCGGCAACGCGCTCAACACCTACCAGACGGTGCGCACGCTCGAGCGCGCCGGCGCCGACGGCATCCAGATCGAGGACCAGGCCAGCCCCAAGCGCTGCGGCCATTTCGCGGGCAAGGAAGTGATCGCCACCCAGGAGATGGTCGGCAAGATCAAGGCCGCCGTCGATGCCCGGAACGACCCCGGCCTGCTGGTCATGGCGCGCACCGATGCACGCGCCACGCAGAGCTTCGAGGCCACCATCGAGCGCGCCCAGCGCTACGCCGAGGCGGGCGCCGACATCCTGTTCGTCGAGGCCCTCGAATCAGCCGATGAAGTGCGGCGCCTGCCCGGGCTGGTCGAACGGCCCCAGCTCATGAACCTGGTCATCGGCGGCAAGACGCCCATCTTCAACGCCACCGAACTGGGCGCCCTGGGTTTCGGCTTCGTGCTGTACGCCAATGCCGCATTGCAGGGTGCGGTGGCCGGCATGCAAAAAGCGCTGGCGGTGCTGCGCGACACGCGCGAGCTGCGCGAAGACCCCGCGCTGGTCGCCCCGTTCCAGGAGCGCCAGCGACTCGTGAACAAGCCGTTCTGGGACGCGCTCGAAAAGAAATACGGCGCGTGAACCCTGCTGCCCTCGGGTCAGCCTGCAGGATTTTTTGAAAACAGTCTCGACACCGACTGCGTGTCTTCCCGGACCGCCTTCATGCTGGATGGCGTCTTCATCGTAAGCATCGATCCTGATGGAAGGGCGATGCACATGTTTCTTGCGGACTTCACCCCCGGAATCCGCAGGGCGCGCCACAAGGGCGGCCGAGGCGGATGGCTTGCGCTGCATCAACACGCCCGTGTTCCCGCTCTTGTCGAATGCCGGCATTCATGGTGTCATGTCTCCCAGCAGATTCCAGGAGACTCACGATGACCCATCTCCAACGCATCGCCGTCTGGCTCGTTGCCCTCCTTGCCGTGGCAGGCGCCGCCGTGGCCATCGCCAGCCACAGCAACGACCGCCAAAGCCTCTACCCCACCGCCTCGGTACAGTCGAGCGGCGGCGGCGAAGCCAAGTAACGACCCCAAGCCGTTCGTCCAGCGCCCCACGCCGGCCCATCACCGGCGCAGTGAGCGCTTCCCTACCCGCGTGGTTCACCAGCGCCGCCCATCACAGGCGGCGCGGCGGGCCGGCGTTCACCCTGCTTGATCAATATTCCCAGAAGATGCGCTGCAGTTCGCGCGGGTCGTTGGTCTTGGTCAGCGCCACGGCAGCCAGCAGGCGGGCCTTTTGCGGGTTCAGGTCGTGCGCCACCACCCAGTCGTACTTGTCGTCGGGCTGTTCGGCATTGCGCAGCACGAAGCCGCCAGGCACGCGCGACGAGCGGATGATCTGCACCCCCTGGGCGCGCAGCTTCTGCAGCTCCGGCACCATGTCCTTGTGCACCGAGCCGTTGCCGGTGCCGGCGTGCACGATGGCCTTCACGCCTGCCTCGCCCAGCGCGCGCACCGGCACGGTCGAGACATTGCCGTAGCCGTAGACGATCTCGACGGCCGGCAGCGTGCTGATGGCGTCGATGTTGAACTCCGAGCCCGTCGTGTGGCGCTTGATCGGCGCGCGGAACCAGTAGTTCTTGCCCTCGACCACCATGCCCAGCGGACCCCACGGGCTCTTGAAGGCCTCGGTCTTGATGTTGATCTGCTTGCTGACGTCGCGTGCGGTCTGGATCTCGTCGTTCATGGTCACCAGCACGCCCTTGCCAATGGCATCCTTGCTCGCGGCCACGCTGACGGCGTCATACAGGTTGAGCGCGCCATCGGCCGACAGCGCCGTGCCCGGCCGCATCGAGCCGACCACCACGATGGGCTTGTCCGTCGGGATCACCAGATTCAGGAAGAAGCTGGTTTCCTCCAGCGTATCGGTGCCGTGGGTGATGACCACGCCGTCCACGTCCGGCCGCTTGACCAGCTCCGCGACCTTGCGCGCGAGCACCAGCAGGTTGTCGTTGGTGAAGCTCTCCGAGGCGATCTGGAACACCTGGTCGCCCGTCACGTTGGCCACGTTGGCCAGTTCCGGCAGGCCGGCGATCAGCTTGTCCACCGGCACCTTGGCCGCCGCGTAGGTGGCGCTGTTGGCAGCCGAGGCCCCGGCACCGGCAATGGTGCCGCCCGTGGCCAATACCACCACGTGCGGCTTGGCTGCGGGTTGCGCAGCGGCGGTCGTTGCGGCCACCGGCGTGGCCGAGGTCTGTGCCGTGCCGGGCGGCGCCGCGCAGGCGGTCGCCATCAGCGCCAGGGTCAGCGACAGCACGCCGGCGCATCGATCGAGTTTGAGCTTCATGGTATTTCCTTTGAGTTAACTTGAAGTCTGGGAAGACGGCATCCAGCGCCATTCGGCACGCCGCCGATCCGACCGGGTCGGACCGGGGCGCGTGCTGGCGCAAGACGCCCGGCAATCGTAACGAAAGCTTCCTGATTTTTGAGCCTCACGCCGACCTTTACGACATCCACGATGAAAAGATCGTGCCCCCCTCTCAAGAATCGCCCCGACCTGTCGTTAGTTAATGCGGAGGCAGACACCCTGATCTGCGTCCATGGCTGCCAGCACCTCGCTGCGCGCCCTCCTGAATGGAGACGCTGGAGATCCTGCGCATCCACCCGCGCTGGCCGGACCAGGGCCGAGGGAATACCCCGACCGAGTCCGCTCCAGTTCCAGCCTCAGTTCGGCAGACGAGCAAAGGCCAACGCCGGCGGCTCGCCCGCTTCATCGAGCTTGAACGCGGCCACCGTGTCGGCCAGTTGCCCGGCCTGCTGCTGCAGCGACTGGGCCGCGGCCGCGGCCTGCTCGACCAGCGCGGCGTTCTGCTGGGTGCCCGCATCGATCTGCCCGATGGCCTGATTGACCTGCCCGATGCCGTCGCTCTGCTCGCGGCTGGCCTGCGCGATGCCGGCGATGAGCTGCGCCACTTCGGCCGCGTTGCGCGTCATCTGCTGCATCAGCCGGTCGGCCTGCTCGACCAGGCCCCGGCCTTGCTCGACCTGCTCGACCGAGGCGCCGATCAGCGCCTTGATCTCCTTGGCCGCGGTGGCGCTGCGCTGGGCCAGCGTGCGCACCTCGGAGGCGACCACGGCGAAGCCCCGGCCCTGCTCGCCCGCACGGGCGGCCTCGACCGCCGCGTTGAGCGCGAGGATATTGGTCTGGAAGGCGATCGACTCGATCGCGCCGATGATCTCCGACATCTTTCCCGAAGACGCGCTGATGCTGCCCATCTGCTGCGCGACAGCCCGCATCATCGCTTCGTTCTGGCCGACGATGGCCGTGCCCTCGCTCGTCAGCTGGCTGCCCTGGCGGGCATTGGCCGCCGTCTGGCTCACGGTCGAAGCCAGTTGCTCCATGGCTGCCGCCGTCTCCTCCAGCGCACTGGCCTGCTGCTCGGTGCGCGCCGACAGGTCCTGGTTGCCGCTGGCGATCTCGCCGCTGGCCAGACGCACCGATTCCGCCGACTCGCGGATGCCGCGCAACACCCCGGCGATCTTGCCGGCGAACTGGTTGAAGGCGCGGGCGATCTGCGAGATCTCGTCGCGCCCCTGGACCTCCAGCCGCCGCGTCAGATCGCCCTCGCCCGAGGCGATGTCGCGCAGCGCGTCGCGCACCAGCGCCAGGCGTCGCAGCAGCCGGCTGATGGCCACCGACAGCAGCAGCGCCGCGACCAGCACGCAGACCACCGTGATGCTGGCCGAAACCCAGGCCAGCGTGTCCAGCGGCTTCAGCGCCTCGGCGCGATCGACCGCGATCGCCAGCGTCCAGGGCGTGCCCTCCACCGCCGCCGCGTAGAGCAGATGGGGCGTTTTCCCATCGACCTTCATGACCGCATGGCCGCCCTGCTCGGCCAGTCCCCTCATCACGGCGGGCCCGAATTCCGGCGCCAGCTCGGCCAGGGGCTTGAGCACCAGTTCCTCGCGCCCCGCCATGGGCACCAGCAGCCGGCCCTCGCCATCGAGCAGGAAGGCGAAACTGCCGGGCTGGGGATGGATGCCGGCGACCGTGCGCATGACCGTGTCGAGGTGCATGTCGGTGCCCACCACCCCCAGGATCTGCCCGTCGGCGATCACCGGATCGGTGAAGGAAATCGTGAGCTTGCCGGTCGAGGCATCCACGTAGGCCGAAGTCACGTGGGGCCCGCCCGCTGCCACCGTCTCCAGGTACCAGGGCCGCTTTCTACCGTCGTAGTTCTCCGGCATGGGATGGGTAAAGACGTGCGAGCCAGGCTCGCGGTAGACGATGTAGACGTCATCGAAAGCCCCGGCCTGCTTGGCTGCCTGCAGCAGCGGCACCGCATCGTCGCGGCCGAAACCGACCTTGACAGAGGCGGCCACGCGCTGCTTGTCGCGCACCCAGTCCGTCAGTTCGGCGGCATGCAGCCGCGCCAGTTGCCCGATGCGCTCGTCGATCCCGACGAGGGTCTGGTTGCGGACCACGAAGAACGCGGCCGCCGACAGACCGATCAGCGACAGCGCCGTGATCGCCACGCAGATCGCGACCAAACGCGCGCGCAGTGTGTGAAACATGAGATTCCCCCTCTTTCTTGCCCCATGACTAAAGCGACGCATCGCCGCTCGTCAGGCGAAACACACGCTGCGCGTGGCGCAGCGCATCGACTTGCTGATTCAAGGCCTGGATGGCCTGGGTCAACTCGACCGTCAGCCCCAGGTTCTGCTGCGTCTGCTGGTGCAGTTGGACCATGGCCGCCCCCACCTGTTCGACGCCCTGGTGCTGCTCGGTCGCGGCCCGCGAGATGTCGCTCATGGTCTGGTCGACGCGCTCGACGGCGGCCATCACGTCCTTGACCATGGCACCGGCGGACTGCACCTGTCCCGAGCCGGCCTGCACGCGCGCGGCGGACTCCTGGATCAGGCCACGGATCTCGCGCGCGGCCTGCGCACTCTTTTGCGCCAGCGCGCGCACTTCGCCGGCCACCACGGCAAAGCCCCGGCCGGCTTCGCCCGCGCGCGCGGCCTCCACCGCCGCGTTGAGCGCCAGGATGTTGGTCTGGAAAGCGATGCCATCGATCAGCCCAATGATCTCGCCGATCTGCACCGACCCTTGGGCGATGCCCGCCATGGTGCGCATCACATCGTTCGCATGCCCTTCGGCCTGCCGCGACAGCAGTTGGCTTTCATGCGTCCACTGCGTCACCCGCGCAACATTCTCCGCGGTGTTGCGCACCGTCGAGCCCAACTGCTCGACGCTGGCCGCGGTCACCTCCAGCGCATCGCCCGATTCATGGGTGCGCGCGAGCAAGCGACTGTTGGCGGTGTCGATGGTCGCCAGCACCGCCACCACCTCGCGGGTGTTTTGCTGCATCGACTGCGTGATGCCGATCATGCTGCAGCGCAAGGTCTCCAGCGCGAAGGCCAGCCGGCCCAGCGCATCGTGATCGTGATGCGGCAGCCGCGTGACCAGATCGCCCGCGCCCAGCCGGAAGGTGTGGTCGGCCAGCGCCCCCAGTTCCGCCGTGATGCGACGAACCTGATACCAGCCTAAGCCCAACAGCAGCACGGAACCGGCGGCGATCACGGCCGCCAGCCCCCACCCGCTGTCGCTTTGCGAAGCGGAAAAACACGCCGAAAACACCGACACCCCCACCAGCACCAGCACCGACAGGCCATGGAGCCGCAGCAGGCGCGCATCCAGATCGGGCCGCGCCAGGCGGCCCAAGCGCCAAACCCAACGGCGCCAGCCCGTCGGCACGATGCGGCCGTGATCGACGCGGGCGGGCAGCCGCTGGCCCTGGTTCCAGCGCTGATAGTGCTGGCTGGCACGCGCGATCTGCTCGCGCGACGGCCGCGTGCGCACCGAGGTATAGCCCACGGGCTGGCCGGCCTCGATCACCGGCGTGACGTTGGCCAGCACCCAATAGAAGCCGCCATCCTTGCGCCGGTTCTTGACCACGCCCAGCCACGACTGGCCCGCCTTCAGGCAGCGCCACAGATCGGCGAACGCAGCCGCCGGCATGTCGGGGTGGCGCACCAGGTTGTGCGGCTGGCCCAGCAGTTCATCCTGCGTGAACCCGCTGGCCTGCTGGAAGGCCGCGTTGGCATAGGTGATCCGGCCCTGGAGGTCGGTACGGGATATCAGGCAGTCGGCTTCGCCCAGCACGAACTCCTCGCGGGTCACCGGTTGGTTGTTTCTCATCCACTGCAAGTGGCGCATGACCCGGGTCGATTGCTGTGGGCCAGGCCGGCGCCAACGTCTCCTTCATAGCGGCCGGACCTCGTCCCTGTCTGATGCAGGATTGCCGAGGTCGGCCTGGGTTGGTTTCATTCTTCTCTTCACAACATGCCGCGACAGTCCTCGTCCCTCTTTCGGAACAGGGCGGCGGACCATGTCAGAACGACTCCCAGTCGTCCTCGCTTCGGCCCTTGGGCTTGGCGGGCGCGGATGCGGCGGCCGCCGGCTTGGCCGCCGCCTGGGCCGGCGCGCCCGGCAAGGCCACCGGTTTACCGCCTGTCAGCTTGGCTGCCGGCTTGGCGGCTGAAGCGACTCTCGGCCGTGCCGACGTGGCCTTCGCGGCCGACGCCGCCGGCTGCGCCGCCCGACGGGGTGCCGGGCGGTGCGCCACCTGCTGCGCCGCCACGTCGATCACGTCCGCCGACGACACTCGGAACTGCGCGACCGCGCCTTGCAGCTGCCGCGCCTGTTCTTCCAGCGACGCCGCTGCCGCCGCCGCTTCTTCCACCAGCGCCGCGTTCTGCTGCGTCACCTGGTCCATTTGCGTGACCGCGCCGTTGACCTGGTCGATGCCCGACGACTGCTCTTGCGACGCCGCCGAGATCTCGCCCATGATGTCCGTCACGCGCTGCACCGACTCCACGATCTCCCGCATGGTCGCCCCGGCCCGCTCGACTTGCGCCGAGCCCGCGCCCACCTTGGCCACCGAGTCGCCGATCAGCTCCTTGATTTCCTTGGCCGCCTGCGCACTGCGCTGCGCCAGCGTGCGCACTTCGCCAGCCACCACCGCGAAGCCCTTGCCCTGCTCGCCGGCCCGCGCGGCTTCCACCGCCGCGTTGAGCGCCAGGATGTTGGTCTGGAAGGCGATGCCGTCGATCACGTTGACGATTTCCGCGATCTTCTTGGAACTTTGTGAGATCTGCTCCATGGTCGCGACGACTTCCTGCACCACCTCGCCGCCGCGCCGCGCCACGCCCATGCTGCCGGCGGCCAACTGATCGGCCTGCCGCGCGTTGTCGGCGTTCTGCTTGACGGTCGAGGCCAGCTCTTCCATGCTCGCCGCCGTTTCCTCCAGCGACGCTGCCTGCTGCTCGGTGCGGCTGCTCAGGTCGGTGTTGCCCGAAGCAATCTCCTGCGCCCCGGTGTTGATCGCGCCCACCCCGTGGCGCACCTGCGTGACCATGCGCACCAGGCCCTCCTGCATCTTGCGCAGCGAGGCCAGCAACTGGCCCACTTCGTTGGTCGAGTCCACCTCCACCCGCGAGGTCAGATCGCCTTCGGATACCTTCTCCAACAAGGCACCCGCCTCGCCCAGCGGCCGAAGAACCTGGCGGTTCAGGTAGAGCCAGCAGCCCAGCGCCAGAAAAACACCCAGGCTCAACAACACGGCGCTGGTCATCTCGGCGAACAGCAGATCATCGGCCGACTGCTGGCGGAGCACTTGCCGTTCCTTGGCCTTGCGTTCGATGTAGTCGTCGGTCCACTTGAACAGGTTGGCCATGTGGCCGTTGCGCACGTCGGCGACCGGGCTCTTGGCGTAGAGCTGCGGATCGCCCTCGCGCATGGCCGCCAGCGTCTGCCGCGCAGCCTGGACATAGCCCTTGAAAGCCTGCTCGATCTGTTTGCCCAGCTGATCTTCCTCCGCATTCTCCTTGGCAGCGGCGGCAAAGACGGCCAGGCGCGCCTCTGCACGCTGGTACGCGGCCTCGGCCAGATCCAGCGCATCGGTGGTCGCACTGGCCTCTCCGCCCAGCCGGCGCTCCAGGATGTTGCGATGCGTGATGGCCTGCCAATTCCGGCTCAGGTTGATCTCCGCGCGAATCTCGCGCAGTGGCCCAACCTCCTGCTCGGTCATTTCATAGAAAGCCTTGAAGCTGGCATCCGCCGAACGGGCGTTGTGCAGACCCACGCCGATGGCCGCCAGCAGGGCGGCCAGGAACAGTGCCAGCACCAGCAGCAAGCCGGTCCTGACTCTCAGATGACGAAACATGAAGACTCCTCCCGAGCCCTGAGGGCCGCTGTCTGATGGTTAATGCAAGACGGCCCCTCCGTCCGCCCCCTCCTCCTGCCGCTTTTGTGGGATGGCGGCAGGCTGCCACGGGCCTGTTTCGTGGCGGCCTTGAACGTCAACACGTTCCAATCGGCTAGCTATTGAACAGGTTCATCGCCTGGATCTTCTGGAAGGCCAGCGTGGAGGCCTGCAGGGCCACCTGGTAGTAGCTGACCAGGCTGTAGGCCGAGGCTTCGTCCAGGCCGACCAGGTCATCGAGCTGGCTGCTGTAGCTGAGGCTGCGCGACGAGCCGATGGCGTCGAGCGCCGAGACTTCGTTCATGCGCGCGCCAATGGAAGCGCCAATCGTCACCAGGGTGTCAAAGGTGCCGCTGACGCTGTCCTGCGCGTTCGTGAGCACCGTGGCGAAACCCTCCGCATCGTCGGCGTCATAGGTTTCGAGGGCCTCGATGACGCTTCTCAGGTCGTCGAAGACGTCGCCGTAGAGCTCATCGGCCGTGTTGGAGGTCGAGATCTGGCGGGTCTGGTCGACTTGCACCAGCCGCTGGCCCGCGTCGCCCTGGTAGCTGCCGGTGATCCAGCCATCGCTGTCGACCGCGTAGGGTGCGGTATCTCCCTGGTTGCCCGAGAACAGATAGCTGCCGTTGCCGTCGGTGGCGTTGGCCTGCGTCAGCAGCGCGGCATAGGAGGACTTGAGCTCGGCGCCCAGCGCCTGCATCTCGCTGGCCGAGTAGCTGCCATTGCCGGCCTGCACCAGCCGGCCCTTGATGGCCTCCAGCACGTCGACCGAGTTCTGCACCGCCGTATCGGCCATGCCCAGGTTGCTCGATGCGACCGCGCGGTTGGACTCGAAGCGGCTGTTGGCCGCCAGGCTCTGGCTGACGGTGACCGCCTGCGAAGCAGCCAGCGGATCATCGCCCGGACGCACCACACGCAGACCCGTGGCGGTCTGCTCGTACAGGTGCAGTTGCTTGGCCTGGAGCTTGTTGATCTGGCTGGCGCCGATTTCGTACTTGAGCGACGTACTGATACGCATGGACGTTCCTTATGGGCTTGTGTTCTTTCGGGTCAGGACGCGATGCCCAGCAAGGTGTCGAACAACTCGGAGGCCACCGAGATCAGTTGCGACGCGGCCTGGTACTGCTCGGCGTACTGGAGCAGCGCAACCTGTTCTTCTTCCAGGCTCACGCCCGAGACCGCCTGCTGCGCCGTCAGCCGCTGCGTGACGAGGTTGTCGGCCGCCGTGGTGGCCGCCGTCACCGACTGCACCTGCACACCCACCTTGTTGACGATCTGGGTGTAGGCATCGGTCAGGCTCAGGGTACCGCCACCCAGCACCTTGGTGCTTTGCAGCTCGCCCATCAGCAACGCATTGACGTTGTTGGTGGTGCCGCCCTCGCTGTCGGCCGCGGCGATGCCCGACGGGTCGGTCAGCGAGACCGAAAGCGTCGAGGCAATGGTGCGCGTGGGCTGCAGGCTCCACTTGTCGCCGTCGGCGACGCTGCCGTCGGTCGCGTCGGGCAGCGTGATGCTCAGGCCATCGAGTTCGATGACGCCCGCATCGGCGTCATAAGTCGTCGAGGTGCCATCCGACAGCCGCGTGATGGTGTAGCCGCTGTCTTCCTTGTAGACGATCGAATAGTCGCTCGAAGCCAGCCCGTCGACGTCGGAGAACACCGCGCTGACCTGGCCGCTGCCTTCGTTGTTGGCGTTGCTGTAGACCGTGGGCTCGCCGATGCTGAAGATGTCGCCGCCGGCCTCGTCCGTGAGCGTCAGGCCCTGCGCGTTGAGTTCGTTGAAGGACAGCGCCAGGCCGGTGGCCAGCCGGCCGAGGTCGTTGCGGATCGGGTCCAGCGTCTCGCTGCGGAACTCCAGCAACCCACCCAGCGAGCCGCCGGTGAGCTTGCTCTCGTCGAACTCGACCGTCACCGTGCTGCTGGTCTTGACGCCATCGGCATCGGTCGTGGTCAGCGGCATGGTGTAGGCCACCACTGTGCGCGTGGGATCTTCAGCCGAGGCCACCGCCTTGAGCGGGTAGACCGTGGTGCCCGACAGCAGCACCTGCCCGCCGCCGGTGGTCAGGTTGATCGAGGCACCGTTGGCGCTGGTGGTCACGCCGATGAGCTGGCTCAGCTCGGAGACCAACTGGTCGCGCTGGTCGAGCAGGTCGTTGGGCTGTTGCGAGCCGCTGGCCGCCAGCGCCGAAGTGATCTGCTGGTTGAGGTTGTCGATGCGCGTGACGTAGCTGTTGATCTGGTCGACCTGCGTGCTGACCTGCGCGTTGACGCTGGCGTACTGCTCGTCGAGCATGCGCTGGGCCTCGTTGATCTGCGTGGCCAGGCTGGCGGCCTGGCCCAGCATCTCCTGGCGCGCGGCGGTGTCCGACGGTTGCGTGGCCACGGCCTGCACGCTGCTGAAGAACTGCTCCAGCGCGTAGGACACGCCTTCGGAACTGGTGCCCAGCAGGTCGTTGATCTGGCTGATCTGGCTGCTGTAGGTGGCCAGCGAGGCCTGCTGCGAACGCGCCGACACCAGTTGCGTGTAGAGGAAGCTGCTGTACTGGCGGCTGACGCCGTCAACGCTCACGCCGCGGCCGAAGTAGCCCGAGCCGGTGAGCGTGCCGCCCGCCGTCGACACCGTCACGGTCTGCCGGTTGAAGCCGGCCGTGTCCATGTTGTTGATGTTGTGCGCCGTGGTGTTGAGACGGGCATTGGCCGCGTTGATGCCCGACAGGCCCAGGTTGTACAGATTCATCTCTCGACTCTTCTTTCTCGATGTCTAGCGGAGCCCGGCACCACCCTCCGGTGCACCGTTCCATTACCCTCGGTTAACGGCTGCGCGCCGTAAAAATTTAGAGCGTTCGATGAACTTTTTCCAAGGGATCAACCGTCCATCAAGGCCATGACGCGGATCAACTTGTCGGCATAGACCGGGTCGGTGGCATAGCCGGCCTGCTGGATGCGCCGTGCCGCCTCGTTGTGGTCGGCCGCCTCCAGCACGCCGCCGTAGCGCGGGCTGCCGGTGATCAGGCTGGCGTAGTCGCGGAAGGCCTCGGCGTAGGAGTCGTAGGCGCGGAAGGTCTGGGTCAGCTTGCGCGACACGCCGTCCGCGTACTCGGTGGTCACCACGTCCACGGTCTTGCCGCGCCAGCCACCCGTGGCCTTGATGCCGAACAGGTTGTGGCTGGGCGAGCCGTCGGCATGGCGGATCTCGCGCTGGCCCCAGCCCGACTCCAGCGCGGCCTGGCCCAGCATGAGCTTGAGCGGAATGCCACTGGCCTGCGCGACCTGGCGAGCCACCGGCACCAGTCGGCCGACGAAATCGGCCACGCGCGACAGCAGGCCGCCCGCCGCCGACACCGCCGACAAGGCTGGTGCCGCGCCCGAAGCCGACACATCCCCCGCCGCCTGGCGCCGCCCGGCCGCGCCGTCGAGCAGGCCCAGCCAAGCTGCCACGCGGCCGGCAACACCGGCCTGTTCACCGGCTGCGGCGGGAACGGCCCCCGGCGTGGCGGCACCTTGGGCGGCAGCCTGGGCCTGTGCGGACCCGCCTTGCTGCTGCATCTGGCGCAGCAGGGCCTGGGCCAGCCCGATGCCGGGGTTGGCCAGGGCCGAAGCCATTTGCTGGTCGGCCAGCGACTGCACCAGCCGGGTCTGCTCGCTGTCGAACAGGCCCTGGCGTGGCGTGGCCTCGCGCATGCGCTGGATCATCATGTTGAGGAACAGCGCCTCGAACTCGCGCGCCACCTGGCGCTGCGTGTCGGCCGATTGCGGCGCGCCCTGTGCCTGGCCGCGCAGCCGGTCGAGGTTGCGCACGTCGTAGACCGCCGACGCAGCGGCATCGCGCAAGCCCTCGGCCGCCATCAGATGATCTCCAGCTCGGCGCGCAGGGCGCCGGCGCTTTGCATGGCCTGCAGGATGGACAGCAGGTCCTGCGGCGTCGCACCCAGCGCGTTGAGGGCATTGACCACGTCGGCCAGATTGGCCGTGGTGCGCAAGTGCTGCAGGCCGACGCCGTCCTGGCGCATGCGGATCTCGGTGGTCGGCGTCACCACGGTGCGCCCGCCGGCCAGCGGCGTGTCGGGCTGGCTGACCTCGGCGCCCCGGCTGATGGTGACCGAAATGTTGCCGTGCGCCACAGCCGATTCCTCGATCATCACCGTGCGGTTCATGACCACCGAGCCGGTGCGCGCGTTGATGATGACCTTGGCGCTGGCCGCCGCGATCTGCACCGGCAGACTTTCGAGCTGCGACAGGAAGGCGCTGACCGCAAAGCCCTGCGGCACCCGCACCTGCACCGCCCGCGCATCGAGCGCCGTCGCCGTCGCCGGACCAAAGGCCGCGTTGACCGCCGTCGCCACGTTCTGCGCGGTGCTGAAGTCGCCATCGGCGAGTTCGAGGTAGAGCACGCCGTCCTCTGCCACGGTGGTGGGCACGCCGCGCTCGACCGTGGCGCCATTGCTGATACGCCCGCCGTTGAGCTGGTTGACCTGCACGCTGCTGCCTCCGGCCGAGGCGCCCGCGCCGCCGACCAGCAGATTGCCCTGGGCGATGGCGTAGACCTGGCCGTCCACGCCTTTGAGCGGCGTCATCAGCAGGGTGCCGCCGCGCAGGTTCTTGGCGTTGCCCATGGACGACACCACCACGTCGATGCTCTGGCCCGGCCGCGCGAAGGCCGGCAGCGTGGCCGTCACCATGACCGCCGCCACGTTCTTGAGCTGCATGTTGGTGCCCTGCTCCACCGTCACGCCCAGTTGGGCCAGCATGTTGGCCACGCTCTGCTGCGTGAAGGGCGCCTGGCGCACCTGGTCGCCGCTGCCGTCGAGCCCGACGACCACACCGTAGCCGATCAGCGGATTGCCGCGCACCCCCTGCACCGAGGCCACGTCCTTGATACGCTGGCCGGCCGCCTGAACCGGAAGCGGCACCGCCAACAGGCCAGCCACGGCCAGCGCCACTGCCCGTATGGCAACGCGCGTGGCGCGGGAAAGAAAGCGCCGCAAGGCGAACGGGACGTACATGGCAATGGCAGGAAAACGCTTCATCAGAAGGGAAGCACGTTGAGGAACAGGCGCTGCAGCCAACCCATCTCCTGCACCTCGTTCATCACGCCCTTGTTGCGGTATTCGAGGCGCACGTCGGCGACCTGGGTGGAGACCACCGAATTGGTGTTGCCCGCGATGTTGCGCGGATCGACGGTGCCGGAAAAGCGCACGAACTCGCTGCCGGTGTTGATGGCGATCTGCTTCTCGCCGGCCACCCGCAGGTTGCCGTTGGACAACACCTCGATGACGGTGGTGGTGATGGTGCCCGTGAACGAATTGTTGGCGCTGCTGCTGCCCGTGCCCGCAGCCGTGTTGGCCCCGGCCATGTCCACGTTGTTCTGCGAGCCGAAGACGCCGGGCAGGAAGCCGCGCGCGTTCGCCGTCAGCGAGGCGCTGCCGGAACGGTCGGTGTTGGTCGCGACGTCCTTGGCCGCCCGCGTGCTTTCGCTGAGCACCACGGTCACGGTGTCGCCGATGTTGCGCGGGCGCCGGTCCTCGAACAGCGGATAGCTGCCGTAGACCGCCGGCTGGTAGATCGAGCCGCGCGGCGCGGCCACCTGCTGCTGCGGCTGCGGCGGCAGCGCGCTGACCGGCCCGGTGACCACCGGCTCGGGCGGGATCAACGCACAGCCGGCCAGCCCCGCCAGCGCGGCGGCGGCCAGGGCGGCGCGCACCGCTGCCCCGGTACCGGCCTGGAGACATGGCATGGACATGGTCATCAAAGCTGGGTCAGGCGCGCCAGCATCTGGTCGGAGGTCGAGACCGCCTTGCTGTTGATCTCGTAGGCGCGCTGTGTGGCGATCATGTTGACCAGCTCCTCGGCCACGTTGACGTTGGAGGTCTCCAGGTATTCCTGTGCCACCGTGCCGGCGCCGTCGGTGCCGGGCTGCAGCACGTTGGCCGCGCCCGAGGCGTCGGTCTCCAGGTACAGGTTCTGGCCGATGCTCTGCAGGCCGCCCGGGTTGACGAAGGTCGCCACCTGCAACTGACCGATCTGGACACTGGTGCCGGCGGCGCCCGGCTGCGTGACCGAGACGATGCCAGTCTTGCCGATGGTCAGGCTCAGCGCGTTGTCGGGCACGGTGATCGGCGGCTGGATCACGTAGCCGTTGGCAGTGGTGAGCTGGCCTTCCTGGTCGGTCTGCAGCGAGCCGTCACGGGTGTAGGCCAGCGTGCCGTCGGGCATCTCGACCTCGAAGAAGCCGCGTCCCTCGATCGCCACGTTCATCGCGTTGCCGGTGTTGTTGAGCGAACCCTCGGTGTGGATGCGGGCGGTGGCCGCCGTGCGCACGCCCGTGCCCAGTTGCAGGCCGGAGGGCAACTGGTTGGCGTCGCCGACCTGCGCGCCGGGCTGGCGCACGGTCTGGTACATCAGGTCCTCGAACACCGCGCGCTGGCGCTTGTAGCCGTTGGTACTGACGTTGGCCAGGTTGTTGGACACCACGTCCATCGCCACCTGCTGGCTTTCGAGGCCGGTCTTGGCAATCCAGAGCGAACGAATCATTTGAGCTTGACTCCATGTGGGCCGGCGGCGCGCGACCGCCCGGCGGGAAAGATCAGGTGGCCGGCGCCAGCAGCCCATTGGCGCGCTGCGCGTTGCCGTCGGCTTCCTGGATGGCCTTCATCTGCATCTCGAAGCGGCGCGCGTTGTCGATCAGGCCGACCATCGCCGCCACCGGGCTGACGTTGCTGGACTCCAGCGCCCCCGAGACGATGCCCACGGTGGCATCGGCCGGCAGCGGCTGCGCCGGCTCGCCGTTTTCGGTGCGCACCCGGAACAGGCCGTCGTCGCCGCGCTCCAGCGTCGCCGCGTCGGGGTTGACGCGCTTAAACTGGCCCAGCGCTGCCACGTCGTTGGGCGGGTCGCCCGCCCCCAGCGCGGTGATGACGCCATCACTGGAAATCGTCAGGCTGGCGCCCTCGGGCACCTCGATCGGGCCGCCGTCGGCCGACAGCACCACCAGCCCCTGCGCCGTGCGCAGCACGTTGTCGACACCCAGCTGCAGGCTGCCGGCGCGGGTATAGGCCTCGCCGCCCTGCGGCGTCTGCACCGCCAGCCAGCCCGGGCCGGCGACGGCCACGTCGAGCGCGCGCCCGGTGGTCTGCAACGCGCCCAGGCTGAAGTCCGAGCCCGGGGTGGAAGCCACCGTCGCCACCCGCGTGGGCGCGCCCTCGCCCACGATGGGCACCGCCCGGTAGGCCGCGAGCTGCGCGCGAAAGCCCACCGTGTTGGCGTTGGCCACGTTGTTCGAGAGCACCGCCTGGTGCTCCAGCGTTCGCGCGGCGCCGCCCATGGCGGTATAGAGCAAGCGATCCATGGCTGCCGTTCCTTACGTTTCTCGGGATCGCGCCTTAGCGCATCGTCACCAGCGTCTGCAGGATGTTGTCCTGCGTCTTGATGGTCTGCGCGTTGGCCTGGTAGGTGCGCTGGGCGATGATCATGTTGACCAGTTCCTCGCTCACGTCCACGTTGGAGGCCTCCACGGCCTGGCCAACCAAGGTGCCCAGGCTGTTGCTGCCGGGCTGGCCCAGCGTGGGCGCGCCCGAGTCGGCGGTCTCCGTCCAGGCGTTACCGCCCACCGGCTGCAGGCCCTGCGTGCTGTTGAAGGACGCCAGCACCACCACGCCGAAGGCCTGGCTCTGGCCGTTGGTGTAGGTGGCGTACAGCGTGCCGTCGGCGGCGACCTCGACCGCCGAGAACTGGCCTGTCGCATAGCCGTCCTGCGTGGCGTTGAGCGTGCTGTCGCCGGCGAACTGGGTGGTCGTGTCGCCGTAGTCGAAACTGATGGCCAGGTCGGTGGCGGGCTCGACGTCGAAAGTCAGCTCGACCGGATCGGTCGGCGACGTGAGAACGCCGTCGCTGTCGAAGGTCAGCGTCGCCGTCCCGATCTGGCTGGTATCGCCATCGAGCACGTAATACACGCTCCAGGTGGAAGTGTCGGTGCCTTCGCCGGTCTTGGCGTAGTACTGGCGCAGCTCGTGCGTGTTGCCCAGCGAGTCGTAGACCGTGGTGGGCGTGGTGTAGGTGTAGGTGCTGGAATCGGTGATGTCGAAGTCCTCGGTGATCACCGTGGCGTCGGAATCGAGGTTGAGCGACGAGACCGTCACCGTCGTCGTGGCCGAGGGCGCGATGTTGCCCGTGGGCACGCTGAGCGCCACCGGATCGGCGCCAACCGCGCCGGCGGGATAGCCCGTGAGCTGCTGGCCCTGGGCGTTGACGATGTTGTTGTCGGCATCCGTGTAGAACTGGCCGTTGCGCGAATAGACGACCGAGCCATCGGTGTCGATCAACCGGAAGAAGCCGTTGGCACCGTCGATGGCCATGTCGAGTTCATTGCTGGTGGTGGTGATCGAACCCGTCGAGAAGCGCTGGTTCACCCCCGTGACCTGCACGCCCATGCCCACGCGCGAGCTGGCGAACACGTCGGCGAACGTCGCCGTGCCCGACTTGAAACCCACGGTGCTCTGGTTGGCGACGTTGTTGCCGATGACGTCGAGATTGGATGCGGCGGCATTCAAGCCGCTCAAGCCTTGACTGAAACCCATTTTTGCTCACTCCTCTTTTGAGAACCCATTCACACTCAGGTGATCTGATAGATGTCCAGCAGGCTGAATTGCCCGACCAGCCCCAGGTCGAGCTTGAGCCCGCTGGAGGTGTAGACCACGCTGCCAACCGTGCCATGCGTCAGCGCGGTGCTGGCGACGGTCGCGCCGTCGGCATCGGTAGCCGTGACCTGGGCGTAGTAAGCCCCTTCGGTGACCGCGTTGCCGCTGTCGTCGAGGCCGTCCCAGCTCAACGTGAGCACGGTGGCTTCATCCTGCGCACCGACGTCGAGGGTGCGCACCACGTTGCCGTCCGCGTCGGTGATCTTGACCACCACGCTGGCGGCGGCCGCTTCCAGGTCGATGCCGAAGGGTGTGGTGGTCACCGTGCCGTCGCTGTCGACGCCAACGGCAATCTTGTTGCCTGGCACCAGCACGTCCTTGCCCACCAGCGCCGAGGCCTCGATGGCCTGGCCCATGTCGATCTGGCCGCTGATCGACGACAGCGTTTCGTTGAGGGTCGTCAGGCTCGACACCATGGAGAGCTGCGCCATCTGCGAGGTGATCTGCTCGTTGTCCATGGGGTCGAGCGGGTCCTGGTTCTGCAACTGCGCGATCAGCATGGTCAGGAAGCGCTCCTGGATTTCTTCGGCCGACGTTCCGGCCGTGGTCGACGTGGTGGTCGTGGTGGTTGCCGAGGTACTGCTGGTGACGGTGCTCATGGGCAAATTCCTGCGTATGAAGGGTGAAGAAAAAACGCACCCCGGCTCATTGGCCGATGGTCAGCGTGCGCTGCATGAGGCTCTTGGCGGTGTTGAGCACCTCGACGTTGGCCTGGTAGGCGCGCGAGGCGGAAATCATGTTGACGGTCTCGGCCACCACGTCCACGTTGGGCATGGTGACGTAGCCCTGGGCGTCGGCCAGCGGGTTGGACGGTTCGTAGACCATGCGCATCGGCGACGGGTCCTCGACCACCCCGGCCACCGCCACGCCGCCGATCTGCTGCCCCCCCGCCTGCCCCGGCACCGGCGCGAGCTGGAACACCACCTGGCGCGCGCGGTAGGGCTGCCCGTCCGGGCCCGTCACGCTGTCGGCGTTCGCCATGTTGCTGGCCGAGACGTTCATGCGCTGCGACTGCGCCGTGAGGGCCGAGCCCGCGATGCTGAAGATGTTGGTCAAGGGCATGGCGTCCGTCCTGGTGTGTTCCTGCTCGCCGCCGGGCTGGCCTTCATGACGCCTCCATGGCCGACTGCAGCCCCTTGATGCGCGAGGTCAGCAGCGTGAGGTCGGTCTGGTAGCGCAGGGTGTTGTCGGCGAAGTTCACCCGCTCGGCATCCATGTCCACCGTGTTGCCATCCAGGCTGGGCTGCAGCGGCACGCGGTAGAGCAGTTCGGCATCGGCGGACTGCGCGCCGGCCTGGGCCGGAATGTGGCGCGCCGACGTCAGCGCCAGCGCCGTGCCCGGCAGGCCACGTTGCGCCTCGGCCGAGGCCAGGGCCTCGCGGAAGTCGAAATCGCGCGCCAGATAGCCGGGGGTGTCCGCATTGGCGATGTTGGAGGACAGCACCTCCTGGCGCTGCGCGCGCAAGTCGAGCGCGCGCTGGTAGAAGCCAAGGTGTTCGCTGATTCGGTCGAGCATGTTGATCCGTACAGAAAAGCCAGCCGTCTGGCACCCGTTGGGCAGGCGCCCTGGGCGGACGGCTGCGCTGCAAGGATCTTAAGCAGCCCCCCCGCATCCCAATCGGCAGAACAAACGCTGAAATCCCCGCTTCTTCTGGCAGCTTGTGTAAAGCGAAAGGTGAGCCAAAAACAAAAAGGCCGACCCCATGCGGGACCGGCCTTCCGAGCCTGGAACAACAGGCCCACGCTGCCATCGCGTTGCCACTCAGGCCTGAATTTCCTCAGGGAGGCCATCGTCGGCCTTGGCCGCCGGCCGGCGCTTGCCCGCACGCGGCGGCAGGCGGCACAGGCCGCAGACGAAGCGGCGGTCTCCGGCCTCATGCGCATGGGCCACGAATTGCCCGCCGCAGCACGAACAGGCGCGCAACTGCAGCATGCCGGCCTCGAAGAAGCGCACCATCATCCAGGCGCGCGTGAAGCTGAGCACCGGCTCGCCGGTGTAGTCCAGGCCATACATCTGCGCCATATAGGCCCGGTAGGCCTCGATCTGCGCCTGGATGCCCGATTGGCCGGTGTTGGCCAGCATGAATTGGTAGATGCCGTAGAAAACCGAGGAGTGGATGTTGGGCATCCACGTCATGTGCCAGTCGGCCGAGAAGGGCAGCATGCCCTTGGGCGGCAGCTCGCGCCGGATCTCACGGTACAGGCGCGAGAGGCGCTCGCGGCTCAGGCTGGTTTCGGACAGCAGCAACTGCAGACGCGCGCCCAGGCGGATCATCGACGTCGCCAGGCTGATCTCGGCGACCTCGGCCACCACGCTCTTGCCGGTGAAGTTCGCGCTTGCGCCGTCGGCCGACGACAGCGGCGTCTCGCTCACGGCACTCATGGCAGCACCTCCGCACCCTGCGCAGCCAGCTTGATCGCCATGCGCGCACGGCGCAACGAGCCGCCAACCACGTCTTCGCTGGACAGTGCAGCCAGCACTTGCGCATCATCCAGACGCAAGCCGCAAAGCACCATGCTCGAATCGCTCAGCCGCATCAGCTCACGGTGGGAAAGCTTGAGCAATGCGTCGGCCACCTCGGACGACAACCCCAACCGGAACAGTGCCACGGAGTAATCCGCCCGCAGCATCTTCTGCGCCAACAACAGGTAAAACAGGTTGATTTCCTTGATTTCCTCGAACACACCGTCCACAGCCACCTCCAGATACATTCCCGCCCTCCTCGCCCCAAGAACGAGGGAAGGCCGACCGCTCCTACGGCCACCAGAAAAAGTCGAAGTTCTCGTACTTCTATCCCATCACGAATGATGGGATACCACCGAATCAGCTAGCAATGTCGCTATCTATAGAGAAGCGCTATTGAGCCAGCCATCGTCCCTGTCGATGGAATGTCAAGAATCTTTAAATGACGGCGCGATGGTAGCATCGTCAGAGATGTCCTACAGACTTTTTTCTTAATTTTTCCGGAAAATCTGTATGCATTTTATGAATTTGTATTGACTAAATGCAAAGAACCCTCTGTGCACACAGGGCAAACACCGGGTGCATGGAATGCTCGCAGACAGCCCAGCCGACGATCTTTTTCACGCGATCGCCATCGCCAGCCCTAAATTTCCGGGTGAACCTGCCGTTACCCGAGAGACAGCCGGCGCCCCGGCTCCACCATCACAGGACCTCCTGCCATGGCCATCGCACCTCCAGTCGCCACATTCATCCCGCCCTTGCCCCCCGCCGTTGTCACCGACCAACAGCCCGGCATCCGGGTCACGGCCGTCACCCCACCCGACGGACAGGAAACGCAGTCGGCCACAGCCAACCCACACGACCAAGCCGGCACCACTGGCTGGCAGCTTGAAGACAGCCTGGCTTCCGCCGTCGAGGAACTCAACCGCAGCATGCAAGCCTGGTCCACGCAACTGCGCTTCGAGGCCAACCGGGAGGACCACCGCATCGTCGTGCACGTGATCGATGCCGACAGCGGCGAAGTCATCAAGACCATTCCAGCCGAATCCGTCCTCAAGGCCGCCGAGCTGATCGCCAGCCAGGACGCCAGCGCCGAAGGTATCCAGGCCGAAGCCTGAATCCCGCCCGCCACACGCCTCCCCGAGGCCTTTCCCTTAAAGCATCAACCCAGGAATAACCACCATGGCGACATCCAGCGTTTCCTCCAGTCTCGGCGTCGGCTCCGGCCTGGATCTGACCACCCTGCTCGAAGGCCTGCGCGAGGCCTCGGAAGCCAAGCTCACGCTGCTCGCGAACAAGCAGACCCAGCAAGAGTCCCGCCTCTCGGCCTATTCGTCGATCAAGTCCGCCGTCGAGTCGCTGCAGACGGCAGCCAAGGCGCTGCAGGTGGATGGCCTGTTCCAGTCGACCACCGCCACCACCACCAGCACCGCCTTCACGGCCACCAGCACCAGCGATGCGGCCGCCGGCAGCTACAGCATCGCCGTGAGCCAGTTGGCCCAGGCCCATTCGCTCTACACCAGCAGCTCCACCATCACCGACAGCGCCACCGAGATCGGCAGCGGCGGCACCATCACCTTCACCCTGGGCAACGGCGACACCAAGACGCTGGAGCTCGAGGGCGATGTCACGCTGGAGAGCCTGGCCGCCGCCATCAACGTCGACTCCGACCTGGGCGTGAACGCCACCCTGGTCAACACCGGTTCTTCGGTGCGCCTGATGCTGACCGCCAGCGACACCGGCACCGACGCCGCCATCGCCAGCATCAGCGTGGCCGACAACAGCGAACTCGAAGCCCTGATCGGCTACAGCGAAACCGACAGCGCCAACTTCACGGTCGGCACCGAGGCCCAGAACGCTCTGCTCACCATCAATGGCCTGGAGATCGAAAGCCAAAGCAACACCATCGAGGATGCCGTCGACGGCATCACCCTGACGCTGGCCGAAACCACCACCAGCGCGGCCACACTGACCATCGCCAGCGACACCTCCAGCATCGCCACGGCCATCCAGACCTTCGTCACGGCCTACAACAACGTCCAGTCCGTCATCAAGCAGGCCACCGCCTTCGACGTCGAGGAGGAGACCCAGGCCGCGCTGACTGGCGACTACACCGCGCGCAGCATCGCCAACGCCTACCGCCAGGCCCTGCAGGTGACCGGCACCGGCTCCGTCCTCCAGAGCCTGGCCGACCTGGGCATCACCACCGAGACTTCGGGCGACAACCAGGGGCTGCTCACCATCGACAGCACCGCGTTGACGGAAGCCCTGGAGGACAACCCGGACGACGTCGCCGCCTTGTTCGAGGGCGACAGCGGCATCGCGGCCAACGTCGCCAACCTCTCGACCCAACAACTCGCCAGCGACGGCCTGTTCGCCAACCTCGAAGACAGCATCGACTCCGCCATCGAGCGCCTGGAAAAACAGCAGGAATCCATGTCCGCCCGCATCGACGCGGAAATGGCGGTCTACCAGGCCCGCTTCGTGGCCCTGGATGCATACGTCGCGGAAATGAGCAGCCTGAGCTCCTACCTGACAACCCAGTTGGCCTCGCTCACCAGCTCCTCATCAAGCAGTTGAACACCTGGCCCGGGCGCGTGCCTCCCGGGCCTTTGCGACCGAAACCATGAACACCTCCGCCCCCCATTCCAGCCGCCCGGCCAGCCGGGGCGCGCGCGCCTATGCGAAAGTGGGCCTCGAAACCCGCGTCGCCAGCGCGTCGCCACAGCGGCTCATCACCCTGCTGTTCGAAGGCGCCATCGCCGCCATCGCCAAGGCCCGCTACCACCTGGCCAACGGCAACATCGCCGAACGCGGCCAAGCCATCTCCAAGGCCATCAACATCGTGCAAAACGGCCTCATGGCCAGCCTGAACCACGAAGCAGGCGGGGAAATCTCCGCGAATTTGCACGATTTGTACGACTACGCGGTGAGACAATTGTTGCAAGCCAACCTCCGGGCCGACGACGCCGCCCTGCAACGCACCAGTGACCTCCTGGCGCAACTGGCCGACGCTTGGCGCACCTCGGTCGACCCCCTCCCTGCCAGCCCTGCGAGTGCCTGACAGGCCGCCACAACAACGTCCACACGCTCTTTCGAGCACACCATCATGCAGCCCCTCTCCAGCATGACCTTGCGTCAGCGCTACCAGACCCTCGCCGTCCACTCGCGGCGCATGTGCGATGCGGCGCGCGCCGGCGACTGGGACGCGCTGTCCAACCTGGGGCACGACTACGCCGAGGCCGTCGCCACCCTCGAATGGCTGCCCCAGGCCGAGCCCGAGGACGAGGAAGACCGCCTCGCCTGCCAACTGGAACTGGCCGCGATCCTGGCGCTCGACCAGGAAATCGACCGCCTGGCCCGCGAACAACTCCAGGCCATCCGCACCCGTCTCGGCAGCATGCGACAGTCGCGCCGGCTGCTGCACAGCTACGGCAACTTCCAGCAGCCCAACCCCACGCCTGAATAATGAGCAGCCCGCTGCCCAACACCCTGCTGGTGCAGCGGCTCGACGCCGTACTGGGCGTTTCGCTGGCCAAATACGCCAGCATCGCGCGGGCTGGTGGCCCCTTCGACGCCCTGCTGGAGCCCGGTCAGACGGCGCCCGTCGACCCGGCCAAGCCACGGCAGGAACGCGGCAGCGAGCCCGGCCTGCAACGCGATACCCCCACCCGGCAGGCCAGCGGTCCCGAACCCGCCGATGCCGGCAAGGCCTCGCGCGCCACGGGCTCGGCCAGCGCCTACCCATCCTCGCCCACCACGCTGGGCCCGGCCGCCCGCATCGTGCTCGGACTGCTGCAAAGCTACCCGCAAACCCCGCAGCCCCCGGTGCTGCACCAGCCGCTGGCCACCACGCCGCTGCTGCAATTGCCGGCCACCCCCGGCGCGGCGGCATCCAGCACGGCCACGGCCACGACACCCGGCGGCCTCGGCGCGGCCTCAGCCTCCTCAGCCACCGCAGGCCCGGCGCAGGCCCTTCTGCCCACCGCCAGCGCCAGCCACCCCGCCATCGCCCTGCTCGCCCAGACCCTGGCCGCGCGCGTGCAGACCAGCGGCATGTTCTACGAAGCCCACCTCGCCCGCGTCGCCTTCCAGGGCCAGCCTCCGCAAACCCTGCACGAACACCCGCAAGCCCAATCCGCCCACGCCGCTGCACCCGCCGCTGCATCCGCCCCGGCGCCAGTTGCCCCGGCCGCTGCCACAAGCCAGGCCGCCCCGGCACCGGCCGCCACAGCCCCCGAAACGGCGGCCCCCGCCCCGGGCAACACCCCTCCCGCGCTCACCAGCCACAGCCTGTCGCCCGACCACGCCTTGCTCGTGCGCCAGCAGCTCGACGTCCTCGCCACCCAGCAATGGGCCGCCCGCGCCGAAGCCTGGCCCGGCGTCGCGCTGGACTGGCACATCGAACGCGCGCCGCCCGACAGCCAGCCCGACGCCACCGACCCCGACCACCGCCGCAACAGCCCCGGAAATGAGGGCGAAAGCGAGCGGCCCTGGCAAACCCGGCTGACCCTGCAACTGCCCAGCCTGGGCCGGGTCGAGGCCCACCTGCGCATCGAAGGCAGCCGCTGCCACCTGCGCCTCTACAGCGAACAATCCCCCGAGCGCCTGCGCCAGCACGCCGCCGAACTGCAACACCAGTTCGCCGCCAGCAGCGTCAGCCTGGGCGAGCTCCAGATCGCCGCCGCCCTGCCCCGCAACGGCCCCGAAGCACCCCTGGCCGCGCCTGCGCCCACCGCATCCGCACCCGCACCCGCGCCATGAACCGCCCCGCCCAGCCCCCCCTGCCCGCCGCGCCGGCCTCCCCCGGCCCGCGCCGGCCCCAGGCCGCCGTGCTGCGCTACGACAGCGGCAGCGACCCCGCGCCCAAGGTCGTCGCCAAGGGCTACGGCGCCGTCGCCGAAACCATCATCCGCACCGCCCAGGAAAACGGCGTCCACGTCCACCAGTCGCGCGAACTGGTCGACCTGCTCATGCGCGTCGACCTCGACGCCCACATCCCGCCAGCGCTGTACGTGGCGGTGGCCGAGTTGCTGGCCTGGCTGTACCGGGTGGAGAACGAAGCAGCCACGGCCGTGCCCGCGAAGCCGGGCGGCGGCGGCCCGCCTGCCGCATCCTGACGTAGCCAGCACACTGGCAAGCGAGCGATCGGTTCAGGGGCAAGGCGTGGGCGAAGCCGTGCTGCCAGACTCGGTACTCCGCGTCCAGCAAGCCGCCTCGATCATGGGAATACGCGGCATCCTTATGCATGCCATTTCGCCAAAGGCGCAGGCGTTCTACGAACACCACGCCTTCATCCCTTCGGCAAACCACCCGCTGATGCTGATCCAGTCCGTGACGGCCGGACCAGCCGAGTGACACGCCTGGCGCTCATGCCGCCCGGTCGTCAACACCCTTCTAAATAGCGCTGCATCAACCGGGCAGCCAGGCGCGCGCCCAGGCCGTCACGTTGTCGCCTTCGAGCATCCAGTCGCGCAGCAGCGCGGCGCGCAAGGCGTCACCAGCCTGTTCCGACGCATCGCGGTCGTGCAGGTGCGCGCGCACGGCGTCGTGCCAGTCCTTGAAGCGGTTGCGCACGCGCGTCACCGGCAGGCCGCAGCGGTAAGGCTCAATGTCGGTGCACACCACCGGCACGCCGAGGATGCCCAGCTCCATCAGCCGCAGGTTGCTCTTGCATTCGTTAAAGCGGTTGATCTCCAGCGGCACCACAGCCAGGTCGAGGTCCAGGCTGGCGAGCTTGGCCGGGTACTGCTCGAAAGACACGCCGGTGTGGAACTCGCAGCGCACGCCCTGCGGCTTCATGCCCATGAAGACCCATTCGACCTCGTCCTGCAGCGCCGCCACCAG
>JASGEH010000068.1:0-14304 GCA_047606565.1 Comamonas sp.
AAGGCGAAAGGCGCAGCGGCCGGCGGCGGCGTCATCGATCGGCCTCCAGCCCCAGCCGGTGGCGAATCACCGCCGTGAGGCCGTACCACACGCGCGCCAGCTCGTTGCCCGCGCGGTAGGCCACGACCGAAAAGCGCTGGTGCCACGGCAGCTTGTTCTTGCGCAGGCCGGAGATCGTCGAGGGCAGTGTGCCGGACTCATCCGGCCGGCACAGGACCGGCAAGACCATGCGGAACTTGATGCCATAACGCCAGGGGCGGTCGAAAGCATGGTCGTAGGGCAGCTGCATGGGCAGTAGACGCTCGGCGTAGATCTGCGCGGCCCGGCGGTTGATGAGGTAGGCATTCGCCCCCGAATACTTGGTCAATGGCACGCACAGGACATGGCCCAAGGCGAGGCGATCCAGCGCGACCGGACAGCCCGAGTGATAACCCGAGAGTTTGGCGACGTCCCAGCGCTCGGGTTTGGCCATGAGGCTGGCAAGCACGGCCTGGGGGTTGTGCGGAAACACCGCATCGTCCTCCAGGATGAGGGCATAGTCGTTCTCCGACGCGAGGAACTGCTGGAACGCGCGGATGTGCGAAAGGTAGCAGCCCACCTCGGCGGGGTTGAGTTCCTTGCCATGCAAGCGGTGATAGTCCTGCACTGACACATCGGGATGGTTCAGCAAGTCGAGCGCGCGGCCATCAACGGCAGGCACTCGCGACCACGCAATGCCATAGGCATCCAGCCACGTCACTACGGCTTGCAGCCGCGCAGGCGAGCCATCCATATTGATGATGTAGGCGCAATAGTTTTCGGACATGGTTGTCGTTGCAACAAAGGTAACACCCCCATGGGGGCTGCCACGGAAATAGGCTGGCCCGCCAGCGTCAACGCAGTCATTCGCGGTGATAGGGGTGGCCGGCGTTGACCGACCAGGCCCGGTAGAGCTGCTCGACCAGCAGCACGCGCACCATGGCGTGCGGCAGGGTCAGGTCGGACAGGCGGATGCGTTCGTGCGCCTGCTGCTTGAAAGCCGGGGCTAGCCCGTCCGGCCCGCCGATGACCAGCGCGACGTCGTCGCCCGCCATCTGCCAGTCCTTGAGCTTGCCGGCCAGGGCCACGGTCGTGAGCGTCGTGCCGCGCTCGTCGAGCGCGACGATGCGCGGATGCCGGCCCAGGCCGCCCTGGATCGCCGCCTCGATGCGCTCGCGCTCGGCGGCGTACAGCGACTCCAGGGTCTTGGAGCCGCGCGGCTCGGTCTTCACGGCGCGCAACTCGACCTTGAGCTCAGGCGGAAAGCGCTTGGCGTAGTCGTCCCACGCCGTCTGGGCCCAATCGGGCACGCGCTGGCCGACCGCCACCACAAGCAACCGCATGGCGCGCCCCCGTCAGCTGGGCTTGGCGGTCTTGCGGGCGGCCGGCTTGGCGGGCGCCTTGAGCGCCGGCTTCTTGACGGCCGGCTTGGCGGCCGGCTTGGCGGCCGCCACCGCCTTGACCGCCGGTTTCTTCACCGCCGGCTTCTTCGCCGCGGCCTTCTTGGCGGGTGCAGCCGATGCGGCCGGCGCCTGGGCAGCAGCGGAGGCGGTCTTGGCGGCGGCGGTCTTGCGGGCGGGTTTGGCCGGGGCTTCGGCGGCGGCCGTCGCCGTGGCCTTGGCGGCGGTCTTGCGGGGCGCGGCCTTCTTGGCCGGGGCCTTTTCGGCTGGCGCGGCGGGCGCGGCCTTGTCGGCGCCGTGCTTGAGGCGCACCGGCTTCTCGCCCCAGATTTCTTCCAGGCGGTAGTACTCGCGGATGGCCGGCTGCATGATGTGGACCACCGCCGGGCCAGCGTCGACGATGATCCACTCGCCGTTTTCCTCGCCCTCGATGCGCGGCTTGTTGAAGCCGGCGTCGCGGATGGCGTCGCGCACGCTGGCGGCCAGCGCCTTGGTCTGGCGGTTGGAGGTGCCGGAGGCCACGATCACCCGCTCGAACAGGGGCGAGAGGTGCTCGGTGTTGAACACCGCGAGGTTTTGCGCCTTGACGTCCTCCAGGCCATCGACGATGGCGCGCTGGAGTTTCTGGATGTCTTTCTTGGCTGCCGTTTCGGAAGTGGTCATGCGGAATGGTTGAGTTGAATGCGGGAAATATAGCCGCTTCCCCCTCGCGGAGGAAAGTGCGGCCGGCGCGTGGCCCCGGGAATCCGGGCGCCACGCGCGGTGACGAATACGGGAAACCGCCTGGCGCAGCGGGTCAGATCCAGTCGCGGCGCGGCAGGAACTGGGTGTAGAGCGCGGCCTCGGGCGAGTCCGGCGGATCGCTGCGCTGGTAGCGCCAGGCCGCCTGCGGCGGCATCGACAGCAGGATGGACTCGGTGCGGCCGCCCGACTGCAGGCCGAAGTGCGTGCCCCGGTCCCAGACCAGGTTGAATTCGACGTAGCGGCCCCGGCGGTAGAGCTGGAAATCGCGCTCGCGCGGCCCGTAGGCCATGCCGGCGCGACGGCGGGCGATGGCGGCATAGGCCGGCCATAAGGCCTCCCCCACGGCTTGCGTCATGGCCAGGCTGCCGGCGAAGCCCAGCTCGGCGAAGTCGTCGAAGAACACCCCGCCCACGCCACGCTGCTCGTCGCGGTGGGCCAGGTAGAAATACTCGTCGCACCAGTGCTTGAAGCGCGGGTACTTGTCGTCGCCGAAGGGCGCCAGCGCCGTGGCGCAGGCGCGGTGGAAGGCGACGGCGTCTTCCTCGAAGCCGTAGATGGGCGTCAGGTCCATGCCGCCGCCGAACCAGCACACCGGCGGCTGGCCGGCCGGGTGGGCGGCGATCATGCGCACATTCATGTGCACGATGGGCACGTAGGGGTTGCGCGGGTGGAACACCAGCGATACGCCCATGGCCTCGAACGGCGCGCCGGCCAGTTGCGGGCGGCGCTGGGTCGCCGAAGGCGGCAGCGCCGGCCCGCGCACGTGCGAGAAGCCGCAGCCCGCGCGCTCGAACACGCGGCCATCTTCCAGGATGCAGGTCAGGCCCTCGCCCTGCAGCCGCTCGCCGGGCGGCTTGGCCCAGGCGTCGCGCCGCGCGCTGGCGGCGGCCAGGCGGTCGTCGCCCGGGCCCGAGCGCTCCAGTTCTTCCAGGCCCGCGACGATGCGGTCCTGCAGCGCGCGCAGGTGGTCGCCCACCCGCGCCACCGCGGCGGCGTCGGGCACGTCCGTGGGAGAGTCGGCGGATTCTGGAAAGGACAAGGCCATGGAAGGCATCGCTGCGGTCAATGCGGCTTGATGGCGCGCCAGCCGATGTCGCGGCGCAACTGCATGCCGTCGAAGCCGATGGTCGCGGCCGCCTCGTAGGCCCGGTGCTGGGCCTGCTTGATGGATTCGCCCAGCGCGGTCACGCACAGCACGCGCCCGCCGCTGGTGACGAGCTGGCCGTCCTCGCGCAAGGCGGTGCCGGCGTGGAACACCACCACGTCCTCGGTCGGCTTGGCCGGCAGGCCGTGGATGACGTCGCCCTTGCGCGGGTTTTCGGGATAGCCCTGGCTGGCCAGGATCACGGTCAGCGCGGCGCGGCGGTCCCATTCGAGCTCGACGTCGGGGCCGAGCGCGCCCTTGGCAGCCACTTGCAGCAGCGGCAGCAGGTCGGACTTCAGGCGCAGCAGGACGACCTGGGTTTCCGGGTCGCCCATGCGGGCGTTGAACTCGACCACGCGCGGCTCGCCGGTGGCGTCGATCATCAGGCCCACGTACAGGAAGCCGGCGTAAGGACGGCCCTCGCTGGCCATGCCATTGAGGGTGGGCCGGACGATGCGGCTGAGCACCTTGGCGCGCACGTCGGGCGAGACGATGGGCGCCGGCGCATACGAGCCCATACCGCCGGTGTTCGGGCCGGCGTCGCCGTCGAGCAGGCGCTTGTGGTCCTGCGCGGTGGAGAGCGTGACGAAGTCCTTGCCGTCGCTGACGACGAAGAAGCTGGCCTCCTCGCCCTGCATGAATTCCTCGATCACCACGCGCGAGCCGGCCGCGCCGAAGCGGTCGCCTTCGAGCATGGCGTCGATGGCCGCGTGCGCCTCGTCTAGCGTCAGCGCCACCACCACGCCCTTGCCGGCGGCCAGGCCGTCGGCCTTGATGACGATGGGCGCGCCCTGCGCGTCGACGTAGGCATGGGCTTCGCCGGCATCGGTGAAGGTGGCGTAGGCGGCCGTCGGGATCTTGTGGCGCAGCATGAAGGCCTTGGCGAAGTCCTTCGACCACTCCAGCTCGGCGGCCTCGCGGGTCGGCCCGAAGATGGGCAGGCCCCGGCTCTTGAAGACGTTGACCACGCCGCCGGCCAACGCCGCGTCGGGGCCGACCACGGTCAGCACCACGCCCTCGCGCTCGGCGAAGTCGGCCAGTTCCGAAAAATCGGTCAGCGGCAGGTTCTCGAGGTTGGGCGCCTGGCCGGTGCCGCCATTGCCCGGGGCGACGTAGACATGCTTGACGCCCGGCGACTGCGCCAGCTTCCAGGCCAGCGCGTGTTCACGCCCGCCACTTCCGATCACTAAGACTTTCATTCGATTTCTCTGTTGAGCGCGCAGGCCCTGATCCTGCGCGGCGGAGCGCAGCCGGCGCTGGCTGCCCCGTGGGTGTAGGCATGCGCCCGGGGTCGCCGGGCGGGGCCGAACTCAGGCGTCCAGTTCGGCGTTGTGGAACACGTCCTGCGTGTCGTCCAGGTCCTCCAATGCGTCGAGCAGCTTCTGCATTTTCAACGCATCGTCGCCCGTCAGGGCGATGGTGTTGTCGGCGCGCATCGTCACTTCGGCCACCTCGGGCGCCAGGCCGGCGGCCTCCAGGGCGTTCTTCACGGCCTCGAAGTCGGCGGCGGCGCTGAGGACCTCGATGGCGCCGTCGTCGCCAGTCACCACGTCCTCGGCGCCAGCCTCCAACGCCACTTCCATGATGCGGTCCTCGGACGAGCCGGGGGCGAAGAAGAATTGCCCGACGTGCTTGAACTGGAAGGACACCGAGCCTTCGGTGCCCAGGTTGCCGCCATGCTTGGAGAAGGCGTGGCGCACCTCGGCCACGGTGCGCACGCGGTTGTCGGTCATGGTGTCGACGATGACCGCCGCGCCGCCGATGCCGTAGCCCTCGTAGCGGATTTCCTCGTAGGTCACGCCCTCGAGGTTGCCGGTGGCCTTGTCGACGTTGCGCTTGATGTTGTCGGCCGGCATGTTGGCGGCCTTGGCCTTGTCGATGGCCAGGCGCAGGCGCGGGTTGGCCGAGACGTCGCCACCGCCGGTGCGCGCGGCGACCATGATTTCACGGATGAGGCGGGTCCAGATCTTGCCGCGCTTCTCGTCCTGGCGACCCTTGCGGTGCTGAATATTGGCCCATTTACTGTGTCCAGCCATGGGAAGTCCTTCGTTGCTGATTTAATCTAGGGGCAGGATTTTACTTGGGCGCGGAGGCGGCCTGGAAACGCCACCGCGAAACAGGCCGGCCGCACGAAAGAATCGATCATGACCACTCCCTTTTTGATTGCCCGCAACGCCACCGCCGAATGCCGCATGCTGCCGGCCCTGGCCAACCGCCACGGCCTCGTCACCGGCGCCACGGGCACCGGCAAGACGGTGACGCTGCAGACCCTGGCCGAGTCCTTCTCGCGCATCGGCACGCCGGTCTTCCTGGCCGACGTCAAGGGCGACCTCGCGGGCATCAGCCAGGCCGGCAGCATCGGCGGCAAGCTGGCGGCCACGCTGGCCGAACGCGGCATCGCCCTGCCCGAGCCCGTGGCCTGCCCGACCACGCTGTGGGACGTCTACGGCGAGGCCGGCCACCCGGTGCGCGCCACCGTCTCCGACATGGGCCCGCTGCTGCTCGGGCGCATGCTCAACCTCAACGACACGCAGGAAGGCGTGCTCAACCTGGTGTTCCGCATCGCCGACGACCAGGGCCTGCTGCTGCTCGACCTGAAGGACTTGCGCGCCATGCTGCAGCACGTGGGCGACCACGCGGCCGACTTCCGCACCCAGTACGGCAACATCAGCGCCGCCAGCGTGGGCGCGATCCAGCGCGGGCTGCTGCAACTGGAGAGCCAGGGCGGCGACCGTTTCTTCGGCGAGCCCATGCTCAACATCGACGACCTGATGCAGACCGACAGCCGCGGCATGGGCGTGGTCAACATCCTGGCGGCCAGCAAGCTGATGAACGCGCCGCGCCTGTACGCCACCTTCCTGCTGTGGCTGCTGTCGGAACTGTTCGAGACCCTGCCCGAGATCGGCGACCCCGAAAAGCCCAAGCTGGTGTTCTTCTTCGACGAGGCCCACCTGCTGTTCAACGACGCGCCCAAGGCCCTGCTCGAACGCATCGAGCTGGTGGTCCGGCTGGTGCGCTCCAAGGGCGTCGGTGTCTACTTCGTCACCCAGAACCCGACCGACATCCCCGACAGCGTGCTGGCGCAGCTGGGCAACCGCGTGCAGCACGCGCTGCGCGCCTTCACCCCGCGCGACCAGAAGGCGGTCAAGGCCACCGCGCAGACCATGCGGCCGCAGCCCGGGCTGGACATCGAGGCCGCCATCACCGAACTGGCGGTGGGCGAGGCGCTGGTCAGCCTGCTCGACGAGAAAGGCCGCCCCGGCATCACCGAGCGCGCCTTCGTGCTGCCGCCCGGCAGCCAGATCGGCCCCATCACCGAGGCCCAGCGCCAGCAGCTGCTGCGCGACTCGGTGGTGGCCGGCGTCTACGACCAGGCCGTCGACCGCGAATCGGCCTACGAGCGGCTGCAGCAGCGCAGCACCGAATTCACAGCCCCAGCGGAGGGCGGCGAGGCCGGGCGCCCGCGCGCCGGCGGCGGCCCGGCGTCCAAGTCGAGCGAATCCAGCGAGACGACCAGCGGCGCAGGCAGCCTGATCAACGACCTGCTGTTTGGCAGCACCGGCCCGCGCGGCGGCAAGCGCGACGGCCTGGTCCAGACCGTCGTCAAGTCCACCGCCCGCACCATGGGCACCACGCTGGGCCGGCAAATCCTGCGTGGCGTGCTCGGCGGCCTGCTGGGTGGCAAACGCTAGGATGAGTCACGCCGTCGACCCCGTCAGCCCCATCCCCGTCGCCTGCCTGGCCGGCCCGACCGCCTCGGGCAAGACCGCCGTGGCGCTGGAACTGGCGGCGCGGCTGGCCGCGCGCGGGCAGACGCTGGAGATCGTCAGCGTCGACTCGGCGCTGGTCTACCGCGGCATGGACATCGGCACGGCCAAGCCCAGCGCCCACGAACGCGCCGCCGCGCCACACCACCTGATCGACATCCGCGACCCGCTGCAGGCCTACAGCGCCGCCGAATTCGTGGCCGACACGCTGCGGCTGCTCGGCGCCATCGTGCAGCGCGGCCACGTGCCGCTGCTGGTCGGCGGCACCATGCTGTACTTCAAGGCCCTGTTCGACGGCATCGCCGACATGCCGGCGGCCGACCCGGCCGTGCGCGCGGCGCTCGACGCCCGCGCCCGCGCCGAGGGCTGGCCGGCACTGCACGCCGAACTGGCCGCCATCGACCCGGCCACCGCCGCCCGCCTGGCCCCGCAAGACGGCCAGCGCATCCAGCGCGCGCTGGAGGTCTGGCAACTCTCCGGCCGGCCGCTCTCCAGCTTCCACCAGCGCGACGGCGCAGCCGTGTCCACCCCCATGACCGCCGCCGCGCCAGCGCCCTGGGACTGGCGGCTGTTCAGCCTGGAGCCCGGCGAACGCGCCTGGCTGCACGCGCGCATCGGGCAGCGCTTCGGCCAGATGCTGGAAGACGGCCTGGTCGACGAGGTGCTGCGCCTGCGCGCGCGCGGCGACCTGCACCCCGACCTGCCCAGCATGCGCTGCGTGGGCTACCGCCAGACCTGGGAGATGCTCGACGGCCGCTTCCCCGAGGCCGAACTGGCCGAACGCGGCAGCGCCGCCACCCGGCAGCTTGCCAAGCGCCAGATCACCTGGCTGCGCGGCATGCCGCAGCGCCAGGCCATCGCCTGCGACGCACCCGGCGCGCAGGCGCAGGCCCTGGCCGCCATGCTGCCGCTGCTGCGGCAAAGCGCCGAGGCGATCACGGCGGCGGCTTCGCCGTCCGCCCCAGTCCGGCCATGACCGGCGCCCTGCCCGGCGCCCCCGATCCGGCAGTGGTGCTGCGGGCCTGAGGTCCTGCCAACCGCTATGGCGAGCGCACGGTGTTCGCCGATCCCAGCCAGAACGTGCGCGCGGGCGAATGCCTGGCCATCCTCGGCCCCTCGGGCTCGGGCAAATCCACGCTGCTCAACGGCCAGGCCGGGCTCGACGACTGGCGAGCCGAGCGCCACGGCAGCGCGCTGGCCCTGCTCACCCACGCCGAGGCCGCCTCCGAGGGCGTCCATCAGACGCTTCGCCTGGGCTAGCCTGGGGCCCGGGAGCGCGGCCAGGCCTGCGTTTTGTGTGAAGATAGCGGCCCGAAAAGGAAGGGAATCCGAGGGCCGGCCGCCAGCCCGGATTTCCGCGCAATCGCCATGAACATCCACGTCTTCTACGAAACCCTGCAGAACGCCCTCGGCCACAACCTGCTGCAGATTCTGGGCGGCCTGCTGGTGCTGGTCGTCGGCTGGCTGCTGGCGGTGCTGGCGCGCGCCGGCGTGCACCGGCTGCTCAATTTGCTGCGCCTCAACGCGCGCGTCAGCGAAAGCGCGGCGGCGCCGGTGGACCTGGAGTCGCCCATCGCCTCCGGCGTGTTCTGGCTGATCCTGCTGGTGACGCTGGTGGCGGTGCTCAACGCCCTCAATCTGTCCTATGTTTCGGCGCCGTTCGCGGACCTGCTCGCCGGCATCACGGGCTACCTGCCCAACCTGCTCGCCGGCCTGGTGCTGATCGTGGTGACCTGGCTGGTGGCGACCTTTCTGCGCGCACTGGTCAAGCGCGTGCTGGCGGCCACCACGCTCGACGAGCGCCTGTCGGCCGAAGCCGGCATGCGCCCCATGAGCCAAACCGCCGGCGACGTGCTGTTCTGGCTGGTGATCCTGTTCTTCCTGCCGGCCATCCTGTCGGCGTTCGCGCTCTACGGCGTGCTCGAACCGGTGCGCGGCATGCTGGGCAAGGTGCTGGACATGGTGCCCAACCTGTTCGCCGCGGCCGTGGTCGGGCTGGTCGGCTGGCTGGTCGCGCGCGTGCTGCGCGGGCTGGTCACCAACCTGCTGAGCGCGGCCGGGGCCGACAGCATCAACGAGCGCGTCGGGCTCGACCCCGCCATCCGCGTCTCGCGCCTGCTGGGCACCGTGGTCTTCATCCTGGTGTTCGTGCCCTCGCTGATCGCCGCGCTCGACGCGCTGCACATCGAGGCCATCTCCGAGCCCGCCGCCGACATGCTCGGGCAAATCCTCGACGCCGTGCCCAACATCCTGGCCGCCGGCGTGATCCTGCTGCTGACCTGGTACATCGCCAAGTTCGGCGGCGAACTGGTCGCGCGGCTGCTCGAGAGCGCCGGCTTCGACAGCCTGCCGGCCAAGCTCGGGCTGGCCCACGCACTGTCGGGCAGCACCAGCCCGTCGAACCTGGCGAGTTTCTTCGTCAAGTTCTTCGCCATGCTGTTCGCCAGCGTCGAGGCCGCCTCGCAACTGGGCTTCTACCAGGTCAGCGACGTCGTCACCACCTTCATCAGCTTCGGCGGCGACATCCTGCTGGGCGGCGCCATTCTGGTGGTGGGCTTCTGGCTCTCGGGCGTGGCCTACCGCGCCATCGTCAAGGCCAGCCCCGACCACAACCGGCTGATCGCCAACGTCGCGCGCTTCGCCATCATCGGCCTGGTCGTGGCCATGGGCCTGCGCGCCATGGGCATCGCCAACGAGATCGTGCAACTGGCTTTCGGGCTGACGCTGGGCGCCGTCACCGTTGCGGTGGCGCTGGCCTTCGGCCTGGGCGGGCGCGAGGCTGCCGGCCGGCTGGCCAACCGCTGGGTCGATCGCCTGGGCGACAAGACCCCGGACGAGGACTTTCCCACGCCGCAAGCCGCCACCCCGGTGACCAACACCCCGCCGGCCACGCCTGACGCAGCGCCGTTCCACGAGGACGGCACGCCCCGCTGATCGCCCGCGGCATCGACACGGTGACGCAGCCCCCCGGCTTCCCGGCCCTCGCCCGTCGCCATGCTGCTGGCGCTGGGCTGGAGGCCAGCCTGGGTATGCGCACCGCCTCGGGCCAGCGGCTGCTGCTGTTCGCCCCCGATCTTGCCGCTGGCGCGCCTGACCGCGCTGTACCTGGCCGTGGTGGCAGTCGGCACGGTCACCGCCTGGCTGTGCGCGGGAACGGGAGGCGGCCGCCACGCCGTGCAGGCCACCCGGGAGGACCGGTAGCGCCCATGAAACCGGTGATATGGGGGATATCCTGGGGCTTGATCGCGGTATTAACCCTGTTACAGACTCATCCTTCTGGCGTTAATCTCTCGACATACCCCTTGTTAGCGATATGAGCCGCGCCATGACCACCACCCTCATCCTCGGAACCACCTTCGCCGTCTGGTGCGCCGCCGCCCTTGTGATCTTCAGCCTGGTCCAGGTCGCTGGCCGCGCGGACGCCGCCGCCGAACGCCATCTCCAAGGGGATTGAACGGCCGTTGGGCACCGTGGCCCATCCAACACCTGTCTGGCCCGGGCTCTAGAGCGTGTTATGAACTTTTTCCATGCTCGCGCAAGTCCTGCGAAGGCCCGGATGCAAGGCGCGGGACGCGCGGTGGTGTGTTGCACCACGAGCGGCCTGCAACGCCGCAGACGGGTCTTCGCAGGGCTTGCCCTTCGGGTTGGCGCCAGAAACGGCCACTCGCGGCGTTGCGTCTTTTTCCAAGGCCCCGGCCTTGGCGGCAAGCCGCGCCTTGCGATTGACCGTTTCTGGCACCAACGCGGGCGTGGAAAAAGTTCATAACACGCTCTAGACGGCCTTGCGCGACTGTCTGAGCCAGGCCCGGTCATAAAGCACGTCACGCCCGGACATGGACTGGGCCAGCCGCATCACGATGTCGTGCGTCGCCACACCCGGCATCACATTCTGCGATGCGGCGGCGGCCACCACCACCGCCGCGCCGCAAGCCAGCAGGGGCGCGCGCATCGGCGCCAGCCCACCCTGGTAGAACCAGACACTCGCCATCAGCCCCAGTATCGAACCCGAAACCACCTCGGAGACGCTGTGCGCGTGCAGCGGCAGCCGCGAATAGCTGATCGCCAGGGCCAGCAACACGCCTGCGGCAATACCCAGGCCGCGCCAGCGCGGACCGGCGAGCAGACCCAGCGCCACTGGGTAAATCGCGGCCGAAAGCGTGGCATGGCCACTGAAACCCGTGAAATCCAGGCGGTGCGAGCCCACACCCCAGCCCATGAAGGCCAGCTTGGAAGCCAGCACTAGCAGGCTCACGCAGGCCACCGCCCCCAGCCATCGCGCGCCCAGCACCCAGCGCTGCGGACCGGAAAACAGCACCAGCAGGACCGCCGCCGGCAGCAGCCACTTGCTGTTGCCCAGCGCCGACAGCAGCGTCCAAAGCGCGTGCATCGAGAACGCCCCACTCATTCGATGACCAGTTCCGGCTGGCTCTTGACCAGGTCGTCGAGCGCCTTGAGCTGGGCCAGGAAGGGCTCCAACAGCGCCAGCGGCAAGGCGCTGGGGCCGTCGCAGCGGGCCTCGGCGGGATTGGGATGGGCCTCCAGGAACAAGCCGGCGATGCCCACCGCCAGACCCGCGCGAGCCAGCTCCAGCACCTGCGCGCGGCGTCCGCCCGAGGCCGCCGCGCCCGACTCGCGCTGCTGCAGCGCGTGCGTCACGTCGAAGATCACCGGCAGCCCGCCCGAAACCTGCTTCATCACGCCAAAACCCAGCATGTCCACCACCAGGTTGTCATAGCCCAGGCAGGTGCCGCGGTCGCACAGAATGATTTGCTCATTGCCGGCTTCGCGGAATTTCTCGACGATGTTGCCGACTTGCGGTGGGCTCAGGAACTGCGGTTTCTTGATGTTGACGACCCGGCCCGTGCGCGCCAACGCCACCACCAGATCGGTCTGCCGCGCCAGAAAGGCCGGCAACTGCAGCACATCGGCCACCTCGGCCACCGGCTGGGCCTGCCAGGGCTCGTGCACGTCGGTGATGACCGGCACGCCGAATTCGGCCTTGACCGCCTCGAAGATCTTCAGCCCTTCTTCCAGGCCCGGACCCCGGTAGGAGTGGATGGACGAGCGGTTAGCCTTGTCGAAGCTGGCCTTGAACACATAGGGAATGCCCAGCTTGCGGGTCACGCGGACGTATTCCTCGGCCGCCTTCAGCGCCAGGTCTTTGGATTCAAGGACGTTGATCCCCCCGAACAGCACGAAGGGCAGGCGGTTGTCGACGGCGATCGAGCCGATGGAAATCTGGGGCATGGCTGGGCTTTCCGAAAAGACAAAACGTCCATTATCTTTCATGGAAAGAAAGCGCACGACTCGCAGTTCCTCGAGGAACGTTTTCCCGCTTGCCTCATTTTCTCTACTGGATTTCAGTACAATCAAAGACATGTAAACCGTGATCGAACACCCGACCTTCCAACGTCAGGCGGCCAAGATCTGGAGCGAAGAAGAGCTGCATGCCTTTATCGACTGGATCGCTGTCAACCCGCTGGCCGGCGACGTGATCCCGGAAGCAGAAGGCGCCCGCAAGGTGCGGTGGACCGTGAAGGGCCGGGGCAAGAGCGGCGGTGCCCGGGTGATCTATTTCAACTTCACGGACGAAGGCGTGATCGAGCTGTTTGCGGTATATGTCAAGGTGGAACGCGAGAACATGTCGGCCGCCGAGATCAAAAAACGGAGAACCTGACCATGAGCAAGCGACGCGATTTCAATCTGGAGAAGGTGGCCCGGGCCATCGAGGCCGACATGGGCGAGGAACTGCCGGACATTCGCCAGGCCCTGGCGGAAGTCAAGGCCGGCGCGCCGGGGCGCGTGACCACGCCCGAACAAATCCTGGTGCGCCAGGCTCGCCAGCAACTGGGCCTGACGCAGGCGGCCTTCGCCGCGCGCATAGCCACGCCGATCCAGACACTGCGCGACTGGGAACAGGGGCGCTTCACGCCACCAGGTGCGGCAACTTGCCTGCTGCGCCTGATCGTGCGGCACCCCGAACTGGCGGGCGAACTGGCTGCGACTTGAGCACGGCAAGCCGGAACGCCTATCGCGGCACCCCCGCGAACAGCCGGGCGCTCTCGGCGCGCTGGCGCAGCACGAGTTCATTTTCCTCCTCGCGCGTGAGGAGGACCTTCTGGCCGGTCCTGGCCTCCTCGTAAAGGCGGCGATGGCCAAAGAAAACGCGAACCCAGAAAGGCCGCCTGATCCGGGTCAGGTAAGCCACATCGACCGACCCGATCCCCAGTTGAATGCCCAGAAAACTCACGGAAGCACCCATCCTTCCAAACACGAATTGGTGATCAACTTTCGCATCTCCAGGGAAGCACGCGCCATGCATCCGAACCTTTGCGACTCGGCCGTGCCGCCATCATCAGGAATGCAGCAGCAACCAGCGTCCATGATGCCGGAGGCCTGCTTTTCCCGCAAAAATGAAGCTTCCTCCGGGGCCGTGCCGGCAAGGCCTTTTCCAGCAATCATGCGGTCCAGCGGCCGATCGCGGGTCAGCAGTGACGCTACCCGGATCCTCAAACGGCCAGATACTTAAGTATTAGAAAAGAGTCAGTGCCAGGGTTTTTTCGACGAGCCGAACCCTCTGGCTTGCCAGTGACAAGCAGCCGATTGCACGCGGGCGTGACAAAAGCTCATGGCATGCTCTGAGCGCCTATTGTGTCGACAGCGCCTAGCGCTCAGCCCCAAAATCCGGTCATTTCCATTTATTTACAAAAACTTATCAAAACTCAGCATGCAAGGGCTTGTACGCGACCCCCAACGAATACGCCGCATGATGCGAGACACATGAAACCGAGACAAGGCATGCATTTGCAAATGCAGAAACTGCATTTTCCATGCGCCAGCGACGCCCCCTAAACTTCGCGCCCGCCATCGGAAGATCCCTCATGTCTCGTCTTGCCCCTTTCAGTTCTTCCAGCCTGGCTCCTGAGACTGCTGCACTCTTCAATCGACAGCTCAGGGACTACGGCCCCTCTGTGAATCTGCTCGCGGCATTCGCCCATCGCCCACCGGCCCTGGAGCACATCTTTTCCTACCTCGCGCAATCCAAGAAAGATGCGCTGATCTCGCCTCGCCACCTGGAAATCGCCCTGCTCACGGCCTCCAAAGCCCATGCCTGCCACTACTGCGTGGTGCTGCACGAACCCAAACTCGCGGCCCAGGGCATCAGCCAGGAGGGCATCGACCGGCTGCTGGAGCCCGAGGTGCCTGGCTTCGACGCGCAAGACCTGGCCGT
>JASGEH010000069.1:0-98249 GCA_047606565.1 Comamonas sp.
CCTTGCTAAACGATGTAATTTTTGGGTTATTTCTTTCTTGTTAGCGGTGGGGCCGGTCCGTCACCTGACGCGCCGGACCGGCGCCCGCCGCTCTCACGAAAGATTCACCCGGAAAGTTCCTTCGATTCGCAAGGTTTTCGGGTAAACCCCAGGCATTTGGGCAACACTGACCCACCCGGACCGAACGTCCGGTCCTTAGACTCGATCCACCCCGCCTAAGAGATCGTGAACAGGTTCTAAGCGAGCGGGGCGTTCCCGGCCTCCCGCGTTTGACGAACCGGCAGTGATCGATCCGCCTTCCTCCTGGACCGCGACCACCGGTGCGCCTGGACGCACGGGCCGCGCATTCTGGAGAAGACTTCATCATGGCTCAGGACAACAACAAAGTGCTGCGGCACGCCGGCTGGTTCGCACTGGCGCTGGTCGGCGCAGCGGCGCTGGGGGTGGTCGCGCTGCGGCGCGGCGAATCGATCAACGCGCTGTGGATCGTGGTGGCGGCGGTGTCGATCTATCTGCTCGCCTACCGCTACTACAGCCTGTTCATCGCCAACCGGGTGATGGGACTGGACCCCAACCGCGCCACGCCCGCGGTGCTCAACAACGACGGGCTGGACTACGTGCCCACCAACCGGCACATCCTGTTCGGCCACCACTTCGCGGCCATCGCGGGCGCCGGCCCGCTGGTCGGCCCGGTGCTGGCCGCGCAGATGGGCTACCTGCCCGGCACGCTGTGGCTGATCGCCGGCGTGGTGCTGGCGGGCGCGGTGCAGGACTTCATGGTACTGTTCATCTCCAGCCGCCGCAACGGCCGCTCGCTGGGCGAGCTGGTGCGCGAGGAAATGGGCCCCATTCCGGGCACCATCGCGCTGTTCGGCGCCTTTCTCATCATGATCATCATCCTGGCGGTGCTGGCGCTGATCGTGGTCAAGGCGCTGGCCGAAAGCCCCTGGGGCATGTTCACGGTGCTGGCGACCCTGCCGATCGCGCTGTTCATGGGCGTGTACATGCGCTTCATCCGGCCCGGGCGCATCGGCGAGATCTCGGTGATCGGCGTGGCGCTGCTGCTGGCCTCGATCTGGGGCGGCGGCTGGGTCGCCTCGCACCCGGCCTGGGCGGCGGCCTTCACCTTCACCGCCGTGCAGATCACCGGCATGCTGATCGCCTACGGCGCCATCGCCTCGGTGCTGCCGGTGTGGCTGCTGCTGGCGCCGCGCGACTACCTCTCGACCTTCCTGAAGATCGGCACCATCGTCGGCCTGGCCATCGGCATCGTCATCGTCAGCCCCGAGCTGCGCATGCCCGCCCTCACCCAGTTCGTCGACGGCACCGGCCCGGTCTGGAAGGGCTCGCTGTTCCCCTTCCTGTTCATCACCATCGCCTGCGGCGCGGTCTCGGGCTTCCATGCGCTGATCTCCTCGGGCACCACGCCCAAGCTGCTCGACCGCGAGCCGCACGCGCGCTACATCGGCTACGGCGGCATGCTGATGGAGTCCTTCGTCGCCATCATGGCCATGGTCGCCGCCTCGGTGATCGACCCGGGCGTGTACTTCGCCATGAACAGCCCGGCCGCGCTGGTCGGCAGCGACCCGGCCACGGTGGCCGCCAGCATCAGCTCGTGGGGCTTCGCCGTCACGCCCGAGGTGCTCACGCAGACCGCCCACGACGTGGGCGAGCACACCATCCTGGCGCGCGCCGGCGGCGCCCCGACGCTGGCCGTGGGCATCGCCCACATCCTGCACAGCGTGCTGCCGGGCGAAAACACCATGGCCTTCTGGTACCACTTCGCCATCCTGTTCGAGGCCTTGTTCATCCTGACGGCGGTGGATGCCGGCACCCGCGCCGGGCGCTTCATGCTGCAGGACCTGCTGGGCAACTTCGTGCCGGCGCTCAAGAAGACCGACTCGTGGGCCGCCAACATCGTCGGCACCGGCGGCTGCGTGGCGCTGTGGGGCTGGCTGCTCTACCAGGGCGTGATCGACCCGCTGGGCGGCATCAACACGCTGTGGCCGCTGTTCGGCATCTCCAACCAGATGCTCGCCGGCATCGCCCTCATGCTGGCCACCGTGGTGCTCATCAAGATGCAGCGCCAGCGCTACGCCTGGGTCACCGCCCTGCCCGCGCTGTGGCTGCTGGTCTGCACCATCTCGGCCGGCCTCATCAAGCTGTTCGACCCGAGCCCGGCCATGGGCTTCATCGCGCTGGCGCGCAAGTACGACGACGCCATCGCCGCCGGCCAGGTCCTGGCCCCGGCCAAGACCCTCGACCAGATGCATCACGTGGCCTTCAACGCCTACACCAACGCCACGCTCACCGTGCTGTTCCTGCTGGTGGTGCTGAGCATCCTGTACTACGCCATCAAGGTCGGCTGGGGCGCCTGGAACCAGAACCAGCGCAGCGACCGGGAAACGCCCTTCCAGCCCATTCCGGCCGACGCCAAGCCGGTCTGAACGAAAGGCGCGCACCATGTTCAGCACCCTCGATCTGCCGCGCGTCGGCCGCTACCTCGGCCAGGCCGCGCGCATGCTGGTGGGCATGCCCGACTACAACACCTATGTCGAGCACATGAAGAAAACCCACCCCGGCCAGCCCTATATGGACTACGAGGCCTTCTTCAAGGAGCGGCTCGAAGCCCGCTACGGCGGCGGCAAGGGTCGGCCGGTGCGCTGCTGCTAGGTTGATCGACATTCACAGGTTAGCGTCGTGATGGAATGTCCAAGAGCAAACAGGAGCGGCCGAACCGCTACGAATTGACCCAGCTCCAGTAATCTGCCCACCCGCTACGGCAATGCCAGTCAGTTAAGCCCTGACTGGCATTTTTTCGTTGGGAACTTGTGTGCTCTGTTCTTGACCTCTCGTGTCGAGCTTGCCTTCCTCGATCTCATCGCTGTCGGCACGGGCGCTGAACTTGAGCCGGTCTCTGAAAGACGCTTCGCTGATCGATGCTCAGAAGGCCTGCATTCTCAGCTGCGCCGCCCCCTTGAGCAGCGCGGTGCTGTCCCTGCTGCAGGGGATCCGCTTCACGTTGCCAGACTGACTCGGCACGCAGCTGATCGTCTCGTCGGGGCAGCTGATGGCCATGGATTCCCGCGGAAAATTGCATGACAAGAAGGCCGAAAAAGCCACCTGAGCGCGAGTGCCGTCATTGCCACACGACACGGCGTCGCTCTGACGCCTCCGTTTGTCCCCGCTTTATTGCCTCCTGTCTGCCATCAGACGCCCCTTCAGCAGCTTGCACGTTTGTGAGGCGTATCTTGCAAATGTTGCACTTCGATTGAGCGCGTCCTGTACCGCGCGTGTCCTTGGCGGTGATCCGAAGTCGTTCTATTCCCCGATATCCCTGCGCCGGTTCTGCCTCCGTCAATGTGGCACGCATCCTGCTTTGTTATTTCTGTAACACGAAATAGATGCATGACAGAAAAGTAACATCAGGGCGGCTATGAACGATAACTCCGGGCTGTTCGGCAAGATTGAATCTACGTTCAATCAGCAGACGCCGAGCGAAAAACGCATCAGCGCGTGGCTGCTGAGTCACCGTGAGCAGATCCCGTTTGAAACGGCTGACAGCATTGCGCAGGCCACCGGCACCAGCGGCATTACCGTCGGGCGCTATTTGCGCAAGCTGGGTTTTCGCAATCTGGACGATGTGAAAAACGGCCTGAAAGACGCCTCCACTACCCCCTACAAACACTGGGGCGTGATCGACCGCCTGGACTCCTGGGCGCAGCAGCAGGCGTTGCCCGATCGCGCCAGCCAGTCGCTGCACATGGAGCTGGAGGCCATTCGCTACGTCTATCAGCTGGCGCAGAGCGAGGCCTTTGCACGCGTCAGCCAGCAGATTGCCGCCGCCGATGCGGTGGTGGTGATCGGTATCCAGTCCACGCGCGGCATCGCCAACACCTTCTTCAGCCACCTGGAGTACCTGCGCCCGCGCGTGACCTATGCCGACGGCAGCTCCGGCAGTTGGCTGGAGGCCCTCAATTCCGAATATGAGAAACCCTATGTGGTCCTGACAGACACCCGCGCCTATTCCACCGTGGCCCGCCAGTTTTGCCGCGCGGCCACGGCGCGTCAGGTGGCGACGGCGTTGGTGACCGATGTCTGGTGCCCGTGGGCGCGGGATTATCCAGTGGACCTGTTGCAGGTCAGAACCGATACCGGGAATTTCTGGGACTCGCTCGCCCCCATCAGTTGCCTTTTTAACCTGCTGCTGTCGGCGGTGGTGGAACGTCTGGGACCGACGCTGTCGCGCCGCCTGGCGGAAAACCGGCTGTTGCAGCAGGAATTTGGTCAATTCGAACGTTAACCCTACAGGGATTTTTTAAATGAATCAGGAAGTGAAACTGGTTGATATTGCTGAAAGTTTCCCACAACTGTACATCGATCTGAAATACGCCAGCGCCGACAACATCACCGGACAGCCGATCTACAGCGTAGCTCGCTGCCTGCTGCATCCTGACGCCGCCGCTGCGCTGGGAAGATGCATCGAGATTGCTGCGCTCGCCGGCTTCAGGCTGCGCGTGCTCGACGCATACCGCCCGCAGCAGGCGCAGCAGCTGCTGTGGCTGGCCTGCCCCAATCAGGAGTATGTCGTCCCGCTGGATCAGGGCTCCAACCACAGCCGGGGGACGGCGATCGACGTCACCCTGATGGATGCGCACGGGCAGGTTCTCGATATGGGGACCGGCTTTGATGAAATGGATGTGCGGTCCCACGCCTATCACCCATCCATTCCCCCGGCAGCGCAGCGTAATCGCCTGCTGCTCAACGCCGTCATGTTTGGCGGCGGCTTCACCGGCATTGCGACGGAGTGGTGGCATTTTGAACTACCGAAAGCCGCCGATTACCCGCTCCTTGACGATGTTTTCACTTGCATTTCCCCAGCCCCGACTAACGGAGTATCACCATGAAAATGATTCACGCCGCGACTGTACGTTTTAGCCCTTTGTTGATAGCGATGGCCATGGCCGTTGCCTCAACACCGGTATTTTCCGCTGTGCCCAAGGATGTCCTCGTCATTGGCAAAGCCGCCGATCCGCAAACCTTGGATCCGGCCGTGACCATCGATAACAATGACTGGACGGTCACCTATCCAGCCTATCAGCGTCTGGTGCAGTACAAAACCGAAAATGGCAAAGGCTCTACCGACGTCGAGGGCGATCTGGCGCAAAGCTGGCAGGCCTCCGATGACGGCCGGATCTGGACGTTCACACTGCGTCAGGATGCCGCGTTCGACGATGGCACCGCCGTCGATGCCGAAGCGGTGAAACTCTCCTTCGAACGCCTGATGCGCATCAAACAGGGGCCGTCAGAGGCCTTCCCGTCGGGGCTTAAAGTGGAGGTGGTGGATCCGGTGACGGTACGCTTCACGTTAAGCGAACCCTTCGCCCCGTTCCTGTTTACGCTCGCCAACGATGGCGCCTCCATCATTAACCCCACGATTCTGAAAGCGCATGCCGCCGACGATGCGCGCGGCTACCTGGCAGAGCACACCGCCGGTTCCGGCGCCTTTATGCTGCAGCGCTGGCAGAAGGGACAGCAGCTGGTGCTGGTGCCCAACCCGCACTACAAAGGCGAGAAACCGGCGTTCAAACGCGTTTCCGTCAAGATCATCAGCGAAAGCGCGGCGCGCCGCCTGCAACTGGCGAAAGGCGATCTGGATATTGCCGATTCGCTGCCAGTGGATCAGTTTGCGGCGCTAAAAAAAGAGGGAAGCGTGGCGGTCTATGACTACCCGGCGCTGCGCGTCACCTACCTCTATCTGAATAACAGTCGTGCGCCGCTGAATCAGGCCGCGTTGCGCCGCGCCGTGTCTTGGGCGACGGACTATAACGGCTTGGTCAGCGGCATTCTGGGCGGCAACGGTAAACAGATGCGCGGCCCGATCCCGGAAGGCATGTGGGGCTACGACGCGAACGCCATGCAATACCGCTTCGATCTCGACAAAGCCAAGGCGGCACTGGCGCAAACGGAGAAGCCCGCCTCGCTCTCGTTCCTCTATTCCGACAACGATCCCAACTGGGAGCCGATTGCGCTCTCCACCCAGGCCAACCTGAAAGCGCTGGGCATCGAGGTCAAACTGGAAAAGCTGGCGAACGCCACCATGCGTGAGCGCGTCGGCAAAGGCGACTACGACATTGCGATCGGCAACTGGAGTCCCGATTTCGCCGACCCCTACATGTTCATGAACTACTGGTTTGCGTCAGATAAAAAAGGGTTGCCGGGCAACCGTTCATTCTATACCAACCCACAGGTCGATGCGCTGCTGAGAAAAGCGGTGTCCACCACCGTGCAGGCCGAGCGCACCAAGAATTATCAGGCGGCGCAGAAAACCGTCATTGATGACGCCGCCTACGTGTACCTGTTCCAGAAAAACTACCAAATCGCCATAAACAAAGAAGTCAAAGGGTTCGTCTTTAACCCGATGCTGGAGCAGATATTCAACATTGCCACCATGCATAAATAACGTTCACAAAGGGTCGGCATCGACCCTGCAGAGGAAGTGATGATGAGCGTCTGGAGCTTGCTAAGACAGCGTAGCTGGGGGCTGCTATTGGTGGTCGCCGGCGTGTGCGTGATTACGTTTGTTATTTCTCATCTGATCCCTGGCGATCCGGCTCGTCTGCTTGCCGGCGAACGCGCGACGGATGAGATTGTTCAGCATATTCGTCAACAACTGGGGCTCGATTTACCGCTCTGGCAGCAGTTCGCCCGCTACGTCGGCGCGCTGATGCACGGCGATTTGGGCATGTCCATCCGTACGGGACGTCCCGTCCTGGATGACCTGAAAGCCTTTTTCCCGGCCACGCTGGAGCTGGCATTCTGCGCGCTCCTGATCGCACTGCTGGTGGGGGTGCCGCTCGGCGTGCTCTCCGCGGTGTACCGCAACCGCTGGCTGGATCATCTGGTGCGTCTGCTCGCCCTGACGGGCATCTCCACGCCCGCCTTCTGGCTGGGGCTGGGCGTCATCGTGCTGTTTTACGGCAAGCTGAACCTGCTGCCCGGCAGCGGCAGGCTCGACGACTGGTTCGATCCGCCCGCACACATCACCGGCTTCTATCTCATCGACGCGCTTTTGAACTGGGATCTGGAGGTGTTCGGCAATGCCCTGGCGCACCTGGTTCTACCGGCGTCCACCCTGGCATTTGTTCATCTGGGAATTGTGGCGCGCCAGATCCGCTCCGCCATGCTTGAGCAACTGAGCGAAGACTATATCCGCACCGCGCTGGCCAGCGGCCTGAGCCGGTTCACCCTCATCGTGCGCTATGCCTTGCCCAATGCCCTGATCCCCTCCGTCACGGTGCTGGGGCTGGCGCTTGGCGACCTGCTGTATGGCGCCGTGCTGACCGAAACGGTTTTTGCCTGGCCGGGCATGGGCGCATACGTCGTCTCTTCGATTCAGGCGCTCGATTTCCCCGCCGTGATGGGGTTTGCGGTGGTGGTGTCGTTTGCCTATGTGCTGGTCAACCTGCTGGTGGACCTGCTGTATTTGTGGATCGACCCGCGTATGGGTCGAGGGGAGACATAACATGATGATGACGCGACAATCGCCTGTGCGCTATCCGGCTCGCGCGCTGGTCTGGAAGCGCCGCTTCTGGCTGGTGCGCCGGAGTCCGCTGATGCTGATCGGCGGCGCCATCATCCTGCTCATGCTGCTGCTGATGGCGTTTTCGCCCTGGCTGGTGCCGCAGGACCCGAACGCCATCGATCTTGCCGCACGGCTCCAGCCGCCTTCCGGCGCGCACTGGTTTGGCACGGATGAGGTGGGACGGGATCTGTTCAGCCGGGTGCTGATTGGCAGCCAGCAGTCGGTGGCCGCCGGTCTGGCGGTGGTGCTGCTGGCCGGGATCAGCGGTTCGTTTTTGGGCTGCCTGTCCGGCGTATTGGGCGGGCGCAGCGACGCCCTGATCATGCGCCTGATGGACATCATGTTGTCCATTCCGTCACTGGTGCTGACCATGGCGCTGGCCGCAGCGCTCGGACCGAGCCTGTTCAATGCCATGCTGGCGATCGCCATTGTCCGCATTCCGTTCTATGTCCGTCTGGCGCGCGGCCAGACGCTGGTGGTGCGCCAACACACGTTTGTCGAAGCATCCCGCACCTTTGGCGCCTCGCGCTGGCATCTGATCAATTGGCACATTCTGCGCAATGCGCTGCCGCCGCTGGTGGTTCAGGCTTCGCTCGACATCGGCAGCGCCATTCTGATGGCCGCGACGCTGGGCTTCATCGGCCTCGGCGCGCAGCAGCCCACGGCGGAGTGGGGCGCGATGGTGGCGAACGGCCGCAACTATGTGCTGGATCAGTGGTGGTACTGCACGTTTCCGGGGGCGGCCATTCTGATCACCGCCGTCGGTTTCAATCTGTTCGGCGACGGCGTGCAGGATTTGCTGGATCCGAAAGCGGGAGGGCGTCACTGATGAACCGGGTGCTGACCATCGACGCGCTGCGCCTGAGCTTCCCGGTCTTTCAAGGCGAGGTGAGCGTGCTGAATGACATTTCGCTGCATATCGATCGCGGTGAAATCGTCGGGGTGGTGGGGGAGTCCGGCTCCGGCAAGTCGGTGACGGCCATGCTCGCGATGCGGCTTATTCCCCAGCACAGTTATCGGATCCACAGCGGCAGCATGGCATTGCTGGGCCAGGATGTGTTGAACGCCAGCGAAAAAACGATGCGAGATCTGCGCGGCAACAAGGTCGCCATGATTTTTCAGGAACCGATGACGGCCCTGAACCCGACGCGCCGCATCGGCAAACAGATGATGGACGTGATTCGCCAGCACCGTCCCCTGTCTGCCGCGGCGGCCAGAGCGCGCGCGCTGGAGCTGTTGAGCGATATGCAAATCGCCGATCCGGCGCGCGTGTTGCAGCGTTATCCGTTTGAGCTGTCCGGCGGGATGCGTCAGCGGGTGATGATTGCGCTGGCCTTTTCCTGCGACCCCGACCTGCTGATTGCCGATGAGCCGACCACCGCGCTGGACGTCACGGTGCAGCGCCAGGTGCTGCGACTGCTGAAGCAGAAGGCTCAGGCCACCGGCACGGCGGTGCTGTTTATCAGCCACGATATGGCCGTGGTCTCGCAGGTGTGTGACCGGGTGTACGTCATGTATGCCGGATCGATCATTGAAAGCGGCGCCACCGATGCGGTGCTGCGTCAACCGTTCCACCCTTACTCCATCGGCCTGCTGGGCTGCACGCCGGATGCGAGCGAGCCGCGCGCCCTGCTGCCGTCGATTCCGGGCACGGTGCCCAATCTGGCGCAGTTGCCCGCGGGCTGCGCCTTCCGCGAACGCTGCCGTGCTGCGGGGACCGCCTGCGGCGAAGCGCCGCGCTTGCGATCGGTGGTGACGGCGGCGCACGCCACGCCAGGCGTTCCGAACTGCGAACAGCGCGTCGCGTGCTGGTACCCACAACAGGAGAAGACCCATGTCTGAGCCTTTGCTTGAACTGACGGATGTGCATGTCAATTTCCCGGCGCACACCAACTGGCTCGGTCAGGTCACGGAACGGGTGCATGCGCTCAACGGCCTGGACATGGTGGTGCGGCGCGGTGAAACCTTGGGCATCGTCGGTGAATCCGGCTGCGGGAAAAGCACTCTGGCCAAGCTGTTGATGGGCATGCTCAAGCCGACGTCCGGGCGTTGCGAGCTGGCGAGAACGCCGACGTCGTGGATGGGGCGCGGCATGCAGATGGTGTTTCAGGACCCGCTGTCATCGCTGGATCCGCGCCTGCCAGTCTGGCGCACCATCACCGAGCCGGTCTGGATTCAGACTCATCCGGGAGAGAAGGCGCGCCGCGCCCTGGCGGAGAAACTCTCCATTCAGGTTGGGATTCGGCCCGAATATCAGGATCGCTTCCCGCACGCGTTTTCGGGCGGGCAGCGTCAGCGCATCGCGATTGCCCGTGCGCTGTCGGCGCAGCCGGACATCATTGTGCTGGATGAACCAACCTCCGCGCTCGATATTTCCGTACAGGCACAAATCCTCAATCTGCTGGTGGAATTGCAGAAACAGCAAGCGCTGACCTATGTCCTGATTTCCCACAACGTCTCGGTGGTGCGCCACATGAGCGACCGTGTGGCGGTGATGTATCTGGGCCAGATTGTGGAAGTCGGCGACGCCAGGCAGGTTTTGGATGAGCCATCGCATCCCTACACCCAACTGCTGATGGAGTCAGTGCCGCGCATTGGCGCGCCGCTTGAGGGCGCCCCGCTGCACACCGAACTGCCGAGCAACCGGCATTTGCCCACAGGCTGCTATTTCCGCGATCGCTGTCCGTATGCGGCATCGGGGTGCGAAAAGCCTCAGCCGCTGCGGGAAACGGAAACCGGCCGTTCTGTGCGCTGCTGGCAGGCGGAGAGCCTGTTGAAGGCGCGCTACGTGCGGATCGTGTCGCACGGGTGAACAAGGGCGCGCGCGTCTGGTTGCTGATGAGAATCTACATCGAGAGATGTAGGACACTATGAATATTTTGTTTTTGGCAGTGCCGTAGTGGGGGTGGCGACCACCTGGTCTCTGCGTCAGGCAAACCACGATGGTGCCGTCATCGATCGCGAACCGGGACCGGCGCAGGGCAGCGCATCACCCAGCTCACCCTTGAGCGGATTGCCCGTATCTTCATGCGCCCGATCGTCAGCTCCGCCGCTTGATCATGGCCGGCGGCCTGTCCGTATCCGTGAGGATGCCCACCTGCTCCAGCGTCTCGGCCAGCGTGTGGCCGTCGTAGGGGTTGCCCGGCATGGAGCCCCACCACCAGGCCATCCTTTCAAGGGATTGGGAGGTGCTCAGGGCGGACCATTGATCACCAAGCTCTTGAATTATGAATCACCCTCATACTGCATCTGAACATTTGAAAATCCGACCGGATAATAATATTTAGATTTACCTTATGCATTTTCTTTCATTGCCAGAGATTATCATTCCGCGAAAGCTCTGACCGATCGGATGATTATTTTCCTGGGATGCTCTCAATGAGCCACACACACCGGCCAGCACCACATGAACTGGAAATGCGCGCGATTTCCATCGCCTTTTCCGGCGTGGCCGCGCTGACGCAGGTGGACTTCACCCTGGCGGGCGGCTCGATTCACGCCCTGACCGGCGCCAATGGCGCCGGCAAATCGACGCTGATGGCGGTACTGTCCGGCGCCCATGAGCAGTATCAGGGGTCGATCGTCATCGACGGCAAGCCCGTCGACATCCGCTCGCCGCGTCAGGCCAAGCAGCTCGGGATTCATCTGGTGCAGCAGGAAGTGGACGTCGCGCTGGTGCCTGGCCTGAGCGTGGCGGAAAACATCATGCTGGACCAATTGGCCGAACCGGGGCACGGCTACCACTGGCGCCAGATCCGCCTGCGCGCCGACGACGCCCTGGCTCTGTTGGACCTACATCTTGACGTGCGCCGCCGCATCGAGCAGTGCACGCTGGCGGAAAAGCAGCAGATCCTGCTGGCGCGCGCCCTGTCGCAGCACTGCCGTTTCCTGATTCTGGATGAACCCACCGCCCCGCTCGATCAGCACGAAAGCGAACGCCTGTTCAACGTGGTGCGCCATTTGCAGCGCGGCGGTATCGGCGTGGTGTTTATCTCGCACCGCATCCATGAATTGAAAGCGATCTGCGATCGCATGACCGTGCTGCGCGATGGCCGCCTGATTGAAAGCACCCCGATGGCGGGGCTGAGCGGCGGCGCCATCGTCGAAAAAATGCTGGGCCATCGGCTGGATGATGTCTATCCGCCACGCCGCCCGCCGGTCGGCGAGGAGACGCTGCTGACCGTCGATGGCCTGCACGACGACACCTTGCTGCACGATATTTCACTGCGGCTGCGCAAAGGCGAGATTCTCGGCATTGCCGGGCTGGCGGGCGCAGGCAAGACCGAACTGTGCAAGGCGCTGTTCGGCGCCAACGCCAGCCGGGTGCGCGCGGGCGAGCTGTCTGGCAAACCCTGGCAGCCGACCACCCCGGCGAACGCCGTGGCGGCGGGTATCGCGCTGGTCCCCGAAGAGCGGCGCAAAGAGGGCATCTTTATCGATGAATCGGTCGCCATGAACCTGAGCATCAGCGCCGACGACAGTTTTTCCCGCTGGAGCCTGTTTGGCCACCGTCAGGCGTGGCGCTGGGCGGAAGAGATGATCACCCGCCTCGGCGTGCGCACCACCGGCCCGGCGCAGACCCTGCGCCGACTGTCCGGCGGCAACCAGCAGAAGGTTGCCATCGGCAAGTGGCTGCGCAACGACGCCGACGTGCTGATCTTCGATGAACCGACCAAAGGCGTCGACGTAAAGGCCAAAACCGACCTTTTTGTCCTGATCGACCAACTGGCGCGCCAGGGCAAAGGCGTGATTTACGCCTCCGGCGAATTCGCCGAGTTGGTCGGACTGTGCGACCGCATCTGCGTGCTGTGGGACGGTCGCATCGTGGCGGAACTGGAGGGCCGCGAGGCCAACGAAGAAACCCTTTTACTTTACGCCACCGGAGGAGCCCCCGCGTGAGCAAAACCCTTCCCCTTCAGGCGACCCTGTCGGGCCGCCAACAGCTGTTTGAATTTCTCTACAAGTGGGGAATGCTGCTGACCGTCGTCGCGTTGATCGCCCTGTTCGGCATCGCGTCCGACAACTTTCTCGATCCGTACAACATCATCAACATTCTGCGCTCCATCGCCATCGTCACGGTGATCGCCATCGGCGTCTCCATCTCGCTGACGGTGGGCGGCTTCGATCTCTCCGTCGGTTCCACCGCTTCGCTGGCGAACGCACTGGTGATTTCGCTGTTCGTGTGGCACGGCTTGAGCACCACCGAAGCGATTGTGGTGACGCTGCTGCTCTGTACGCTGGTCGGCCTGTTCAACGTCTTCCTGATCGTGGTGCTGAAAATCCCCGATATGCTGGCCACCCTTGCCAGCCTGTTCGTGATTCAGGGCGTGGCGATGACCTACAGCTACGGCGGCTCCATCACCCAGAACATGCTGCTGCCGAACGGCGAGATGGCCGAAGGCCTGATCCCCGACGCCTTTTCACTGCTGGGTCAGGTGCCGACCATCGTGATCATCATGCTGGCGGTCACGCTGGTGGCGCAGCTTGGTCTGTCGCTGACCAAGCATGGTCGCCGCATGTACGCCATCGGCGGCAACGCCGAGGCCGCGCGGCTGTCCGGCATCCACACCATACGCTATCGCGTGGCGGCCTATCTCATCGCCTCGCTGCTGGCCGGGCTGGGCGGCATTCTGCTGGCATCGCGCATCGGCTCCTCGCAGGTCAACGCCGGCGGCGGTTACCTGATGGATGCCGTCGCCGCGGCCTGGATTGGCTTTTCGCTCGCCGGCTCCGGCAAGCCCAATGCGTTGGGCACACTGGTCGGCGCCGTGATCCTCGGCGTGTTGCAAAACGGGCTGGTGATGCTTTCCGTACCCTATTACGCCATGGACATCATCAAAGGGCTGGTGCTGGCCGCCGCCCTGGCCATTACTTACGTTCAACGCCGTTAACTGAGAAACAGGAGATCCTCATGAAAAAACTGACGTTTGCACTGCTGGCGCTGAGCCTGCTGACCGCTGCGCCGACGTTCGCCGCCACGCCTGCGCCGGTGCCGGAGGCCATCGCCAAACACGACGGCCCGATCCGCATCGCCGTCATTCGCAACCTGGGCTCTGACGACAACACTACCCAATTTATCGCCGGGGCCATTCAGCAAGGGAAGAAGCTGGGTTTCACCGTCAATACCTTCCTGAGCAACGGCGATGACGCGCGCTTCCAGGATTTCGTCAACCAGGCGATCAGCCAGAAATATGACGGCATCATCCTGTCTCAGGGCCGCGACCCCTACTCCACCGCGCTGGTGCAGCGCATCGTCGACAGCGGCATTGCCGTGTCCACCTTCGACACCGCCGTCAATGGCGCGATCCCAGGCGTGACCGTCACCCAGCAGGACGACGCATCGCTGACCGAACTCTCTTTCGGCCAACTGGTCAAGGATTTCAACGGCAAGGCCAACATCATCAAGCTGTGGGTTGCGGGCTTCCCGCCGATGGAGCGCCGTCAGGCCGCCTACCAGAACATCCTGAAGGACAATCCCGGCATCAAGGAGCTGGAATCCATCGGTGCCGTTTCGTCCGACGTGCAGGGCGATACCGCCAACAAGGTTGGCGCCGTGCTGGCGAAGTACCCGAAAGGCAAGATCGACGCCATCTGGGGCACCTGGGATGCCTTCAGCCAGGGCGCTTACAAAGCCCTGAAAGAAAACGGTCGTACCGAAATCAAGCTCTACAGCATCGACATCTCCAACCAGGACGTGCAGCTGATGCGTGAAGCCAACAGCCCGTGGAAGGTGAGCGTGGCGGTCGATCCCAAGCTGATCGGCGCCACCAACGTCCGGCTGATCGCCAACAAGATCGCGGGCGAACCGACCCCGGCCACCTACGACTTCAAAGCCGCAACCATTCCGCAAGCGCTGCTGGTCAGCCAGGCAGGCCAGGTGAACGTCTCCTCGATCGGCACCCTCATTCCGGGTTGGGGGCAGAGCGACGATTTCATCGCGCCCTGGTTCGCGACGCTGGAAGCCCAACAGAAAAAATAAGGAACGACAGGATGGCAACACAGGAACTGCCACGTCCCGACTACAGCCGCAATATGCGGCTGATCGGCCATAGCGATCAGGGCGGACGCCCCGACGGCGTGCAGGTGATGGTTCATCGCGGCTACGCCTATATCGGCCACATGGTGTCGCAAGGGTTCTCCATCGTTGACGTACGCGATGCGAAAAACCCCCAGGCGGTGGGTTTTGTACCCGCCCCGCCCGGCACCTGGAACGTCCACTTGCAGGCCCATGACGATCTGCTGCTGGCAATCAACGCGCGCGACCTGTTCGCCGACACGCGCTTCGCCGACGAGAAGGTGTACTACACGCGCTCGGTCGCGGACACGGTCAGCGATGTACGCGACCGCGGCTGGAGTGCCGGGCTGCGCGTGTTTGACATCTCCACGCCGGATCGGCCGCGTGAAATCGGCTTTCTGCCGCTGAGCGGCATAGGCATTCACCGTATCTGGTACGTCGGCGGACGCTGGGCTTACGTCTCAGCCCTGCTGGACGGCTTTAGCGACTACATTTTTCTCACCATCGATCTTGCCAATCCGCGCAAACCGGAAGTGGCGGGACGCTGGTGGCTGCCGGGGATGCACAGCGCCGCAGGCGAAACGCCGAGCTGGCCGGAAGGGAAACGCTACGCGCTGCATCACGCCATCATCAGCGGCGATACCGCCTACGCCAGCTGGCGCGACGGCGGCCTGACGCTGCTCGACGTGAGTGATCGCAGCCAGCCTCAGTTGATCAGCCACCGTAACTGGAGCCCGCCATTTGGCGGCGGCACCCATACGGCGCTACCGTTGCCGGATCGCGATCTGCTGGTGGTGCTGGATGAGGCGGTACTGGACAAGCAGGAGGATGGCGAGAAGCTGATCTGGCTGTTCGATATTCGCGAACCGAGCAACCCGGTGAGCATATCGACCTTTCCGCAGCCGGATGAGGTGGATTACGTCGCCAAGGGCGCGCACTTCGGACCGCACAACCTGCATGAAAACCGGCCCGGCAGCTTTATCAGCTCGACGCTGATTTTCGCCACCTACCAGAATGCGGGCGTGCGCGCGTATGACATCAGCAATCCCTACCGTCCGGTAGAGACCGGCGCGCTGGTGCCGGCGGCACCCGAGAAGATGATGGATACCCGTCCCGGTCGTCCACGCGTGATTCAGTCTTGCGATGTGTTTGTGGATGCACAGGGCACGATCTACAGCACGGACTACAACGGCGGGTTATCGATCATTGAGTATTTGGGCTGACGAGCGGACTGACGAGGCAGCGTTGCCTTTATCCAAGGGCGGCCTGCGGCCGCAATGGCGTGGAGGCCTTGCGTTTCAGTCCACGTTGAGCTGCGCCAGCCGCTCGGGCGTGCCCACGTCGGTCCAACGCCCGGTATAGAGCTGGGCGCTGACGCGGCCGGCATCCATCGCGGTGCGCAGCAGCGGCGCCAGGGCCGCCTGGAGGCCTTGCGGATTGCCGGCTTCGACGTCGCACCACGGCGCCTCGAACAGTTGGCGCCGGTACAGGCCGATGGTGCTGTAGGTGTAGCCCGGCCCGCCCTCGGGCGGCCAACTGGTGGCCAGGCCCTGCGGCGTCAGGCCGAAGTCGCCGCGCGGGTGGTGCGGCGGGTTGGGCACCAGCCACAGATGGGCCAGGTGCTCGCTGGCGGCGAAGTCGCGCAGCGCCTGCGCGCCGAAGACGAAATCCGGGGCGTAGACGTCGCCCGCCACCACCCAGAACACCTCGCCCAGCAGCGGCAGCGCCCGGCTGATGCCGCCAGCGGTCTCCAGCGCGGCGAAGGCGCCGCCGGCCGGCTGCTCGCGCGAGTAGCGCAGGGCCAGCATCCGGCCCGCATTGTCCCCGTCCTCGCCGCCCTCTGCGCCCACCGCGCCCACGTCGGCGTAGCGATCGCCCAGGCGCTGCTCGATCTGCTCACCCAGCCAGGCAGTGTTGATCACCGCGCGCGTGACGCCGCCGCGCGCCAGCCCGGCCAGCGCCCAGGCCAGCAAAGGGCGGCCCCGCACCGCGAGCAGCGGCTTGGGGGTGTGGTCGGTCAGCGGCCGCATGCGTTCGCCGCGGCCGGCGGCCAGCAGCATGGCCTGGGCCTGGAAACCCTCGGGACACGGGGGGGATTCGGGTGGATTCATGCGCCCGCATTATGCGAGCGCGGCCATACTCTGCGCGCCCCCGGCCCATGCGGGGCGCACGCTAGAATCAGTGGATTTCCCGCTGCATCCCATACCTGTTCTTCACCGGAGCCCTGCCCACATGGCAAATACCGCATTGATGGCCAACGCGATTCGCGCGCTGGCAATGGACGCCGTCCAACAAGCCAACTCGGGACACCCCGGCGCGCCCATGGGCATGGCCGACATCGCCGTCGCCCTGTGGAGCCGCCACCTGCGCCACAACCCGGCCAACCCGCAGTGGGCCGACCGCGACCGCTTCGTGCTCTCCAACGGCCACGGCTCCATGCTGCTGTACGCGCTGCTGCACCTGACCGGCTACGCGCTGCCGATCGAAGAACTCAAGAACTTCCGCCAACTGCACAGCAAGACCCCGGGCCACCCCGAGTTCGGCTACACCCCGGGCGTCGAGACCACCACCGGCCCGCTGGGCCAGGGCATCGCCAACGCCGTCGGCTTCGCGCTGGCCGAGAAGCTGCTGGCCGCCGAGTTCAACCGCGAAGGCCATGCCGTGGTCGACCACCACACCTACGCCTTCCTCGGCGACGGCTGCCTGATGGAAGGCATCAGCCACGAAGTGGCCTCGCTGGCCGGCGCCTGGAAGCTGGGCAAGCTGATCGCGCTGTACGACGACAACGGCATCTCCATCGACGGCAAGGTCGCGCCCTGGTTCGCCGACAACACGCCCGAGCGCTTCCGCGCCTACGGCTGGCAGGTCATCGGCCCGATCGACGGCCACGATGTCGACGCCATCGATGCCGCCATCGCCCAGGCCAAGGCCGAAACCGTGCGGCCCACGCTGATCGTCTGCAAGACCCACATCGGCTTCGGTTCGCCCAACCGGCAAGACACCGCCAAGGCCCACGGCGAAGCCCTGGGCGATGCCGAGATCAAGCTCACCCGCGAAGCGCTGGGCTGGACCTGGGGCCCGTTCGAGATTCCGGCCGAAGCCTATGCCGACTGGGACGGCAAGGCCCGAGGCGCCGAGGCCGAAGCCGGCTGGAACGCCCGCTTCGACGCCTACAAGCTGGCCTACCCCGAGCTGGCCGACGAGCTGCTGCGCCGCCTGCGCGGCGAGCTGCCGGCGAACTTCGCGCAGGTCGCCGTCGACACCATCGTCGCCGCCCACACCAAGGCCGAGACCGTGGCCAGCCGCAAGGCCAGCCAGTTGGCGCTGGAGGCCTACACTGCCGCCCTGCCGGAACTGCTGGGTGGCTCGGCCGACCTGACCGGCTCCAACCTGACCAACACCAAATCCACGCCCCCGCTGCGCTTCGACGACGCCACCGGCGCCGTGATCCTGGAGGCGCCCAAGGCCGCCGCCGCAGGCGCCGAAGACGAGGCCAAGCCCGCCAGCAGCGCTGACCAGGTCACGCAGGCGCACGGCCAGATCGGCCGCCACATCAACTACGGCGTGCGCGAGTTCGGCATGGCCGCCATCCTCAACGGCCTCGCGCTGCACGGCGGCTTCATCCCCTACGGCGGCACCTTCCTGACCTTCTCCGACTACAGCCGCAACGCCATCCGCATGGCCGCGCTGATGAAGCTGCGCGTCATCCACGTCTTCACCCACGACTCCATCGGCCTGGGCGAAGACGGCCCGACCCACCAGTCCATCGAGCACGCCGCCAGCCTGCGCCTGATCCCCAACCTGGACGTCTGGCGCCCCGGCGACACCGCCGAGACCGCCGTCGCCTGGGCCGTCGCGCTGGAAAACAAGAGCCGCCCGAGCGCGCTGCTGCTCTCGCGCCAGGGCATCTCCTATGCGCCCAAGCGCGACGTCGGCGACATCAGCCGCGGCGCCTACGTGCTCTCCGAGCCGTCCGACCTGGGCCTGCGCAAGAAAGCCCAGGCCGTCATCCTGGCCACCGGCAGCGAAGTGCCGCTGGCCCTGAAGGCGCAGGAACTGCTGGCCCGCGAGCACAAGATCGCCGTGCGCGTGGTCTCGGTGCCCAGCACCACCGTGTTCGACCGCCAGACCAACGCCTACAAGGTCAGCGTGCTGCCGGCCGGCCTGCCGCGCGTCGCCGTCGAGATGGGCTCGACCGACGGCTGGTGGAAGTACGGCGTCTCGGCCGTCGTCGGCATCGACCGCTACGGCGAATCGGCACCGGCCGGCGAGCTGTTCAAGTACTTCGGCTTCACCCCCGAGAACGTCGCCGACACCGTGCGCAAGGTGCTGGCCCTGCGCTGATCCCCCCGAAAACGCCGCCCGGCCCCTGTGCCAGGCGGCGTTTTTTCCAGGGCGGTCCGCCACCTGCCCTGCCCGGTTTCCATTTTTCAACTTCAAGGAGCTCTCCATGGCTATCAAGATCGGCATCAACGGCTTCGGCCGCATTGGTCGCAACGTGCTGCGTTCGGCGGTCCAGAACTTCGCCAATGACATCGAGATCGTCGGCATCAACGACCTGCTCGAACCCGAATACCTGGCCTACCTGCTGCAGTACGACAGCGTGCACGGCCGCTTCGAAGGCCAGGTCAGCGTCGAGGGCAACACCCTGACGGTCAACGGCAAGCCGATCCGCCTGACGCAGGAGCGCGACCCCGCCAACCTCAAGTGGGACGAAGTCGGCGCTGACGTGGTGATCGAGTCCACCGGCCTGTTCCTGGACAAGGCCGGCGCCGGCAAGCACCTGGCCGCGGGCGCCAAGAAGGTCATCATCTCGGCCCCGTCCAAGGACGACACCCCGATGTTCGTCTTCGGCGTCAACGACAAGACCTACGCCGGCCAGGACATCATCTCCAACGCCTCCTGCACCACCAACTGCCTGGCCCCGCTGGCCAAGGTCATCAACGACAAGTTCGGCATCAAGCGCGGCCTGATGACCACCGTGCACGCCGCCACCGCCACGCAAAAGACCGTCGACGGCCCTTCCAACAAGGACTGGCGCGGCGGCCGTGGCATCCTGGAGAACATCATCCCCAGCAGCACCGGCGCCGCCAAGGCCGTGGGCGTGGTGATCCCCGAGCTCAACAAGAAGCTCACCGGCATGTCCTTCCGCGTGCCGACTTCTGACGTCTCGGTGGTCGACCTGACGGTCGAGCTCAACACCGAAGCCAGCTACGACGAGATCAAGGCCGAAATCAAGGCCCAGTCCGAAGGCGCGCTCAAGGGCATCCTGGGCTACACCGAGGACAAGGTCGTCGCCACCGACTTCCGTGGCGACACCCGCACCTCGATCTTCGACGCCGACGCCGGCATCGCGCTCGACAAGACCTTCGTCAAGCTGGTCTCCTGGTACGACAACGAATGGGGCTACTCCAACAAGTGCCTCGAAATGGTCCGCGTCGTCGCCGCCAAGTAAGCCGCCGCGCTGAACCAGGAAAAAGCCCCCGCCGGTGCGAACCGGGCGGGGGCTTTGTCTTGAGAGGCCAGAGCAGGCGGCGGCCGGCTCATTCCTCCTCGCCGCAGGCGCGGATCTCCTCGTCATCGAGCAAGGGCCAGTCCAGCAGCTCGGCGAGCCGGCGGATCACCCAGCAGGCCTCGTTGGCGTCGATGCCCGACTCGCCCGACAGCAGGCCCTTGAGGATGCGGCGCTGGATGTCGATGCCCGTGGCCGGCGACGAATCCGCCTGCGCATCCAGCATCGCCTGCGCCGGCCCGGCCAGGTGCTGCGACAGGTCCTCGCAGACTTCGTAGCGCAGCCTCAGCTTCTCGACCGGCACCCGCAGGCGCTGCTGGGCATCGCTGTAGAGCGCCACGAAAGAGGCCGGGATCTCGACCTGGTTCTCCGCGTAATCGCCATGCGTCTGCGCCGTCATCTCGTCTCCTTTGCCGCAGCGGATGCGGCCAGCCCCGGTTGTACAGGCCGCGCCAGCCTTTGTACACCCGGCATCAATGCTGGTGCCCGTGCTCGCCGTGCACGTGGCCATGCGCGATCTCCTCGGCCGAGGCCGGCCGCACCGACACCACGCTGACCGCCATCTTCAGGGCCTGCCCGGCCAACGGGTGGTTGCCGTCGAGAAACACCTGCGGCCCCTTGATCTTCAGCACATTGAACACCACCTCCTGGCCCGCCTCGGTGTGGCCGCGCAACTGGCCTCCCACCTTCACGCCCGGCGGGAACTCGCTCTTGGGAATGGTGCGCACCAGCGACTCGTCGCGCGGACCGAAGGCCTCGTCCACCGCCAGCGCGATGGTCGCCTTGTAGCCCGCCTCCTGGCCCTCCAGCGCCGCCTCGACCTTGGGGAAGATGTTGTCGTAGCCGCCATGCAGATACGCCACGGGCTTGGCCCCCGCCGACTCCACGACCTTGCCCTGCGCCGTCGTCAATTGGTAGCGTATGGTGACCGCCGTGTCCTTGGAGATTTTCATGAGGATGTTGCTCTTGGTTCGAAACAGCCTGCCAGTTTAGAGCGTGTTGGCACGCGATGAACGCTTGAAACGCATCCAGGCCGAGTGCCCCCGCGAGTGCCCCGGCCATCGCACGCCAGTTGTCCCATCAAGGCGCGCCCGTCCTCGATGCTGCCGCACACCGCCCATGCGGATGCTTGCATTCGATAATGCGCGCCATGAATGCCCTACCCGCCGCCCGCCTGCTACGTGACCAGTCGCTGTCCGCCATCGCCGCCGGTTTCGTCACGGTACTGGTCGGTTTCGCCAGTTCCGCCGCGATCGTGTTCCAGGCCGCGCAGTCGCTGGGCGCGACGCCGGCGCAGATCAGTTCGTGGATGTGGGCGCTGGGCCTGGGCATGGGCGCGACCTGCCTGGGCCTGTCGCTGCGCTGGCAGATGCCGGTGGTCACCGCGTGGTCGACGCCGGGGGCGGCGATGCTGGTGGCCAGCGCGGCCGGCGTGCCGATGGCCGAGGCGATCGGCGGCTTCGTGCTGTCGGCCCTGCTGATCACCGTCGCCGGGTTCTCCGGGGTCTTCGAGCGCATGCTCAGCCGCATTCCGCTGTCGCTGGCCTCGGGCATGCTGGCCGGCGTGCTGCTGCGCTTCGGTCTGGAGGCCTTCGGCGCGATCTCGGCGCAGCCGCTGCTGGTGCTCGGCATGCTCGCCGCCTACCTGGCCGCGCGCCGCTGGTGGTCACGCTATGCGGTGATCCTGACCCTGGCCGCCGGCATCGGCATCGCCGCCGCCAGCGGCCTGGTGCACACCGCCGGACTGCACCTGGAACTGGCCCGGCCGGTCTGGACCACGCCGCAGCTGAGCGTGGCTGCCGTGCTCGGCATCGCGCTGCCGCTGTTCGTGGTGACGATGGCCTCGCAGAACGTGCCCGGCGTGGCCGTGATCCGGGCTTCTGGCTACCCGGTGCCGATCTCGTCAGCGATCGGCTGGACCGGCGCGGTGAACCTGCTGCTGGCGCCCTTCGGTGCGTTCGCGCTGAACCTGGCCGCGATCACCGCGGCCCTCTGCATGGGCCCGCAAGCCCACGCCGACCCGGCGCGCCGCTACATGGCCGCGGCCTGGGCCGGCGCGTTCTACCTGCTGGTCGGCGTGTTCGGCGCCGTCGTGGCCAGCCTGTTCGCGGCGCTGCCGCAGGCACTGGTGCTGGCGATCGCCGGCATCGCCCTGCTCGGCACGCTCGGCGGCAGCCTGGCCGCCGCACTGCACGACGAGCACGAGCGCGAGGCTGCCCTGGTCACCTTCCTGGTTACCGCCTGCGGCCTGAGTCTGGCGGGCATCGGCTCCGCGTTCTGGGGCCTGGTGGCCGGTGTGATCGTCCGCATCGCGCTGCGCCGGGGCTGATCGGCATCCATGCGGTACGCGATGGCGCACCGCTGGCGGAGCGGCGGCCCCCTGCAAAGACTTTGAACCGCTTCTTAAGCAGACACTAAGCCCCCGCCGCCACAGTTGCACCATCCACTGAGTCGCCCACGCGGCCGGTATCCCTGTCCACTCAAGGAGTTGCAACATGTCCGAGCAGGAAAACCACCCCGCTTCCCGTTTTGCCAAGGCCAAGGCCCAGCCCAACGTCGCCTCGCGCCTGGTGCTGGCCCTGGCCGCCGCCGGCGTCATCGGGGTCGCCGGCGTCGCCACGGTGCGCAGCGAGCGTGCCCAGGCCAGCGAGCCGGTGGCCGCGCTGCAGGCCCCGGCGCCGGCGGCCAATGGCGTGATCGGCACCGTGCAGCCGCCGGATTTCTCGCGCATCACCGAGGTCTATGGGCCAGCGGTGGTCAACATCAGCGTGGTCGGCACCGCCCAGGCCGACGACGACGAGGACGACCAGGCCGCGCAGTTCTCCAGCCCCTTCTCGGGGCCGGACGGCGAGGACCCGCTGGCCGAGCTTTTCAAGCGCTTCCAGCAGGGCCAGGGCGGCCGTCACCGGCACGCGCAGGAGCAGCCCATGCGCGCGCAGGGCTCGGGCTTCATCATCAACGGCGACGGCATCGTGCTGACCAATGCGCACGTGGTGGCCGGTGCCAAGGAAGTCACCGTCAAGCTCACCGACCGGCGCGAGTTCCAAGCCAAGGTGCTCGGCAGCGACGCGCGCACCGACGTGGCGGTGCTCAAGATCGACGCCAGCCACCTGCCCACGGTGCGTCTGGGCGATGTGCGCAGCCTGAAGGTGGGCGAGTGGGTGCTGGCGATCGGCTCGCCCTACGGGCTGGAGAACACGGTGACGGCCGGCGTGGTCAGCGCCAAGGGCCGCAGCCTGCCCGACGACAGCACAGTGCCTTTCATCCAGACCGACGTGGCGGTCAACCCCGGCAACTCGGGCGGGCCGCTGTTCAACTCGCGCGGCGAGGTGGTCGGCATCAACTCGCAGATCTACAGCCGCACCGGCGGCTACCAGGGCCTGTCCTTCGCCATCCCGATCGACCTGGCGATGCGCGTCGAGCAGCAGCTCGCCGCGCACGGCAAGATCGAGCACGCCAAGCTCGGCGTGGCGATCCAGGACGTCAACCAGAGCCTGGCCGACTCCTTCGGACTGGACACCCCGTCCGGCGCGCTGGTCAGCAACGTCGAGACGGGCAGCGCCGCCGCCAAGGCCGGCCTCAAGCCCGGCGACGTGATCCTGAAAGCCAACGGCCAGGCCATCGCCACCTCGGGCGACCTGCCGGCGCTGGTTGGGCTGGCCAAGCCCGGCGATGCGCTCACGCTCGACATCTGGCGCCAGGGCAAGCCACAGACGGTGGTGGCCACGCTGGTCAACATCGACGACAAGTCCGGCGCGGCCAGCAAGACCGCCAAGGCCGAGCAGCAGGGCAAGCTGGGCCTGGCGCTGCGCCCACTGCAGCCGGCCGAGCAGCGCGCCTCGGGCATCGAGCACGGCCTGCTGGTCGAAGACAGCACGGGCGCGGCCGAGCGGGCCGGCGTGGAGTCGGGCGACGTGCTGCTGGCCGTCAACGGCACGCCGGTGGACAGCGCCGCCGAGGTGCGCGCGCTGGTCGCCAAGGCCGGCAAGTCGATCGCGCTGCTGATCCAGCGCGGCGACGCGCAGATCTTCGTGCCGGTGCGGCTGGGCTGATTGACCCAGGCCGGGGCGCGCCCCGGCCGCGTTCGCCAACCGGCAGCGATGGCTTCGCACTTCGCGCCTGCGGCCGGGCCGGCTCGGCATTAGCATCGGCGGCTTTGCACACGAGAGCGCGCCGCCGATGTTGTCCTTCTCCGAAACCAGCCTGTGGATTCCCGTGGTGGTGCTGGCCGCCGCCGCGCAGACCGTGCGCAACACCGCGCAGCGTTCGCTCAGCGGCGGGCTGGGCGCCTGGCCGGCCACGCTGGTGCGCTTTCTCTACGGCCTGCCGTTCACGCTGGCGGTGCTGGCACTGCTCTACCTGCTGCCGGCGCAGGCCCCGGCGCTGCCGCCCTTCGGGCCGGCCTACTTCGGCTGGATCGTCTTCGGCGCCTTCTTCCAGGTCGCCGCCACGGCGGCCTTGCTGATGGCGATGCAGGCCGGCAACTTCGCCGTCTCGGTCACCTTCTCCAAGACCGAGGTGCTGCAGCTGGTGCTGTTCGGCGCGCTGTTCCTGGGCGAGTTGCCGGCGCCGCTGCAGTTGGCCGGCGCGGCACTGGCGACCGCCGGCGTGGTGCTGCTGGCCTGGCACGGCAAGGGCGCGGCGCCGCAGGGCGGCCGCCTGGGCCGGGCCTCGTTCTACGGCCTGGTCTGCGGCGCCTGCTTCGCGCTGGCGACGCTGGGCTTTCGCGGCGCGGCGCTGCAGTTGCCGGGCATCAGCCCCTGGCTGTCGGCGGCCTGGGGCGTGGTGCTGGCGCAGGGCCTGCAGACGCTGGCACTGGGCGGCTGGCTGGCCTGGCGCGACCGCGCTGGGCTGCGGGCCTGCCTGCGCAACTGGCGCGTGTCGCTGCTGGCCGGGGCGATGGGCGCGCTGGCCTCGCTGCTGTGGTTTACCGCCTACGCGCTGCAGACGGTGGCGGCGGTGCGCACGCTGGGCATGGTGGAGGTGCTGTTCGGCTACCTGGTCTCGCGCCGCCTGCTGCGCGAGCGGCTGCGCCCGGCCGAGCAGTGGGGCATCGCGCTGGTGGTGCTGGCGGTGCTGCTGACCGGCTTGGGCGACTGGCGCGCATGAAGCGCACGAGGCGCATGACGCGCATGACGCAGCCTCGGCGCACGGCGACCGCCGCCACCCGCCTCTTGTAGTAGTCACCCGCCATCCCGCGCCGCCGGAAAACCCGCGCGGCGCCGCCCCGCCCTGGGGCGCACCGGCCCTCCGTCGCATCCGGGCCACGGATTTACTACTACATGAAGCGCGGCGCGATATTTGCCCTACTGCAAGTGAGATATTTGGATCGGATTTGAATTGCACGTAGCGTAAAGGAATTACGCTGCAGAAAACACTTATGTCTGATCGCCTTCGGCCCTGAAGGCGAACTTGACCAGGATTGTGGTCTTCACCAGGTTGCCCTGGGGTACCTCAATCTGCCTGGATGCAATCCCATCCATCAGACCCGTTCAACACGCGTTTCGTTGAATCTAGCTGCGCAGTAGCAGCAGTCACTACCACATAGGTCGATCGTTCGCCAGTTGGGGCAGCAATGCTTTCAATGGGGGCGAATAGATCCTCGTTAGTGATGGCATCGACACCGACCCTCACACGGTCACCTTTTTTCAAGTCGGCAGCAAGAACAAACTTAGGCATCTTGGTCATGCTGTCCACGCTATCACAAGATAGTCAGTTCCAACACGTCCCCCTCCACCCCCACCGGCGTGCCAGCGGCGACAGGTAGAAGAGAGATGGTCAGCTTGGTCCCCGCCGGATACACCGGCAGCAGCAGCTCCCGCCCCAACACCGTGACATGCCCGGCCACCGGCACCTGCTCGGCGGCGCCGCCGTCGACCGACACGCGCACGTCGGCGCCGTGGGCGGCTTCGAGTTCCCAGACCAGGCGCAGCGCACCGCCGTCCGCCGGCAGCGCGGCAAGGTTGAAGGCGCGGGCCACCAGACGTTCGCCGCTGGTGACTTCGGGCACGGTGCCCAAGCCGTACTCCAGCGGGTAGTAGGCCTCGTACTCGTCCCGGGCCGTGATCTTGACGCGCCGGGCGCTGGACGGCTCCATGCCGATGATGCGCACGCGTTTGCCAGGTGTTGCCAGAGGGCCGGCCAGGAAGGTCCAGTCCTCGGGCAGCGTGTCTTCCCAGTCCTCGACGGCCTCGTCGTTGAGCGTGGCCGCGCCCAGCCAGCCGGGCGCATCCTCGGCCGACCAGGTGCCCTGCACGACGAGGCGGCGGGTGCGGCCATCGGGTGGAGCGCACAGCACCGTGAACGGGTCGCCACCTGGCGGGGTGACCATCAGCCAGAACTCGGTACCGCCCTCGGGCAACTCGACCTCGGCCGAGAGATCCACGGCCGTGACCTGGCCATCGGCGACAGCCAGGCCGCGTAGGCGGCCGCTGTAGGCCCACCGGGTCAGGTCATGGGCGAGCTGGATGATGTCGCCCGTGGCCACGGTCAGGCCCATGAGCGTGCTCTCCCAGGTCATCGTGCGCCGGTGGTAGTAGGCTGACGCCGCCAGCAGGTTGACCAGGCGCTGGGCCTGGGCCTGCGGCATGCTGTAGACCGCCTCCTCGACGGTCTGATTGACCGGCAGCGTCACGCCGGGCACCGTGGCATAGACCGTGTCGGCCTCGTAGTCATTGTCGGATCGGGGATACGACAGCCCGAACTCGTCGACCGTGTCGTCCGTGATGTAGGCGATGCGGAAGGTGCCGGCAACGATGTTGCTGGCGCCGAACGCGGTCAGCCAGGGCTGGCCCGCGGCCTCCCACCAGACCGAGAGCTTGCCCGGTGCCCAGGTCTTGCGCGCGCGGCCGGCGGCGGCGATGTCGTCGAGCACCGCCCCGGCGCTGCGCTGCGACGACAGCGCCATGCGGCAGGTCAAGCCGGCGCTGTCGCAGAACTGGCCCCAGGCGATCAGCGTGCCGTAGTCGATCCGGTTGTTGGTCAGCCCGGCACCGAACAACCGCGCGCCATTGCTCGCGGCCGGCTCGTCCAGCCAGCCGGCCTGGCCCAGGTGATCCGGCGCGGCCGTGGCGTTCAGGAACCCGCCCCGCGCGAAGTAGAGGAACAGCCAGGCCGGATTGACCGTGTACGTCCACGTCCACGCACCGTTGCCCGAACCCGGCAAGGAACCGTCCCACGGATCGCTGCTGTCCCACACCCAGCACTTGCTGCGCACCAGGGCCGAGTAGCGGTCCACCGTGCCGCTGAGCTGCCCGGTCGCCTTGATGAGCAGCCCCTGCCGGCGCTGGGCCGGGTACAGCGCGTCGCCTTCGCGGAACACTTTCACGCGGGTCCATTCCAGCTCCGAGACGTCGTTGGCATCGGTCGGGTCGGGCGTCACGCGGCGCACCTGGAACTTGATCGCCGGCTGGTCCAGATAGGCCGAGTAGGTCTCGCGGGCCACCCGGCTGCTGCCGTTGGTCATCGTCATGGGCGAGAACGGGAAATCCACCCACGTCGACGAGCCCGGCACCTGGTACTGCGCCTCGAACACGCACGACAGATTCTCGATGCCACCGCTGCCCTGGCGGAACAGCCGGCCCGTGATGTCGAGCTGGATGTAGCGTCCGCCCTGCGAGCCCTGGCGCTCGACCCAGCCGCTGTTGGTCACGCTGTCGTTCTGCTCCAGCGCGCCGCCGTCGACGGTCTGCACATTGCCCGGGAAGTCGTCGCCCGGCCAGTTGACGCTGGTGTAGCCGGCCAGCGCGGTACGGTCGGCCTGGCCGGCGGGCACGTGGCTGTCGATCAGCTCGGCCGCGTTGTACTGCGCCAGGTCGTTGGCGCCGATACGCGGCTCGCTGATCGTCAGGTCGCCAAAGCCGAAGTTGAACTGCTGCGTCAGCCGCTCCGTGTTGTAGGTGACCGTGTAGCCGTACCGAACCAGTACAGGCAGCGCGGTGTTCAGTGCGCTCCAACTCGCCATCACATGCCTCCACCATCGCCGCTGTCGCCGCTGTCACCACTGGAATCCCCGCTGTCGGAGCCGTCGTCGCCCGAGCTGTCGCTTGGCCCATCGCCGCCGCTCGACCCGTCATCGCCGGTGTCGGCAATCAGCGTCAGGTAGTCCTCGTAGGTGGCGACCTGGTCGGTGCTGGCCGTGTGGCGCACGACAAAGGTATGCGGCCGCGTGACCGTGCCGCCACTGCTGCTGGTGTAGGTCCGGCTCGCGCCATCGCCGTAGTACGCCAGCAGATCGCCATCGGTCGCCGAGCCCGTCGTCGAGATCAGCACCCACGGCGACAACACCTCGCCGGCAGAGAACCCGAAGTCCGGGTGCGTCTGCGTCTCGTAGACCGGCGTGTTGTTGATCACCTCGGTCGTGGTCGTCGGGTCCAGCACGTACTCGGCGAAGGGCCGGCAGGCGTAGTCCGGATACACCCGGTGCTCACCCAGAACCAACTGCAACGGCTCGTAGGGCCGCGCCGAATTCGAGCCGCCCTCCACGCTGTAGGCCGTGGGCGCATCGTCGGCGGCATAGGCACTGCTGCTGCTCTTGCGCGCGAGCGACGACGCCAGCGTCGAGACCGCGAAGGCGATCGCCGCATTGGCCGCAAACGCGATAGCCGTGCCCAGCACAAAGGCCGTGCCATAGGCCATGTTGGCCGACATGATCAGCTTGGCCGTGACCGCGCTGCCCTCGACCACGCCCTTGGGCACCTGGCGCAGCACCAGCAAGTCGGAGACGGCCACGGGCGTGGCGGACCACTGCTCGGCACCCAGCGGCCGGCCGTTGATGACCACGGCCAGCGGCGTCGACGCCAGGCCCAGCCGGCCGACGATAGCCTGCACCGTATCGCCCGGCACCAGCGCCACCGTCAGCGCCTGGCGGTCGCTGGCCGGCCGCAGCGGGTTCGGGCACCAGGTGACCGAGATGGTGGGCATCAGCCCCGGGTCTACAGCCATGCGTAGTAGCCCTCCACCTTGTACGGCAGCCGGGCCAGTGGCGTGCGCACGCTCGACCCGAACAGCGAATCGCTGTGCAGCACATAGGGCACGCGGTCTATCAAGCAGTACAAACCGATGTGCGCCCGGCGGCCGCGCGCCCACATCAGCACGCCGCAGCCGTCCTCGGCCTGGCCGATGGGCCGGGCGAAGTCCGCCGCGTGATCGACGATCAGGCTGGAGCGATGCACCAGGTCGTCCGCCTGGCGCTGGGGGAAATGCACGTCGCGGCCTAACTGCTCGCGCAGAACGCGCTCGACAAGCTGACCGCAGTCCAGCACGGCGTGCGGGATGTTGAGATAAGGATCGGACCAATGCATCAGAACAGCCCCGGCGCAGTCTCCGGCCGGTAGGTGTAGCCCACGGCCGACTTGTTGAGGATGTCGTCATAGCCGAGCTGGCCGGTGACGGACTTGACGGTTACTTCGATGTTGCGCAGATCCAGCGTCAGCTCGTCCTCCACGAAATCCGGCGCGCCGCGCATGATCTGGATCGCCGTAATGACCGCGCCCCGGCCACCGTGCGTGCGCTCGAAGAACGCGCCCACGCCGCCCGAGAAGTTGGCAATGGCCAAGCTGGCCGCCGGCGTGCGGCCGTCCTGGTCATCGGGCCAGACGAACTCGAAGGCGCTGGCCAGGTACAGCCGCTCGCGCGAGACGATGTCGGCGTTGTCATTGACGAAGCGCATGGGCTCGGGCAGCAACGCATGCGACAGCTCCAGCAACATCAGCGGCCGGTCGTCGGGCGAGAGCTGCTGCGCGGCGCGGCGGAATCGAGTGGACTTGCGCGCGCTCACAGCCAGTACTCCAAGGTGAACGACGCCAGGTAGTCATCGAAACGGTTGCTCAAGGCCTTGTAGGCCACCTCGCCCGAGACGATGCGCGCGCGGCGCAGCGTGGCGCCGGCCGGGTCCTCCGGGTCGGGCCATGCGAAATAGGCCGTGCCCAGACGGAGGCTCTCGCGCCGCCAGATCTCGAACGCATCCTTGTCGGCCTGGCTGGCCAGCCGGTAGCTCAGCGCGATCTCGTAGCGGGCCAGCGACTGGATCGGCACCTGTTCGACGAAGCCGTCATCCATCTCGGTGCGCTCGACGCCGCCAGTGGCCGTGGGCTCGTAGTCGTCTTCCAGCACCAGCTGGGCATAGTCGGGAAAACGGGTGTAGGCCATGGCTCAGTTCCTTTGCATCGCGGCCTTGATGGCCCGCGTGCCGCGCCCGCCGTTCTGGGCATCGGCCACGAGCACGTCGATGACCCAACTGCCGCTTTCCTGGGTGACCTTGGCGTCGCCGACCTGCTGCTTGGCCGTGCCGGTATTCGTGAAGCGCACCAGCACTTGGGGCGCCGACGTGGCCGATTCGCTGCCGCTGGACGACGAGACCGAACCGCCTGTGGCGAAGCGCACGCGCTGGCTGGCCGAAACCAGTCCACCAAAGGCGAACTGCGGCTTGGGCAGGCGCAGCGTGCGCACGGCTTCCATGAAAGGCAAGCCGTAGTGCTGCACCGCGCGCTCGGGGTGGATGAACTCGTTGTTGCTCACGCGGATGGGCCGCACGCCGTCGACAAGCGCCGGGATGCTGTCGCTGGTGCCAGTGCCCGGCCCGACGATGCGGCCGCCCGTGGACGGCGAGCCACCCTCAGCGAATCCCAACACCGAACGGACGCCGGAGGCCACTGCACCGATGACGGTGGTGCCGCCACCCGAGCCCGAGTCCACCGTGAACAGGTTGGTCAGCAGCCGCTTGATGTCGGACCGGACGATATCGGCGGCGATCTGCTTAAGAGTGGTGGCGGCCGCGTCGCGCAAGTTGCTCCAGTTGGCCACCGCCGTGGCGGCGGCATCGGCCATGCCGTCGATAACGGTATTGCGCAGGCGCGTGCCCAGGTCGACCACCACCGGCGTCGCGGCTGCCGCTGTGTTTCGCAACTGGCCGATGCTGGTATTCATGCTGTCAAGCGCCACGACTGCATCCGGTGGCAGCGCGTCCCGGATGCGCTCCAGCTCGGCCACGATCTGCTGCAGCATCGGCACCTGCGCCGCGCGTGCCTGCTGGATCTTCGCTTCGCCCTGAATCTGGCTGATCTGCCCGCTGCTGACCTGGTTCTGGATAGCCTGCTCGATCACCCCGAGCTCGCCCTGCAGACGCTGGGCCTCCGCCAGCTTGTTGTTGAACTCGGCCTGCGCGGCGGCGGCCTGGAGCAGCAGCTCGATGCGTTCCTTGGCGGCGTTGGCTTCGGCCGGGTCGGAAATCCGGCCCGCCGCCTGCAGATCGCCCGCGTACTGCTGGCGCAGTTGCTGCTCGATGGCCCGGCGGTCGAACTGGCCCGTCAGTGCTGCGGTGTCCACGCGCAGGCGCACCGTCAGATTCGCCAGCTTCAACTCCTCGGCCTTGCGCCAGTCGGCCAGGGCCTGTTCGGCCGTGGTCAGGCTCGTGCCCAGCACCTTGAGCTGCGCCTGGATCTCGACCTTGCGCGCCTTGGTCGTGCCGGCCGTGCGGGCTTCATCCTCCAGCGCCTTGCGCTGCGCCGCGCTGTCCTCGCGCAGGGCTGCCAGGCGCTGGGCGTAGGCATCGTCCAGGCTGACGCGGCCTTCTTCCAGCGCCTTCACCAGCACCGCATCGCTGCTCTTGATGGCCGCCTGCAGCGCGGCCAGGTCGGACTTGATCTGCTGTATGGCCACGGCCGCCGCCGAGTCGCCCTTGGCGCCGCCCTTGTTGGCCCGCTCGCGCAGCGCCTTCAGGCGCGTGTCGTATTCGTCCTGGCTGATGCCGCCGCCTGCGGTGCCGGCGGCCAGCAGCGCGTCCAGGTCTTTCTTGGCCGCCGCGAGTTTCTCGGCCTCGGTCTTGTAGGCCTTGCCCTCGGCGTCGAACTGCTCGCGCAGCAGCTTGATGCGGCGCTCTTCCGCCGTTTTGGCGGCCTGGCCGTCGGCGTCGGCCGCTTCCTGCGCCAGTTGGCCCTGCAGCTCGGTCAAGCGCCCCTGCGCCGCCGCCAGAAGCTGGGGCAGATTGCCCAGGGCACGCGTGCCCCGGCGTTCGATCTGCTGCTGCAGCCCGGCCACCGTGGCCTCCTGCGACTGCAACTGCGCATCCAGGGACTTCTGCTGCCCGATGCCCAGCATCGCGCTCCACGCGCTGCCGGCGGCCCCAGTCACGGCCTGCCAGGCCCGTTGCAAGATGCCCAGGTTGTCCGGCACCACGCGGCCAAAGTGATCGGCCGCAGCCCGGCTCAGTTCGAGCTGCGCCTGCTCGGCACGCCCCTGCTCGACCAGCAGCGCGATGTGCCGCCGCTGTGAGGCCGAGAGGAAGTTGAACTGATCGTCGAGCTGCTTGGCCGCCCGCGCCGGGTCAGCGAACAGCTTGGCCAGCGACGACGCGGCCGCATCGACCGATTGGCCCGTGGCCTGCGCGTAGCCGTTGACGGCCGTGGTCAGGTTGCCGATGACCTGGATGCCCAGCCGCCCGGACTGCACCATGGCCACGGCCGCCGACTCGGCCACACTCTTGCTGATGCCGCTGACGCGGTTGGCCTCCTCGGCCAGCGCCTTGATCCGGCCCAGCGTCGCGCCCGCCGCATTGCCCGTGGTCTGGATGGCCACGTTGTAGGCCAGGGCGTCACGCTCGCCCTTGATCATGATCGCGGCCAGCGTGCCAATGCCCACCGCCAGGCCGCCGACCGCCAACTTGGCCGGGCTGAGCAGCGCGGTCATGGCCTTGGCCGCCGGGCCGATGCCGCCGAAGCTGTCCTTGATCTGCCCGCCTTGCTGGATCGCCACCAGCCACACCGGCATGCCGCTGGCCAGGCTGGTCGTGATGTCCGTGATCTGCGCCGGCAGCATGCGCATCGCCGCCGCAGTCTGGCCCGCCGACACGCCCAGGCCGGTGTAACGCTGTTGCGCCAGGGCGACCAGGCGCGTGTGCTGTTCCTGGGTGACGAGGCCCTTGGAGAGGGCCGTATTCAGCTCGACCTGCGCGGCCGCCAGCTTTTGCGAATCCACGGCCGCAGGGTCCAGGCTGCCGATCAGGCGGTCGATGGCGGCCTTCTCTTTGTCTGTGGCCTGTGCTGTCGCCTCTGCGGCCTGGGCTTGCTTCTGCTGCCAGTCGGTCTGCGCCGATGGCGTTGGCACATGGGCCAGGTCGGTGGACGCCTTGCGGCCAGCCTCGCCCAGTTCGACCACGTCGCCCTTGAGCTGCTGCACCCCACGTCGGGCATCGTCGAACTTGGCCTGGACGCGGAGGGCGATGTTGAGGTCGTCGGAGGAGGACATGGTGACCGATGATGGTCACCCGCGCGCCTCACGTCCTTGGAACGACTTCATAAAAAAGGGGCTCACATAGAGCCCCCGGAAAGCGCCGCCGCCGTATGCGCCGCCTGGTGTTGCGCGCTGCGGTCTGCCTGATCCGCAACCGCCTGCAAGTAGCCGATCAGCTCGCCGTAGCTATAGCGCCGGATCTGCTGGCGGTCGTGGCCGGCGGCGATGAGTTGCTGAGCAACGGCGAACCAATCGACATCAGCCGGTCCTGGATCGGCCGAATGGCCGCCAGGCTCTGGGTAAAAAAATCCAGGTTGGTCTCCAGCACGACGTATGCAGCCTCCAGCACCATGGGGATTGGCATGCGCTGCACGTCGGCGGCCGTGAGCGGCTGCGGTGCGCCGTCGACGTCGACGGCAAGACATGCGGCCAGGAGCTGCTGCAGGGCCTGCTTGACTGCGCTGTCGCCCTTGAGCTGTTCGAGCGCGGCCAGGTCCATCACGCCGCCAGCATGGTTGAGCAGCCATTGGCCGAAGGTGACCGCCGCGTCGAAGGCCTCGAACGGGACTTTGCTGACCAGGAAGGTCTGGCCGGCGATGGTTTTCGAGACAGGGGATTGGAAGAGGTTTTTGGTCATGCCGTCTGCCCCTCCTCCAACACGTCCTCAGCCCCTTCGAACTCGGCGAGGGTCTTGAGGTACGCATAGGCCTGGCAGAACGGGTTGGGGCCATCTATGTCATATGCGCACTCCCGAGTGGCCGCGAGCAGCAGTTCCGTCCCAGCCGCCGCGTGACAGTGCACAGCAAACGTCATGCTTGTCTTGTCCGGATTTATTGCAGGCCCGACGACCCGGATGTACGCAGAGGGGACCGCGAGGCCGCGATACTCGGAGTCTTTAAGTAATGCCATGGTCAATCCTTTCAGGCGGTGTGGCCGATGAGGGACAACTGATCCTTCGTGAGAAGGGTCAATACCCCTGCGCTGACTGTTTTCGACGTGGCCCCCGGGTTGTAGATCGTGACCCGGACGGCAGACGCTGAATCCACGGCGGCCGTGATGACGAGCCCGCTGATATTCGTGGACCACGCAAGCTGCACGTTGTTGCCGACGGCAGCGTTGAGGACTGTGTAGTCCTGGCTCACAGTGCTGCCAGCGGCCACCGTGAAATTCGAATATGCGACCTGAGCAACACGCTCCGCGCCACGCCGATACGTGACCGATTTGATCTGTATCTCGCCGTTCGATGTCGTACGCTGCAGCGAGAATCCGGAGTTTCCATCCTGGCTGATGACGCTACCCGAGATGACGAAACTAAACCGCTGGAACTTTTGCGTCAATGCGAAAGTGCCGAGCAAGCCGCTGGACGTTGACGGCTCCCGGTAGCGGCCCTGAAGGGTGTCGCCGGACGCGGATGTGCTGCGAGCGACAACCTCAACGGTCACAGCTCCCGCACTATACGGGGCAAAAATTTCGTCGTACTGATTGAAAATGAAGACAACTTGCAGGTCGGTCGGCGTGGCAGCAGAGAGCGTAATGTTCTCGCCATCGGTTCCCACATACAGCCCCCCGTTGTCGGTGTTGAGACTAGGTGCCCGCAGTGCCCCAAGCCCCTTCGCCGTCAGCACCAGTTCGCCCCGGTCGCCGGAGGCTTGTTGCGTCGACTCGTACCCGTCGAAGCGCCCAAACTCTGTCCCCTTGATCGAAATGTCCGCCATCAGGGTTGCGCTGTAGAGTACGCGCGGACGGTTGCCAAGCGCATCCGAGACATTCCAGAGTAGCGTCTGTTCCGGGGCCAGCTTGGTGCCTGTTGTGGATTGATGGTGAATCCGTAGCTTGGCCGCCGGAGCGTTCACACGGTACACGAAGTCGGTAGCGTAACCCTGGCCATCACAGCGGTTCATGTCGAAGTCCCCGTTGTGAATCGCAGAGACGATGGCAGTTGGGCTTCCGTATTCCGGGAATCCGCTGTCGCCGCCGATATCCACGAATCCCTTGACCTCGTTGACGGCCTCCATGTAATTGCGGGAGTAGCGCTTCTGTCCTCCAGATACTTTAATGAATACCCCAGACGAGGGGTTTCCATCGGTCCCCTCCATCATGCCGATCAGGTCGTTATTGTGGACCCAGGCCGATGACCCGAAGCTGCCCCGCGCGATGTCCAAAATCGTGAAGTGCTTGCCATTGAGCAACCGGTTGTTGCAGACTTCGCCAATGTCGCTGCCCTGCATGAGCAGGTTCACATCGAAATACCGGATCTGATTGCGGCGCACGTCAATGTCAAACGCTTTGATGAGCTGCAGCCCGTACTTTTCGATGTCTGTCTCATTCCACGAAAGCGTGTAAGGGCACAGGTAGCAGTCCTGCATGACGAACCGGAGGACTGGGGGGATGGCGGTGGCGTTGGTTAACTCCGCGTCCCGGTCGTTGATGCAGATCGCATTGTCGGCAATGATCGTCATGCCGCGAATATCCTGACTGGCCTGTGCTGACTGGTTGTATTGGAGGTAGACAAGACCGTACCCGCCAGGCGAGACATTCGTGATCTTCGAGTGCGCCGCCGCGCCCTGGAAATATTGGCCGCCGCAGCCCTGGATACGCTGGCCGGGGAGCATCTGGATGCACTCCTCCGGATCGGCCTCATCGATCACGACATCGAGCCCACGCGGGTAGTAGATCGCCATTTCGCTCTGATGCAGATCACGTAGCGCCGCACGAGCGGCCGAAGTGCTGCCCCAGCCGCCGTCCGGACGCGCTCTGTTGACGTTGACAAAGCCCGAGCCCTCCCGTGTGACGACAGTGAACGCGAGCGAATTGGCGGGGTAGACCGTGGCGTCATCGACGCCTGCAACGAGGCGTGCGCCTTTTGTAGATGAGGCCAGGTCCTCCCGAATCTGATCCATGTTCTGCACAAAAACCAACACCCCACCTTCAACCACATAGCGCGTATTCGCGCCGTCCAGCGTCTCGTCGACATAGATCTCGATGCGGTCGCCGTCGACCAGCTCACCGCGTGCCAGCGCGGCAACGGCCTGTGCGTGGGTGGCGTAAAACTCCCGGATGGGGCCGGACGCCTTGGCCGATGCGCGAGCATCCTCGGCAGCCTGGTCGGCCAGGGCGCGGTCCGTGGCAGCCTGGGCTGCGTCGGCAGCTGTGGCTGCGGCATCGGCCCCGGCCAGGCCCGCGTAATGCTTGGCCGAGTAGTTCTCCCCCTCGACAGGATCGACCTCCTGCACCGCCCAGGCTTTCGCCTCGGTGCGGGCCGCGTCGATCGCTGCAAACGTCGGGTAGCGCTTCTGCTCAACCGCCTCCGTGCCGACGCGCTGCCACAGGATCAGAAACTCGTCGGAGTTCGGCGATGGTGTACCGAAGAACTGGCCGTCCTGGACGGCCGCGATGCCCGAGGCCGTGGTCAGGTAGATGCCCTGCGAGATCAGCCCGGTGTCGATGCCCGAGCTCTGCCGCATGCTGAGCCAGCCGCCCTCGGCCGTGCTCAGGTAGACATCCGAGCCATCAGCCATGATCGCCTTGACCCCAGGCCGCGCGTCATAGCGCTTCCAGCTCCCCGCGTTGAACACCGCGAACGTGCCATCCACGTAGATCTGCCCATCGCCATCGGCCGGCGCCGCCGGCAGCGGCGTATCCACCGGCTGCGGCGCCAGCAGCGTGTAGAGCCCGAACACGTCGTCGAGCGTGCGCAGGTTCTCGGCCATGCCGTTGGGCGTGTGGAAGGGATCTTGCGTGGGCGCGAAGCCGGTCCAGAGACCGCGCGCGAGCTGTTGGGTCGCCATGGTCAGTGTGCGTCGTTGTAGTGACCGCGCAGAACGCGGTACCAGGCCGTGGCGGCTGCAGAGACGCGCACGGGCTGGAGGGAAAACTTGAGCGAGATGGCGCCGACCGATTCGTTGAGCGGCGCGAAGCTGCCCTCCAGAATGGGCCGGCAGCGGTAGGCGTCCAGCCGCACGGGCCGGCCGTCGATGAGGTTGGTGCCGGCAAAGCTCAGGCCCAGCTCGATGCCGGGCTGGGCCAGCGCGTCGAGCGTGTCGGCGCTGCCTTCGGGCGTGTAGCGGATCTGGATGCTGGAGCCGATGGGGCCGGAGAAGCCGGCGGCGATCAGCACGCCATGGGCCGTCCGGCGCCAGTGCACGCCTTCTTCCCAGTCGGCCCAACTGGGCTGCACCAGCACGGGCTGCGCCAGGTCGACCAGGTGCCGCGTGAACAGCGTGCAGCCGGCCTCGATGCTGGCGCGGCCGGTGTGGATGGTCTCGCTGGCCTGGCGGCTGTCGGGCCGGGTGCGCACGGCGTGCAGCGCATCGACCAGGTTGGCCGCGCCGTGGCCGTGCAGCACCAGGCTGGCCTCGACCGCGTCGACGACCAGGTTGCCGCGCGTGTCCCATGCGCTCGTGGCCAGGCGGCGCACCGTGGGCGTGAGGGTCAGCCCGCGCGCGTTGCCCACGAAGCGGCCGGGCGGCAGGCGCAGCTCGCCGGGCGTGGCCGGCTGCGCGGGCCAGTTGTTGCCCCAGCGCACACCGTAGGCGGCCATGTTGACCCCGCCACCGGCCGGCAGCAGCGGCGCGGTGAAGTGCACCTCGCCACGGCCCAGGTGGTGGGCGTTGTGGGCGTCGGCGAAGTAGTCGAGGCGGGACATATGGGCGTGCGCGCGGCGGGTGTCAGATCTTCAGCGTGCCGTACTGGCTGAACGGATTCGCCAGCGTGCCCAACGCCTTGCTCGGGTCGCGCTCGACCGTGCCGGTCAACTCCAGCTGCGCCAGGTTGTCGCCGATCACGGTCACTGTCGCCGCCGGGCCGAAGACGACGCGGAACAGGTCGAAGTGGGTCGCGCTGATCGGCGTCTCGGCGACGTTGTAGCCGTCGAAGTGCAAGGCCACGGCCTCGGCCGGGCGCGCGTAGAGCTGGACCAACGTCTGGTCGCGGCGCGTGTAGCTGACGCGCACGTTGGGCTGGCCCTTGCCGCTGGTGACGGTGGGCGTGGGGATGGCGCCGGTGGCGATCTGCACGATGGAGCCGGCCGGCGTCACGTCGTAGTCGGTGCCGCGCACGTAAGTCGTTTCGCCATCCAGGCTGGTAACGATGGGGGCGACGCTGTCGTCGATCAGGTGGGCCAGCGGCTCGACGGTGCCGGGCCACAGCACGTGTTCCTCGTTGACGACTGCAGCGGTGGCGACCTCGGCATCGGCACCCGCGCCGCTGGTGGCCAGCGCCCAGTTGGCGGGCGAGTGGCAGCGCAGCGTGAGGTTGGCGGTGACGGTCTGGATCTCGCGGAAGGCGCAGGCCACGCCGCCGGCCGGCGAGGTGAAGTCCTGCACGTTCTCGGTCGTCTCGGCCACGGCGATGGCGAAGGCCGACGCATTGCCGACCGGCAAGAAGCCAGCGGTCGCGGCCAGGCGCGCGGCGTAGTTGACCAGGGAGATTTCTCCCCGGCCTTTAAAGCAGCAGTATTGACGGGTGGCCATAGTTGGGCTCCTGGTTTGTGGTTGAGGTGGATCAGCTCGCCGCGCTGTCTGCGGCCGATGCGGTCGCCGTGTCGGCGGTGCTGGTGGCGGCGGCGGTGGTGGTCGTGGCCGCCGCCGCACTGGCCTTTGCTGACTGGCGGGTGGTCGTCGTCGCGGCATCGGGCGCTTCGGCCGTGGCGCCCAGCGCCTGCAACTGCTGGACGACAGCATCCGGCTGCCCCTTGAGGGACGCGCCGGCCTGGATGGCCACGGTGCCGCCTTGGCCGTCGTGAACGGTGGCGGCGATCTTGGCGATGAGTGCCATGGCGTGTGCTCCTGGTGTTCTGGAAGGTGTTCAAAAACCGCCGTAGCGGATGCAGACGTACTCGTCGGACCACCAAAGCAGCCCGTCGCCCTCGAACTGGATCAGCTCGCCCTGCAGGAAGGCCATCGGGTCGGCCAGGCGCTCGTCGGGCGTCCAGCCGCCCAGGGCGGCGAGGATCTGGCGGCGGATGGCGGGCAGGCCCTTCAAGGCGCCGCCGCCGGTGGCGTCGCCCAGTTCGTCGACCACGGTGATGACCGACACCGTCTGCAGCGTGCCGGCGCTGCAGCCCGCGCCCTCGATGCCGCTCACGTTCTTCTCGATGCCGGGCATGACGTAGACGGCGGGCGGACGAGCATGGCCGCGCATGGCGGCGTCCAGCTCGGCGGCGGCGCCGACGGCCATCACGTCCTGGACCTGGGCCTGCAGCCGGGCGACGATGGGAGAGACGTCCATGGCGGGTCCGCTTCAGCGAAAGCCGCGCAGTTGGTCGCGGCCAAAGACGGGCCGCGCGCCCGCGAAGCGCACATCGGTCATGCCGGTGTTCTGCGACACAGCCGGGTCGTCGGCGCCCAGGCTCAGCTTGCCGCTGGCCATGAGCTGCAACATCTTCAGCGCGTCGCGGTAGTCGCGTGCGACCGGGTCCTTGGACTCGTCCGTCACGCGCGACTTGTTGAGCAGGTAGCGCGCGATGGCGCGGCACCAGGACGTGAGCAGCGACTTTCCGGTGCTCGTCGCCGGCAGTGTCAGCGGCAGCGTGTAGCCGCGCTGGGAGAGGAAACCGTCGATCACCGCGCCGGCCTCGGCCACGGCGTCGTCGATGCGCGCCAGGGCCGCATCGGCGGCCGCGACCTCGGCTACCGTCCAGGCGCTGCGGTCGGCGGCGCGCAGGGTGGCGTCCATCAGCGCGTCGTCGCGCACCGGCTGGGCCAGGGAGCCGGCCACCTGGGCCAGTTCCCGGGCGCCCGGGCGCTCGGCGAGTTCGGTGTGGGTGATGTAGGGCATGGCGCGCGCGGCGGTCTAGCGATCAGGCCAGCCAGGGGCTGACCAGCAGTTGCAGCCGGCCCTTGAGGCCGTTGCTCACGGTGGTGGTGCCGTCGCTCACAAGGTCGCTGTTGAGCAGCGTGGTGGCGGTCTTCTGCAGGTTGCTGGGCACCACCAGCAGGCTGGCGCGCAGGCCCAGCGGGCGGCCATGGTCGCCCTTGCGCGATTCCAGCGCCTCGATGGCGGCCCACAGGGTGTCGGCGGTCAGCGCCTTGGTGCTGGACTGCGCGAGCTGCCAGAAGCCGAAGCCGCCGTTGCCGCGCCGGTCGGTGCCGTACTTGAACTCGCCCTTGTCGAAGACGTTGTCATCGGTTTCCGAGTCCTTGGCCACGAAGTTGGGCTGCTTGCGGTCCTGGAAGATCAGCGGCTTGAGCGCGCGCGTGGTGTCCAGCACATACCAGGTGCCGCTGCCGCCCGCGCCGTCGTCGATGTTGGACTGCGTGGCAGGCCGGCCCTTGGCGTCGAGCACCGGATGGGCCGCGCTGAAGAACGGCACCTTGTCGTAGCCCTGGGCGGTGCGGCCGTTGGCGAGCAACTGGAAGATGAGCTGATCGGGGTGCGCGGCGACCGAGCGGCCCATTTCCTGGAACATCGGGGTGTAGACGCCGAACTGGTCGTCTTCGATGGCCGTGCGCGGCACCGCGATGGTCAGCTCGAAGGCCTTGTTCTTGATGGTGTAGTCGTGCTCGCTGATGCCGTGCACCACGCGGTCGCCCAGCCACTCGCGCATATTGGGCAGTTGGCCCAGCCAGCCGTATTCCTCGCTGCCGGTGGTGCTGGGCACCACGGTGGCGATCTGCGCGTACTGGCTGGCGGCCTGGCCCAGGCCGGCCTTGAAGGCGGCGTTGAACGCCACATACAGCGTCTTGAGGTTGCCCCGGTTGATGATCATGTCGGTTGCTCCGATTGAAAAAGAGTTGCGGTGGGCGGCGGATACGCGGTGGATGGGCGGCGGATTACTCGCCGGCGGCCTCGGCGGCGGCCACGGTGACGCTGGCGCGGCCGATGTCGACCCACACCTCGCCGTCCTCGATGTCGAGCACCAGGCCGGCGACGGCGGTGCCGGTCTTGCTGACGGTCTGGTCGTCGGCCACATAAGCCACGCCGCCGATGTCGGCGCGGGTCAGCTCGGCCGCGCCGGCTGCGTTGCCGAAGCGCCAGGCGCCCCGGTGGCCGTCGACGCGCTCGTCGCCATCGGCCTGCACGGCGCGGGCCTGGGCCACGGCGCGCACGGTGTTGCCGTCGGCGGTGGCGGGCACGGCGTTGCCGTCGTCGTCCAGCGCGTAGAGCGCGCCGGCGTAGATCACGGCGCCGGTGGCCAGCGGGTCGGAAACCTGGTCGCCTGCGCGGTAAGGCGTGCTGCGGTCAGTGGTCAAAGCGGTCATGGGTCAGCCTTTCGGGTGGGGTTGCGGGTGCCTGCCTTCAGGCCTTGCCGGCGGCGAACTGCGCGGGCGTGAGGCCGCAGGCGGCGGCCACGGCCAGCTCGTCGGGCGTCAGGCCGTTGGCGTCCTTGGTTTGCACGGGTGCGCGGCCGCCGGTCTGGCTGCCGGTCAGTGCGGCAATGGGCTGGGCGGTGGCCAGGTAGCTGGAGAGCGCGGCGATGTTGGATTGGCCCAGGTCGCGCGCCCAGACTTCCTGGGCGGGCAGCAGGCGGCCGTCGGCCAGGGCGGGCGCCACCAGGTCGTCGATGTCGCGCTGCTGTTGCTTGGCCGTCAGCGTGGCGACGTTGGTTTGCAGGTCTTGCACCACGCTGATGGGCACGTACTGGGCCGGGTCGGGCGTGGTGGCCGTGGTGGCCGCTGTGGCCGCAGCGGCGGTGCGCAGCGCGCTGCAGGCGGCGGTGACCGCTTCGGCCGTGGCGTCGTCGGCCAGGCCCAGGGCCTTGGGCGCGGCATCGGCGCGGGCCTTGAGCGCCGGCAGCGGACCCAGCGCCGTCAGCGCGGCCGTGGCGGCTTCTTCGGGGGTGGACTCGGGCAGGCCGAGCGAGGCCAGCAAGGCCTTGAGCAGAGGATTCACGGAGGGCTCCTGGTGGTGCGGTTGATGGTTCTGTTGGTGGATGGGGAGGTAAGCGGTGGCGGCGGCCAGCGTCAGCGGGTCCATGCCGTGGATGGCGGGGTCGTTGGTGAATGCACCCATGAGCACGTCCAGCACCGTGCCGTCGGCCCGGCTGTACTGGAAGACCGGCGAGAAGTAGAGGATTTCGTCGGCGGCGATGTGCTCGCGGGCGCGGGCCGTGAGTTCGGCCACGGCATACAGGCCCTTGCCTTCGATCCAGCGCAAGTCCTGCATCCAGGCGGCGGCCAGCGCGGGCCGGCCGTTCTTTTCCTTGTGCAGGGTCTGGTGCTCGTAGTCGATGACGGTGCGCTTCTTGCGCGCCTTGAAGCGCTCGATCACGCGCTGCGCGCTGGCCGCGTCGATGCGCCAGGCCGGCACGTCCATCGGGCGGCCGTCGCTGGGGCCGAATTCGCCGGCCGGGGTGACCTGCAGCAGGATGCGGCCGCTGTCGCCATCAGGCTCGGCACCGGCCAGCGCGAAGGCGCAGGCGGCAACCGCCACCGAGGAGGTGGCGGCCGCAGTCAGAACGGCGATGGCGGTGTGGGTGGAACGAGGCATGCCGCCATGGTCGGCGGCGGCGGATGGACCGTCTTGTGAACGGCTTCAGTGATTGCGTGGTGTTTGCTTCAGCCGCGCAGGCTGCGCAGCCAGTCGATGGCGCGCTGCTGGATGGCCTGGCGGTCGGCGGCCGACAGCCCCAGGAAAGGCCGGGCTGGAACCGTCACGGTGTGGGCGCCGACGGTGGCCGTCTTGGTCAGGTTGGCGGCCTTCTTCTTGACGAACAGCCGGCCCACCACGCCCTTGGCATTCTTGCGGAAGTAGAGCTGGACCGAGCGTTCCTTGCGCTCGATCTCACCGCCCAATTGGTGGATGCGAGCGTACACCCGATTGCTGCCCACCCGCACCGCGTCGTCGCCATCGGGCTGCCAGCGCATTTGACCGCGCAGGTAGCCGCGCAGCGTGAGCACCTTGTCCTTGTTGTACTTCTTGCGCTTGGCGTAACGGCGTGACAGCGGCGCCCAGGCCTGGCCGTCCGGGCCGGTCTGGCTGCTGAAGCGATCCTTGGTGCTGGGCAGCAGGATGGCCTCGCCGATCTGGCCCATGAGCGGGCGCGGGCTGGCCAGCGCTGCGTCCAGCCGGTCGAGCCCGGCTGCGGCCGCGCTGACGTCGAGGTCCACCTTGATGCTTGCTCCAGCCATGTCAGCCCCCTAAAATCGCGTCATCCATCGGATGGGCAGCCCCTGCCAGGGCGTCCGATCCCACATCCGGGTGGCCCGCATGTGGCAGCGTGCGGGCCTTTCTCATGCCTGATCGTCCTCGCGCTGGTACAGCCGCACGCCCAGGCGCAGGCTCTCCAGGTAGTCGCCGGTGGCGGGCTGGAATGCCGTCACGCCCGTCCAGCCGTCCGCGCCCACCTCGAACACCACCAGTGCCGGCACGTCCTCGCCTTCGACCGGGAAACGCGCGACGTAGCGACGTCGAACAACTGCCTTCTTCAGGGCATACATCCATTCCAGCCGCACCCAGATTTCATCGGGCTGCAGCAGCGCCTGCGCCAGCAGCGGCAGGAGCTGCTCGCGCCCGTTCTTGAGCACCTTCCAATCGCCCTGGGTGTCGGTGAACAATTCCTTGCCCACCACCAGCCGCTCGCCGATGACATCCCGCACGATGGCCGGCTGATCCCGCGTGGCGCCCAGCGGCTGCAGGAAGCTGTCGACATAGGTCTCGGGCGCCAGGCCCTGGGGCAACACCGCGTTGGCGGGCGCTGGGCGCGCCGGCGGCAGCGGATCGGCCGGGCGCGTGTTGGGCAGGCCGTGCCCATGCACGCTGCCCGCGCCGCCGGGGCGGATGCCGTCCGGTCGCTCGGGGGGAATGGCGCCGCGCAGCCGCGCCGCGCCGGGCGCGTACTCGAAGCCCGGGTCGATGCCGACCGGCACGCGCACCGTGCGCGGCCCATTGGACGAGCGCTGGCCGATGACCTGGTCGACCCAGGTGACCGTGGGCGTCGGGTCCGGCCCCGTCTTGCCCAGACGCGCCAGGTCCTCGGGCCACAGGCCACGCATTTCGCAATGACAACCCCAGCCGTTCGGCGGGAAATGGATACGCAGCCATGGGTTTCCACGCTCCAGAACCAGCCCATTCCAGGCCTGGTGCAGCGGGCGCGGGTGTTCCACCCAGTCCTGGTGCACGTACTGCCAGTACGGCGCGTCCTGCAGTTGCTCCCAGCGGCCGGCGGCGTAGCTGGTCGAGAGGTTGGTGTCGTAGATCACCCGGCTGCGCCAGTCGCGCCCGCCGTTGTAGTCCCAGCCGTGGGTGGCGACGATGCGGTCGAAGTCACGGCGGAAGGTCTCCAGCGTGGTGCCATCGACAATGGCCTTGTCCACCGCCGCGCGGAAGTCCGTCACGATGGCATCGCGGTTGGCCCCGGCCACGACGAATGCCCAGTCGTGCTCCTGCAGGTAGATGTCGGTCCAGCTGACCGTCGGCAGGTTGACCTTGCGCCGGAAAAACTCGGCCTGTTCGCGGAACGGCAGCGAGGCGTAAGACGCATCAGCCATGCAGCCCCCCGGGAACCCTTTTACGGCCTTTTACGAGGCCGGGACAAACGCCGGGATGGGCGCGGGTAGCCCGTGGCTCGAAAAATCGCTTAAAACGCCGCATTTCAGGTCCCCGCATTTCCAGCCTCGCGCAGCACCTCATGCCGCCCGGCCAGTTCGGCCGCGCGCAGGGCCTCGGCCATGGCGGCGGCGTACTGGTCCAGCGTCATGCCGGGCAGCAGTTGCTCCAGGCCGTCGCGGATCTGCGCCAGCGAGTCGGCTTGCTCGACCAGCGCGCGGATCTGCTCGACCCAGGTGCCCACCGGCGCGCGCAGGTCGGCGGCCAGGCGCGTGGCCATCAGCTCGGGCGGCGTGAGCTGCGCGGCCGGGCGCTGGCCGGCGGCGGCTGCCCAGCCCAGGTTAGCCAGGCTGCCCAGGTAGCGCCCGGCCGTGGCGGCGGCGGCCTGCGCGGCGGCGTCCACGGGTGGCACGGCAGGTACAGACGACACAGGCGCGGGCGCGGGCGCGCCCAGCACCGCCTCGCCCTCCTGCGCCTGCGGGATGCCCAGCTTCTCGTGCGCCCACTGCACGGTCGGCTTGATGCCGATGGCCACCAGCTTGGGCAGCGCGTCGGCATAGGCGGCCAGGTCCTCGGGCTCCTCGGCATGGAGGCGGAACAGCGGCGCGCGGCGGATGCCTCCCGGCGCCAGGCCGTTGAGTGCGGCAATCGCATAGACCAGGTCGCGCGTCAGCGTGGTGTTGACTTGCCGCACGTCGGAATCGCGCAAGTCCTTGCGCACCTCGTTGTGCACATTGCCCAGCGCGTTGGTGCTGCTCTTGCCGTCGGCTCCGCTGGTCAGCGTGCCGCCCAGGATGACCTTGGACTGGTTCTTCTCGCACCAGTCCATCATCAACTGGAATGCGGCCGGATCGCCTGCTGCCGCGTTGTGGAATTCCAGCAGCATGCCCTCGGGCACGATGCCGGCGGCGTTGTGGCCGATGCCTTGCAGCGCGCGCAGCAGCGTGGCCTTCTCTTTCTCGGTGGCGCTGGGTGGGTACTTGCCCAGGCGCAGCGGAATGCCGTAGATCTCCAGGAACTCGGCCAGGTCGCCCACGCTGTAGTTCTTGAACAGGTAGGTCCACACCAGCTGCCGGAACAGCGCGCTGCGTTCCAGGTAGCCGCTCTTGGCCTTGTGCACGTGGGTGATCCAGCCGAAGGGCAGCAGCGGCTCGCCCAGCACGCCGTTCGCGTCGGTGGTGTTGCTGCGCAGGCGCAGCTCCTGCCGGTAGCCGCGGTGCAGGCGGAACCAGCTCTGCGGCCGGTGCGTGATGGACTTGGGTAGCCACCAGCCGTCCAGCCGGTGCCACTCGATCTCCAGGCAGGCAAAGCCCTTGCCGATGCCGTCGGTCACGTCGAACAGCATGTCCTCGAAGTCGGGCACGTCGGTCATCAGCTCGCCGAGCTGCTCGGCCGCGCGCTTCTCCTGCGCGCTGGCATTGACGGGCGGCACGATCTCCCAGTCCAGCAGCAGCGCGCGGCGGCGCTTGCCCATCTCGCTGGCGATGTGGCCGTCCTTTTCTTCCATGTCCTCGAACAGCTCGAACTGGCTGACCAGGTCGCCGTTCTCGGCCGCGTCGAGGATGGCCGCCAGCCGGCTGGGCGTGAGGCCGCGCGTGGGGTGGCTCTGCAGCTCGCGCTGCAGGTGGCCCAGGCGCGCGGTCTGCGGCTCGGCCAAGTCGGCGGTGCGGATGGGCTGGCCGTCGGGGCCGAGGATGCGGGAGGTTGCCATGGGTACTCCTACCAGCCTTGCGGCTCGGGCAGGTGGATGTCTGCTGCCAGGCCGTCGAAGCTGTCGACCAGGCGAGCGCTGGAAATGTTGTCGAAGCCGCGCGGATGCGCGGGCACGGGCACGTAGTCGATGACCCTCTCGCCGCCGGCCGCCGCGTGCTGCGCCAGGAAGTTGGCCCAGGTGCGGTCGGCGTGGCCATTGCTGTCGCTGTCGGCCACGAAGCGCGGCGTGCCGGTGGCGCCGGTCACCTTCTTGAGCTTGTGCAGGTCGGCGCGCAAGTCATTGCGGCCTTCCGGGATGCGCACGCGCCGGTCCTCGAAGCCTTCCTTGCCGCGCGTGGCCAGCTCCAGCTTGGCCGCGCCAGTAAAGAGGATGCCCTGCACGCGGCTGCTGCCGTGGCGGCGCTGGGCGTCTTCCACGGGTTTCTCGCCCATGCCGGTCTGGTCCATGCAGGCGCGGATCACGTTGTAGCGGCGGAACACGTCGTCGAGCAGCATGTCCTGCTCGGCGAAGGTGATGCGGCGGCGCTCGACGATCTCGCGCGTCCACAGCACGTCGCCCACCTTCTCGAACACCCAGATCACGAACAAGTCGTTGCGCGCGGCGATGTCCACGCCGATGAAGCACGGGCCGCCCTGGTAATGCTCGGGCAGGCCCGCCGCCTCGTGCTCGCAGGCCGTGATCAGCTCGAAAGGCAGCCAGGCGCTGGCCTCGTCGAGCCACTGCAACTCGAACTCCTGCGCCCACAGGTCGGGGTCGCCCGCGCCGCGCTTGAGCTCCTCGATGTCGCGCGGCAGGCCATCGGCCACGGCCTGGTAGATGTCGGTGGTGTGGCGGCTCCAGCCGTCATCCTTGCCCGTCATCAGGTCATAGAACTTGTTGCTCTTGCCGTTGGGCGTGGAGATGACGCGCAGTTTCAGACCCGGCTTGGAGATGACCGGGAACAGCGCCTTCCAGATGGCACGGCTGTCCTGGTGGAAGGCGAATTCGTCGAGCAGCACATTGGCGGAAAAACCCCGTGCCGTGTCCGGGTTGGCGGGCAAGGCGGTGATCTTGCTGCCGCCGGGCAGTTCCACCTCCAGCGCCTTGATGCCGGCCTCCCACTCGTAGTCGTAGGCCTTGAAGCCCGCCGACAGCGCGGCCAGGTGCAGCTTGACGCCTTCGTTCATGGCCTCGCGCGCCTGGCGCTCGCCACGGCTGAGGATGACCCAGCGGCGGCGCTGGCCCTGGGCCTCGGCCAGGGCGCAGTCCAGCGCCAGCTCCAGCGTGCTGGTGAAGGTCTTGCCGCACTGGCGCGCGAACATGGCGATCTTGAAGCGGCTGTCGTCCTGCACCCAGCGGCGCTGGTAGGCGTAAAGCGGCAGGGCTGCTTGGGGTGGCATGGTCATACGCCCATCCCGTAGGCCGCCTGGATGACCTTCTTGAGCGTGGCCGGATCGACCTCGCCGGATTTGCCCAGGGCGTCGAGCTTGTTGCGCTGCTCGGCCAGCAGTTCCTCGCGTGCGGCCTGGCGGATGGCCAGGCGCTCGTGCCGGTCGACCTTGCGCGCCTGGATCACATCCTTGGCGGCGCGGGCGAGCTTGCGCACGGACTCGATGTCCACGTCTTCCTCGCCTGCGGCCATGAGCGAGGCGTGGGTGGTGAGCGTGGTGATGGACTGCACCATCAGCGCGCCGGCCTTGTCGTCCGGGTTCTCGCCCAGCTCTTCCACCAGCACGCTGGCCATGGCCTGCTGCTCGCGGATGCGGCCGGCCATTTCGTTCAAGCTCTTGCTGTAGCGGCCCACGCTGCTGCGGCTGGGCAGCTCGCCCTGGGCGGCGTGGGCGGGGAAATGCGTGTGCAGGTCCGCGATCAGCTCGTCGAGCGTGAGGCGGCCTTCGCGCAGGCGCTTCTGGATGTGGGTCTTGACCTCGGGCTGCAGGCGGTCGATGCGGGACTTGCCGGCCATGGGTCAGGCTCCTGGGCGCTTGACGCCGTCGACCACCGCGCGGCCGGTGGCCACATCCTGCCCGCGCTCGGCCAGGCGGGCGATGAGCACGCTGCCGTCGCCAATGGACTCCACCTCGACCAGGCCTTGCTCGGCCAGCCAGCGCAGCTCGGTCTTGACCTGGTCGCGCGTGGGTTCGTGCCCCCAGGCCGCCAGCGCGGTGTAGAGCACCGAGCTGTTGGCTCGGTAGCCGGGCATTTCGTGCAGCAGCCGCAACAGCAGCAGGCGGCGGTCTTCGCTGAGGACTTTGGCGTAGGTCTTGGCAGTCATGGCCGGGTCACTTGTTGTTGAGCAGGTGGTTCTCGACACGGTTGATCGCGTGGCGCAGGGGCTCGATGCGCTCGGAGAGCGCGCCGACCGAGCCGGCCAGGCGCTCGACGTTGACGACCAGCTCGTGCAGCTGCTGCTGGCTGGGCACCTGGCGCAGGTCGGCCTCCAGCTTGGTCACGCGGGTGCGCAGGTCCAGCAGCTCCTGCGCGCTGGCCGACTGGCGGCCGATCACCCAGGCATAGATGCCGAGGGCTGCCATCACCAGCCAGCGCACCGTCTCGAAGTCGAAAATCATCTGGGAGAAGGAAGTCATGGGGTCCCTCGGTGTTGGCGTCGTTCTTGAAGGGCCTGGCACGCCACGCACAGCCGCACGCCCGGCACCGCACGGCGGCGGCCTGCGGGAATGGGCTCGCCGCAGTCCCCGCATTCGGTGGCGGAATCGGCCGCCGTCTTGCCCGCCAGCCCGGCGCGCCGTGCGTGGTCGCGCAAGGCGTCGTCGCGCAGTTGCTGCTCGCGCGCGGCGGCGCGGTCGATGTCATCGGTCATGGTTGCGGCGCGGGGTGATGGGGGCGGCCGGGGTGGTCGGGGTTGTCGAGCCAGTCCACCAGCTCGAAGTGGCGGCCCGCGCACAGGCCGTACAGGTCATACATTTCCTTGAGGGCCAGGGCGATGGCGTCCATGCCGGGCTCAAGGCGTTGCGGCGGTGGCGGGCACAGCGCCAGCGATTCCACTGGCAGCGGCGGCGCCAGCGCTGGCGCGGGCGGCGTCGAGCTGGCGCATGACGCCAGCATCGAACAGGCAGCCAGCGCGGCTGTCAGCGGTAGGGGCAAGGGCATCGCGTAGCTCCTGAGTGGTTTGCCGCACGCGCCCGTTCCAGGCCGCCGTGGCGGTGCGCAGTGCGGTACTGGCCTGGCCGGCGCGCTGGGTCAGGTCCTGGTGCTGCGTCAGCAGGCCCTGCAGCGCCTGCACGGTCTGGGCGTTCTGCGCCGCTGTGGCCTTGGCCCGGCCCTGGAGCAGGCCATAGGCATAGCCGCCCACAGCGGCGGCCAGTACGGCCAGCAGCAGGCCCAGGGCCAGCGTCGAGCGGCTCATGGCTGCGGCCCCACGGCTGCAGTGCCCCCGGCTGCGCCGGCGCCGCCGTTGAGCACGCCCGGCTGGGCCTGGATGCGCAGATAGATGCCGACCACCGAGATGGCAGCCGCCACCAGCGGCCACCAGGCCCCGGTGATCAGCGGCTGCAGGTGCGGCACCACGTCGGACTGCGCGAGCATGAAGACGGCCAGCGCGGCCTGCGCCTGGTTGGAGGTCAGGCGCCAACTGCCGCGCCAGCCGTCGATCAGGCCGGGGTGGCGCAAGACAGCGACGGCGACCGACGCGCCAATGACGGCGAGCACGGCCAGGACGATGAGGGTGGCAAGAGTCATGGGGGAGCTTTCTGGGAGGGGTGGAGGAATCAGGCGCGCCGGCCGCGCAAGGCCCGGCGATGGCGCGCGCGATGGCGCACCTTGGCGGCCAGGCGCTGCACCTGGCGCGGGCTCCAGCCACGGCGCGCGCGGCGGCCGTAGCCAGCCGGCGCTGCGAACGCGCCGAGGCCCGTGCCAATGCGCCAGCCCAGGCCGGCCAGAACGGTGGCGACGAGAGCGCGCAGGCGCTGCCTCATGCCGCGCCGCCAATCTTTTGCAGATTGCCCGCCACGCGCCGCGCCCAGCCCCGGCCGAAGGTGGGCCAGGTGGACAGGCTGCTCATGAACTGCAGGCGGTGGCCGGAGAAGCGCGCGCGCAGCGCGGGCACATTGGCCCGGGCCAGTTCCGCAAGCGTCTGCGGCCCGACCACGCCATCCTCGGCCAGGCCGAGCGCGCGCTGCAGGTGGCGGATGGCCGTGCCGATGCCGCTGTTGACGGCAAAGTCGAACACGTCGAAGGCCAGCCCCGGCGCCATCTGGTCGCAGCGCGCGCGCAGCCAGTAGTCGCGCAGGTAGATGGCCTTGGCGTCGGCCAACGTCAGCCCGGCGATGTCGAGCTGCGGATAGGCGCGCTTGGAGATGCCGTACTTCGTCTCGCCGCCCGGGTCGCGCGGGTCGTTGACGTAGCCGCCCTCATGCCCGATGACCTGGGCGAAGGCTTGCTCGAAGGCGGGGGGAAAGGGTGTGGTGCTGGTGGACATGATGGCTCTGGGGTGACAGAGCCGTCAGTCTCGGATTCAGCGGGGCGGGCGTAATTGGAAGGCGTTCAGTTTGTGCATATGAGGCACGCTCAAGGCGGATCAGCGTCTTTACCCCCAGATCGTCCCTGAAAGCCCGCGTACATTTTTGCAATTCTGAAGATATGCATGGTGGCAGCCACCACCGACGTCAACGCATACAGGAAAAGCCCATACCCTATTGCGCCACCCACCGCATTCAAAAACGGAAGTGCTGGGCGGATAGGATCCACCAAGGGCGTGTAGAACCACCAGGATTTCGCCAGAATGGCTGCCACCAGCGCCAAGGCCTGCACAAGGATGAAATGTACGAAGGTAGAGCACAGTGCCACATAAGCATTGATGTCTGACTCTTCATCATCTTCCGCCAAGATGGCCCGGAATTTCTCGTCACCAAAGCCGATAAAAATTGCGAAGCCCCCCAGCGTGAATCCCAGCAAGTTGGGTAGGACGATGATGCTTTGTTCCCACCACGGATCACACTCCAGCCCCACGCACCCAAAGCCTATCCATGTTTGAGCCGTAAGCGTCAAAAGAACAATCGCAAGATGCAAATACGGCGAGCATGCCAAAGCCCCCAAGCCACCGTAGGCGACCCAGTACACCCTGAAGATATCTGCAACGCCCTTGTATTGCTTAAACATTTACTGATTGGCCGCGCTGCGCCTTTGCTTTGCACTGGCCCGGTCTAAAACATTCCAAATGGTTTCCACTTTCTCATCCACGAGTTGTGGATAGATCGCTGGCTTTGCTCTGGTTGACTCTGATGCCTTGATCCCGGCTGCATCATAGCCAATCGCTTCCACATGACCATTGTTTGCGGCAGCTTTGGCCTCAGCCTTCATTTCTTCGTCAGGAATAATACCCTCTGGATCTCTTGAAGTCATCACCTCTTGAATGCGGTTGATGTTGCGCCTTTCCATGCGCCTCATGATACGTTGCTCGACATCTCCTCCATCATCCGCGTTCGGTCGTTTGAACTCGAAAATGATCTTGGTCATCCGGTGGATGCTTAGCACTTCATCCACCGCGGTTTCATCAGGAATGACAGTGACCTCTACGGGTGGAGCGTCGTGCTGTCGAGAGACTTCATTGAAAATCTGTTGCAAGAACCCTTCCGCGATAGATGGTCCCATCGTCGATTTTCTATCCTTGCTGATATACCAAAATCGATGCTCCTTGGGTCTGAAGACAAACAGGATACGCTCCAAATTGGGATGAAGATTCCCCGGAATGAAGATATTTTCGGTGTCGGCTTCGTCTGCTGGTTTACCTGTTTGTGTATTGAACCAAGGCGCATCTGGATCGATGTTCGTGAAGCGGTAAATCTCTCCTTGTAACTCATTTTTTTCCACCGCTTTTTCGCTCTCATAAAGCGCGCCAAGTAAATATCCATCCGATCTACCTCGACTGGCGATGCGCTTCAGTCGGTATGCCTTCTGAAATAGTTCTACATATGCCTGCGGGCTGTGGGGCGCATGCATTGAGATATTGATCTGACGAATTTCAACTGTTCTTGGTTTGGCCACAAATCGCCTCCTCGGGGTACAAAGTTAAAGATTTGAAATTGATCAGTCTGCCCACCGCACCGGCACATTCGCCGCACATGACGTGGGCCGTCAATCCATGAGTCACTGATACGGATCTGCGCTGACCGGCCGCGACGGGCTATAGCTCAGTCTGCGTTCCAACTCCCGCACCTGGGCGTTGAGTTGCCGAATACGATCGCTCATCTGCGCAGCATCGGGCCCTGTGGGGTTGGCGACCAACTGGGACCGGATCAAAGCGCGCTCTTCCTTTGCCGCCGCCCACTCGTCCTCCCACCGTTTCCATGTCGCCTTGGACTGCGGGCCCACGCCTTCCGAAACCGCTTTTGCGGCGTAACCCTGCGCGCGCATGCACAGGATCATCAGGTTGTTGCGGCGCTGTTTTTGGTCAATGCCCTGCAGCCAGTAGCCCACGCTGTAATCCGGCGTCTGGGTGGCCGAAGTCGTTTCGTACTGGCAGCGGTCAACGGCCCGGTCGACAGGTGTGGCGTCGTCGCGCGTGGGCGTCCAGGTCAGCACGGGCTGGTTGACGGCGCAGCCGGCCAGCAACAGGCAGATGGCAATGAAGAGGCCGCTACGCATGGCGGATGGGCTCCACCGCCCAGTTCGACCCTACGCCAAAGGCCGCTTTGCAACTCGGGCACGAGTCGGAATCCAGCGCAATGGCGGACCGGCAATTCGGACACACGCCCTGGGGCTTTTCTGGCTCTGTCGGCGGGGACGCCACCGTCGACACCCGCACTGCGGAGGTGGCTTCCAGCGGCGGTAGCTCGCTGCGGCAATGCTTGCAGAGCTTCGCGGCGGCCTTGACCGTTTCGGCGCAGAACGGGCAGGTCCGGGTGTCCCCGGCCAGGGGAGCCACGGCAGCCGGCGCTGGCGTGCCCCGGTGCTGTTCGATGAGCTCGACGGCGCGATTTCGGGTGAGCGCCCAGATCAGCGCGGCGACCCAGGGCAGCAAGGCCCATCCCAACAAGAAGTTGAGCCAGAACACGGCGAGGCCGTTGTCATGGGCGCGCTCGAAGGCCACGAATGACGGGATGAAGTAGGCCGCGCCCGACAGCGCCAGCATGACTCCCAAAAGAATGGCGGCACCGCCGCCTCCCCCGGCCAGCGAAAGCAGCGCAACGATGCCGGAAACTGCGGCGATCCCGATTAACAGGTTTTTGCTGTTTGTCCTCATGATCCTCTCCCTATCGCCTTTCATCTGTATGTCCTGACAGTTAGCGTTTCAACACGATGCAGGGTTTTTTTTAATAGGATGAGCCAGAAAGCGCCAGGACAGCCAGCTCACGATCAAGGAAAAAAGCACGAAGATCAGCGCTTGCATTTGCGCCATGACTGACAACGGGCGCCCTGGCGTAACCAGTAACATGCCCATCACGACGAGTCCCAAGCAGGCCATCACCGTTGTGATGAAGTAACCCGACAAAGAAAGCAGGACGTCCTTCTTGGGCTCAATCAGAACCGGGCGCTGCGGGCCATCTGGTGCATCAGCCCGCACGCCTAATGGGGCGTTCTGAATCTGTTGTGTTGGTTCGATTACGATTCGTTCTGGCGCTGGCGGCCATTGAATAATGGTCAGATGGCTGACATGGGTATGGTTCACAACACTGCCCACCACATTCCCTCCAACCTCCCCGACCTGGACGTGGCCCGATCCCGTACCACTGATGGCCTGATCCGGGGGCTGGCTGGGTAACTGGTCTTCTGGTTTGTCTTGCATCCCTCATTCCTCCTGCTGTTCGACATGGGCTGGCAGGCGCGGAAAGCTGCTTTGCCAGCGAATCCCCGTTACTTCGTCTTGCGTGGCGCCCTCGCAGGCGAGCCATACACATCCCCACTGGTCGATCCCACTTGCACGTGACCGTTGCCAGAGCCGGTAATGCTCATGCTGCCAGGGGGCTTGGACGACGTTTTTCCCGATGTCCCCGCGAGGCCCGCCGCCAGCAGCGCCGCCGTCTGGATGAGGTTGGCCTTGGCCTGCGGCGACGCGCGGCGGTAGCTGTCGAGCAGCACCTGCTCGGCCGGGTCCAGCGTGGGCGCGGCCGGATCGCGCGTGCCCGTCAGGACGTAGGCCACGTCCACTCCCGCCCCCCATAACGCTGACAGCACTTCGCCGCCCGGCACGGCCAGCCCGCGCTCGTATCGGCCCCATTGCTCTCGCGTCACGAACGCCAGCGCGGCGGCTTCAGCCTGGCTGAGGCCGAGCGCTGTCCTGGCGTCTTTCAGGCGACCCCCAAAAAGAGATGAAAAATTCTCTTTCATATCTTGATGAAGAGACTTTTTGGTCTCATAATTCGTTTACTCAAGTTCACACCCATGTCATCCCGCGCCAACGGGAGCACACACAACAGGACACAGCCATGGCTCTCAAAAAGCGTTCCGAGGTCCGCGCCGAGTTCATCCGCAAGGGGTGGTCGATCTCGGCGTGGGCCACTCGCAACGGCTATTCGCCCAACCTGGTCATCGCCATCATCAATGACGACGACGTCAAGCCGGTGCGCAAATGCACGCGGGGCGACTCGCACAACATTGCCGTGCTGCTGGGCCTGAAGGAGGGGGAGGTTTCCCGCCCACCCCATTTCGGCCGCCTTGCCGCCGCCGCGTGATCCGCCGGAGCCGCGCCATGTCCGTTTCCAGGCATCTTACAGGCGTTTACACGACTGTTACCGCCGAAAAAGCCGGGACTTTCCGGCCGGCCACGGCGGCTCGGTGGCTGCGGGCAGCGTCCAGTGCCTGGGCCAGTTCCCGCAGTGTGCGCCCGGCGCTGGCCAGCACGGGCGAGTGCGCATCGGGCCTGGAGGTGCGCCAGGCGCCGGATAACTGCGCGCCTGCGAGGGTGCCGTCCTGCTCCAGGACGGCGGCCATCAGCAGCAGCGCGCGGGCCAGGCCTTCGATGCGCCCGGCCAGTTCGTCGAAGTGGCGTGGCGCCATGTCGTCGGCCTTCTCGTCGGCCATCTCGCCCATTTTCTCGTTCATCTCCTCACCCATCTTCTCGTCCACCGTCTCGTTGATCTCGCCCATGTCGGCTCCTTGCTTCGTTGCCGCCATTGTTCGGGCGAGCCGGGTTTCCAGGGCGATCTTTGTTTGGACGGCCCTGTCCACGCCCCGCAGGAGGGCCTTCTAATGCCGCGCCGCAATTGGAAACAGGTGCGCCCGGCCAGCCTGCTGGAGGCGTTGCGCCTGTGCAAGGACTTCGCGCTGGAGCGCCGCCGCCTGTCGGTCGAACGCATCGCCGCGCTGATGGGGGTGACGCACGACAGCCTCTACAAGTGGCTGGCCACGGGCCGCATGCCGGCCGTGCTGATCCCGCCCTACGAGCATGCCTGCGGCATCCACCTGGTCTCGACCTGGCTGGCGGCTTCGGCCGGCAAGCTGGTGATCGACATGCCCAAGGGCCGGGTGGCCAGCACGCCCGACCTGGTCGAGGTCAACAGCGGCTGCGCCGCCGCCTTGAGCCTGCTGACCGCCTTCTACGCCAACCCCGCCCAGGCCGACACGGCCGCGACGCTGGACGCGCTGCGCCTGCACCTGGAGCAGGTCGCTTATCACCACCACAACGTGGCGGCTGCCACGACACCTGAACTGGAGTTCTGACCGATGACGCCCGACACCAAGAACACCGGCGCCCCCGTGCTGCGCGCCCTGCAGATGGCCGAGTGCCTGGCCGGCTACGCCGCCACCGGCGCCACCAACAAGGAACTGGCCGAGCAGCTCAAGTGCCCGCCGCCCTACGTGACGCGCACGGCCGATGTGCTGATCGCCGCCGGCTGGGCGCGCAAGAGCGAGGACGGCCGCTTCTACCCCACGGCGCACTTCACGCGCCTGACCTTTCGCGTGCTGGCGGACTTCGACCGGCTGGAGAACCAGACGCAAGACCGCAAGCGCGCCATGACCAGTGCGTATTGATCCATTCCTGCCCCATTTTCCGAAGGACTTTCAACCATGGCTCGAACAGCAAACAAACCCCAGGCCCCCGCACCGATGGACGTGATCCCCGTGGCGAAGGTCGAGCGCATCGAAGCGGCGCAGGACGCCCTGGCGCTGGAGCAGAAGCAGGCCCAGGCCCATGTGCGCGCCGTGGCGCTGCAGGTGGGCTACCAGTTGCCCGCCGACAGCGCCGACCCCGACCTGATCCAGCGTGACATCGCCGCCAACATGCGGCGCAGCGTGGAGGCCTGCCTGGAAGTGGGGCGCGGGCTGGCGGTGCTCAAGGCCGTCTGCGGCCATGGCAATTTCCTCGCGCGGCTCGAGGTGCTGGGGATCGAGACGCGCGTGGCGCAACGCTTCATGCAGTCCGCGATCAAGTTCTCAAATGCGGCGTCAACGCCGCTTTTGAATGCCATCGGCAACCAGACCAAGCTTTTCGAGATGCTGGTGCTCGACGACGAGCAGATCGACGAACTGGCCCTGACCGGCGAAACCGGCGAGCTGCACCTGGATGACATCGCGACCATGTCGGTGAAGGAGCTGCGCGAGGCGCTCCGACAAGCGAAGCACGACGAGCAGTACATGGGCGACAAGCTCTCCAAGGAGCGCGAGCGTGCCGACCAGGCCGAGAAGCGACTGCGCAAGGGCGGGCCGGAGACCCGCCCGCTTGATGAACGCATCACGCCATTTCAGGTTGAGCTGACCGAGCGCCAGTCGCTGCTGGAAAAAGCGCTGTTGGCGCATGACGAGGCCGTCACGGCGCTGGACGCATGGTGGACACAGGAGGTCGTTACCGCCCCAGGCTATGACCCTGAGGCACCCGCGCCGCTGCCCGCGCCAGTTCTGGCGGTGGCCCAGCACCTGTACGACGCCATCGAGCGCACAGCCGCCATTGTCGGCGGCCTGCAGCACCGCATGTGGGAAGTGTTCGGCGACCAGATTCCGAACGCCCGCCAGTACCTGCTGCAAGACCCTGCGCTGGTCTCCGATCTGGCCGCTGCCGAAACAGCAGCGCAAGGCCATGACTGACCCCATCACGCTGGACGAATCCTCCATGGCCGCATCCCTTTCACCCGAGATCGCCGACTACGTCCGCGATCTGGCCCGCAGGCTGGACGGCGCCCGCCACGGCCAGGCCGGGGCGCTGGTGGACGCTGCTGCGGCTTTCTTGGGCATGTCGCGGCAAACCGTCTATCGCCACTTGAAGGAATGCGCGGGCTGGGCCAGTGGCCGCAAGTGCCGCGCCGACAAGGGCAGCACCAGCGTGGATGCCGAAGCGCTGACCAAGCTGGCCGCAGCCCAACGCGAGGCCGTGCGCGACAACGGCAAGCAGACGCTGTTCACCACCACGGGCCGAGGCATTCTGGAACAGAACGGCACCCGCCTGGGCGTGAGCAACAGCCAGCTCAATCGCCTGATGCGCGACCGCAAGCTGGGCGTCGCGGCCCAGCGCGTGGCCGACCCGGTGCAGCAACTGCGCGCGCTGCACCCCAACCATGTGCATGAGGTCGATCCGTCGCTGTGCCTGGTCTATTACCTCAAGGATCGCCAGCACATCATGCGCGACCGCGATTTCTACAAGAACAAGCTGGAGAACTACGCGAAGGTGAAGTTCAAGGTCTTCCGCTACGTGCTCTACGACCGTGCCAGCGGTGCCATCGTGCCCTGGTATGTGGAGGCCGCAGGCGAAGACCAGCACAACTTGTTCGACTTTCTCATGTACGCCTGGGGCCAGCAGCCGGGTCGGCTGTTCCACGGCGTACCCAAGGTGATGCTGTGGGACAAGGGCAGCGCCAACCAGTCCGGCGCGATCAAGAACCTGCTGGAAGCCCTGGGCGTGCAGGCGCTCGACCACCAGGCGGGCAACGCCCGTGCCAAGGGTGGCGTCGAAGGTGCCAACAACATCGTCGAAACCCAGTTCGAGAGCCGCCTGCGGTTCGAGCCTGTCAACAGCGTGGCCGAACTCAACGCCGCCGCCACGGCCTGGGCCGAAGCCTGGAACGCCGATCTGCTGCCCGGCCAGAACGCCAACCTGCGCCGCCAGGGCCTGGCCGGCCGCGTGAGCCGCTACGACCTGTGGCAGCTCATCACGGCCGAGCAGCTGCGGCGGCTGCCCGATGTGGACGTGTGCCGCGCGCTCATGGTTTCCAAGGCCGAGGAACGGCTGGTCAGGCCCAATATGACGGTGAGCTATCGCCACCCGCAGGCCGATGCCCCGGCGCTCTATAGCCTGCGCGGCCTGGAAGGTATCAACGTAGGCGACAAGATCATGGTGCGCGCGCTGGTCTATGGCAACAACGCCATCCAGATCCAGGTTCCACGCTACGACGGCGAGACGCTGACCTACCGCGTGGAGCCGGAGACTGAATACGACCGGTTCGGCATGCCGCTCTCGGCGGCAGTCATTGGTGAGGAATACAAGTCCATCGCCCGCACAGAAGCCCAGCATGCCGCCCACGCGATGGACACACAGGCCTACCCCGGCCTGGACCCTGACCAGATCAAGGCCGCGCGCGACAAGAAGGCGGTTCCGTTCAACGGTGAGCTCAAGTCACACAGCTATCTGAAGGACGTGGAAATCCCCACCTTCATCCCGCGCAGCGGCACCGAGATCGAAGCGCCCGCGCATGCCCAGGCTGCGGCTGCGCCGATGCTGGTCAACGTGACGGCGGCGCTGCTGCGCATCGCCAACGCGGTGCGGCGCAACCTGACCGAGTCCGAGCGCACGTTTTTGCGCACGCGCTTTGCCGACGGCGTGCCCGAAGACCAGCTCGACAGCCTGATCGACCAGTTCATCAACCCCGAGCCTGCCGCCGAGCCTGTGCGTGCCGCTGGCGGTCTCCGAGCGATCTAAGAGGATTCGATGACGGTTTCCAGCCCAAAACCGATTGCCCTGGGTGACCTCATGACGAGCGTCAACCTGTCGCAGACCTCCCTCGGCCGTGAGGTGGATGCGAGCCCCGGTTCGATCAACTTGATCGTCCGCTACGACCGCTGGCCCAAACGAAGAGGTGGCGGTGAACAGAACCTGCGCGAGGCCATCGCTCGCGCTTTGCTGAGTCGTGGAGCCCCGGCCGAATCGGTCTATGCCGCTCTGCGACTCGAAGAGTCGGCCAGGCAGCGCGTTGATTCCAGCCGCGACGCTGCCCGGCCTTCCCCGACCGAAGGCATTGCCGACGGTCATCCCTTGTTGAAGGACCCGTACATGCTACTACGCAAGCAAACCATCAACCGGGCCGCGCGCCAGCACTTCAAGCTGCTGCGCGACCCCTTTACCGACGAGATGCTCGACGAGGCCGACGTCTTCGTCAGCGACGACATCCGCTACGTGCGCGCGTCCATGCGCCAGACCGCCAAGCACGGCGGCATGCTGGCCGTGGTGGGCGAGTCCGGCGGCGGCAAGAGCACGCTGCGCCAGGATCTGGCCGAATGGATCAACGTGTCGCACGAGCCGATCACCGTGATCGAGCCCTACGTGATCGGCATGGAGGACAGCAACCGCAAGGGCAAGGCGCTGAAGTCGGCCGACATCACCGGTGCCGTGATCCGCGCCGTGGCGCCGGGCCAGCCGCTGCGCGCCAGCCTGCAGGACCGCGCCGGGCAGATGCACGACATCCTCAAGGCCAGCGCCCAGGTCGGCCGCAAGCATGTGCTGATCATCGAAGAGGCGCATTGCCTGGCGATCCCCACGCTCAAGCACCTGAAAAGGTTCTACGAGCTGCAGGACGGCTTCAAGAAGCTGCTGGCCATCATCCTGATCGGCCAGACCGAGCTGGGCTGGAAGCTCTCCGAGCACAACCCGGAAGTGCGCGAGGTGGTGCAGCGCTGCGAGCTGGTCAACCTGCCGCCGCTGGACAACCACGTCGAGGGCTACCTGCGCCACAAGCTCGGTCGCGCGGGCCTGGAATTCGACGCACTCATCGCGCCCGGCGCGGTCGACGAGATCCGCGCGCGGCTGCGCACCAATGTGCAGGAGGTGCGGCGCGGCAAGCGCGAGACGCGCGCGGCCAGCCTGTGCTACCCGCTGGCCATCAACAACCTGGTGAGCGCCGCCATGAACGAGGCCGTCAAGATCGGCGAGCCGCGCATCACGGCCGAGCTGATCGCGGCGGCGGTGGGGGGCGAGTGATGGACAACCGCCACCCCTTCGGCCACTACCGCGAGTTCGTCCTGTCGGATGGCACCAGCGGTTCCCTCGAGTGCGCCCACGTCGTGCTGGACGGCCGTTTCACGCGCTTCCTGTGGATCGAGCTGTACGACGCGCACGGCGAATGCCTGATGAGCGCCTGCAAGCTCAACCCGCACCGCCGCTGGCGCTCGGGCCGGTGCATCCCGGACCGCACGCTGTTCGAGCAGATCCGCAGCATGCCGGGCTACATGCCCGGCCGGTGGGCGCGCATCGAAATCCAGGACGGGAGGGCTGCAGCATGACCAACCGCCTGACCTGGATCAAGCGCCGCGCCCGGCGTCTCGAAGCCGCCTTCGGCACGCCGCGCCGCGTGGCCATTGGCGAGGCCATCATGGACTGCAATGCCTTCGCGGGCACGCGCGTGCTGCGCGTCGTCGGCGCCGCATCGCGGCTGGAAAGGATGGCGGCATGAAGCGCTTTCCCTTTGCCCCTGGCACGCTCCAGGGCGGCTCGCGCTTCAAGGCCCGCCTGGCCCGCGTCCGCCGCTGGCTGGTGCGCCATTCGGACGCGCTGGGCCTGGTGCTGATCCTGACCGCGTTCGCGGGCTGGTGTTTCGGCCTGGAAGGCTGGGCCATGTGGCTGCTGCTGGCGGCCAGCTTCGGCGGCGTGCTGGGCCTGGAACGGCTGGAGCGTGCCGACGACCGCCGCGCACTGGAGGACTTGTGATCAACATCACTTGCCCCTCCTGCAACGCCGATATGGACCTGGACGTGGCCCTGGCGCATGACGAACTGCGCGCGGCGGTGGCCGAGATCATCACGGTCTCGCTGCCGCTGGGCCGGCAGGTTCTGCGCTACGCCAACCTGTTCAAGCCGCGCAAGAACAAGATGCGGCCAGACCGGCTGGCCCGTCTCATCGGCCAGCTCGCGCCCGATCTGCAGCGCCAGGCCATCACCCACAACGGCCGCGAATGGACGGTGCCGCATGCGGCGTGGGAGGCGGGCTTCAACGCCATGCTGGAGCGCGCGGCCAGCGGCAAATTCACCTTGCCGCTGGAGAGCCACGGCTACCTCTACGCCACGCTCGCCAGCCAGGCCGACAAGGCCGAGGGCCAGGCCGAAGCGCAGACCGAGAGCGACCGCCGCGTCGTCCCACGCCGCGACAACGTGCAAATCCACGGCCAGACGCTGCCCATCGGCGACGCCCTGCAGGTCGCCTTCGCCAGGCGCGACCCCGCGCTGGCCAAGCTGGACGCCGACAGCCGCAACGCCGCGCCCGCACCCGATCACATCAAGGCCAGGTTGGCCGCACTCAAGAAAGGAGGTCAGGCATGACCGAGAAAACCATTCCCGAAGGCCACAAGCGCGACGCGCAGGGGCGGCTCGTGCCCATCAGCCTGATCAAGCCCATCGACCTGGCGCGCGACGAGCTGGTTCTGGAGATCGCCGCCACGGCGCGCAAGCTCAACGCTGCCATGGCGCAGGCCAAGGCCCAGATCTTCGCGGACGCCGCCGCCTTCGTCGACTTGTCGGCCGAGCAATACGGCGTGCATCTCGGCGGCAAGAAGGGCAACGTCACGCTCAACGCCTTCGACGGCAGCATCCGCGTGCAGATCGCCACGGCCGAGTCGTTGTCCTTTGACGAGCGCCTGCAGGCCGCCAAGGCGCTGATCGACGAGTGCATCGGCGAGTGGGTGAAAGACAGCCGCCCCGAGATCGCCGTGCTGGTGCAGGACGCCTTCCGCACCGACCGCGACGGCAAGCTCAGCGCCGGCCGCATCCTGGGCCTGCGCCGCCTCGACATCCAGGACGAGCGCTGGCAGCGCGCCATGAAGGCCATCGGCGAATCCGTCCAGGTCACCGGCTCCAAGCAGTACGTGCGCGTGTACGAGCGCGTGGGGCAGACCGATACCTATCAACCCATCGCCTTGGACATCGCCGCCGTATAGCTGACGGGCGTGGCGGCACGCGGCCGCTGCTTTCCGTCAACACCCCCTTTCTCAACCTGGAATTTTCATCATGAACAAGACCGATCTGATCCAACACATCGCCGCCGAGGCTGAAATCTCCAAGGCTGCGGCCGAGCGTGCCCTGGAGGCCTTCACCGATGCCATCAAGACCACGCTCAAGAAGGGCGGCACGGTGGGCCTGGTGGGCTTCGGCACCTTCCTGGCGGCCAAGCGGCCGGCGCGCACGGGCCGCAACCCGCGCACCGGCGAGGCCGTGAAGATCGCGGCCCGCAAGGCGGTGAAGTTCACCGCCGGCAAGGGCCTCAAGGACGCCGTCAACTGATCCCGCACGTTCTCTGGAGCGCCTTGCCTGCAGGGCGTTCTGGTGAGCACCAGGACCTCCTCATCATGACCACGACGACACCTCATCCCGCCGCCGCTGCCCGACGCGCCCAGCTCATCCGGCTGATCCACGTCGGCCGGCGCGACCTGGAGCAGCGCGGCCAGATGGACGAGCCGACCTACCGCACCCTGCTGCGCACGGCGAGCGGCGGCAAGGCCGATTCCTCGGTCGCCATGACTGTTCCGATGCTGGAGCGCGCGCTCGACCAGCTCAAGCGCGCCGGTTTCAAGGTGCGCGCGAAGGCCGGCAGCAAGGCCCGGCCCGACCGCGTGCAGACGCCGTCGCCGGAGGCCCGCAAGGTGCGCGCGCTGTGGCTGTTCCTGCACCATCTGGGGGCCGTGCGCGATCCGTCGGAACGGGCGCTGGCGGCCTACGTCAAGCGCATCGGCAAGGTTGACGACCTGCACTGGGCACGCGGCGTGCGCTGGGATCTGCCCGAAGCCCGCGACCGCATGGAACTGATCATCGAGACGCTCAAGAAGTGGGCGATGCGCTATCTGCCCGGCGCCATCCAGGCCTTGCTGGCCGAGGCCGGCGCGCGGCACCAGGTCCATCCGCTCAACCAAGCCCAGCAGGAGGCCGCGCAGCGCGCCTTCAACTGTATCCGCGATGCCGAGGGTTTCGACATGCACTGGGCGGCGTGGGAGCGCCTGGCCGAGGCGTTGGGCCGACCGATCCACGCCGATCTCCGCCCCGTTTCTGCCCGGAAGGCCGCCCAATGAGCACGAGCCACGAAAACCGCATGGCCCGCCGCCGCCACGAGCTGCTGCAAGACGTCGTCGACCTGTTCAAGCGCCACCTGGCCAGCTACGACCTGCCCGAGGCCGCCGCCGACGCCATCGCCAACCACGCCGCCGACCGCCTGGCCGACCACTGGGGCGGCCAGCTCATCAGCATCCCCAAGGATTTCCTGTGGCGCCTGTCCCAGGTCGAACAGGAAATCTACGCCGCTTTCACGGGCACCAACTACGACGTGCTCGCCCAGCAGTACCATATGACCGAGCGCGGCATCCGCATGCTCATCAACCGCGTCCGCACCAAGCTCGCCGCCCAGAACCCGACCCAGCAGGGCGACATGTTCACCGCCCCCGAGGCCGACTGACCCTCCTGGGCGCCCGTTACACCTGCTGTAACCGCCTTACAAGCGCCCACACCACCCCATCCCTCCCAGTCCCAGGAAATCCCGGTTTATCTCACCAGATGACCCTGGGTTTATCTCTCTCTTCTTCAACTACAGCCCGGTTAATAGAATGATTCGCAATTGAATTCACTCACCGGGCGGCACAGGCGGTCGCTCTTTTTTCGTCCGCGCTCACCGATGTCCATGACTTTCCCGTCCCGCCGCGCCCCAGCCCACCACGTCTTCCGCCTGACCCTGCTCTCCAGCGCCTGGCTGGCCGCCGCCGCCTCGGCGCAGCAGACCGCCACCGCCGAACTGCCGGCCGTGACCGTGCAAGGCGCCGCCGAGTCCGAAGCCGAGGGCTACCAGCCCAAGCGCAACAGCTCGGCCCTGCGCGGTGACGCGCCGCTTCTGGAGATTCCGCAGGCCGTCAACATCGTCACGCAGGACGTGCTGCGCGACCAGGGCGCGCGCTCGCTCGACGACGCGCTGCAGAACGTCAGCGGCATCACCCAGACCAACACCCTGGGCGGCACGCAGGACGCCTTCATCCGGCGCGGCTTCGGCGACAACCGCGACGGCGGCATCCTGACCAACGGCCTCAAGACCGTGCTGCCGCGCAGTTTCAATGCCACCACCGAGCGCGTCGAGGTGCTCAAGGGCCCGGCCTCCACGCTCTACGGCATCCTGGACCCGGGCGGCGCCATCAACGTCATCACCAAGAAGCCGCAGCGCCAGTTCGGCGGCGAGGCCTCGGTGTCGGCGTCGAGCTTCGGCGGCGGCAGCAGCACGCTGGATGTGACCGGCCCGATCGCCGATGGCCGGCTGGCCTACCGGCTGGTGGGCAGCTACCAGAACACCGACTACTGGCGCAACTTCGGCAAGACCCGGCAGTGGCTGCTGGCGCCGTCGCTGAGCTGGCTCGGCGACGACACCGTCGTCACCGTCTCCTACATGCACCAGGACTACAGCGTGCCCTTCGACCGCGGCACCATCTGGGACGCCAGCGGCCCGATTCCGCTGTCGCGCCGCACCCGGCTCGACGAGCCCTTCAACGTCACCCAGGGCAGCAGCGACCTGGCCTCGCTCAGCGTCACGCGCGCACTGGCCGACGACTGGCGCCTGAGCTTGGACTACAGCTACAGCCGCGACCAGTACACCGACAACCAGGCCCGCGTGCTGGGCTACGACGCGGCCACCGGCAACGTGACGCGGCGCGTGGACGCCACCCAGGGCTCGGACACCCGCAACCATGCGCTTCGTCTGGACCTGGCCGGCTCGGCCACGCTCGCGGGCATGAAGCACGACCTGCTGTTCGGCGCCCAGTACGACGATCAGGACCTGCTGCGCAGCGACATGATCCGCTGCACGGCGGCCGTCAGCTTCAACATCTACAGCCCCACCTACGGCACGGTCTCGCCCTGCACCACGGTACGCGCGACCGACAGCGACCAGCGCGAGCGGCTGCGCTCGCCTTCGGTCTACGTGCAAGACGCGCTGCACCTCAACGAGCGCTGGATCGTGGTGGCCGGCCTGCGCTACCAGTATTACGACCAGACCTCCGGGCGCGGCCGCCCCTTCGTGCTCAACACCGACACCAGCGGCGGCAAGTTCGTGCCGCGCCTGGGCGCGGTCTACAAGGTCAGCCCGAGCACCTCGCTGTACGCCAACGCCGCGCGCACCTTCCGGCCGCAGTCGTCCTTCTCCAGCTACTTCGGCGACCTCACGCCCGAGGAAGGCACCACCTACGAAGTCGGCGCCAAGTGGGAAACCCCGGCCGGCCTGAGCGCCAACCTCGCGCTCTACACCACCGACAAGAAGAACGTCAGCTACTTCGAGACCGTCGATAACGTGGTGGTCACCCGCACCGCCGGCCTGGTGCGCGCGCGCGGCCTCGAATTCGACGTCGCCGGCCGGCTGACGCCGCGCCTGAGCCTGATCGCCAGCTACGCCTACACCGACGCCCGCGTCAAGAAAGACCCGGACTACGCCGGCCTGCGCCCGGTCAACATCGCGCGCCACACCGCCTCGCTGTTCGCCACCTACGACTTCGGCGTGCATGCCGGCGGCAACCGCTTCAAGGCCGGCGCCGGCCTGCGCACCGCCAGCAAGCGCGCCGGCATCAACGACAATTCCTACTTCCTGCCCGGCTATGCGGTCGCCGACGCCTTCGCGGCCTACACCATCGCCGCCAAGCACCCGGTCACGCTGCAGCTCAACCTGCGCAACCTGTTCGACCGCACCTACTTCACCTCCTCGCTGGGCGCCAGCCGCTACGGCAACGTCTATGGCGAACCCTTCAATGCCACGCTCACGGCCAGCGTCAAGTTCTGAACCCCCGCCCGCCTCGCCTTGCGCACCTGAAGCATCTGCCGCCCCTGCGGCACCCGCCGCACCTACCGCAGATCCCGCGCCCCTGGTCGCGCGCGGCCTGCAAGCCGGCTACGGCGAGCGCGCCGTGGTCGACGCCGCCAGCCTGGCCTTCGCCCCGGCCAGCCTGAGCGTGCTGCTGGGGCCCAACGGCTCGGGCAAGTCCACCCTGCTGGGCGCGCTGGCGCGGCAACTGCCCGCGCGCGGCGGCGCCGTGCTGCTGCACGGGCGCGACATCCACAACCTGCCGGCGCGCGCGCTGGCGCGGCAGTTGGGCCTGCTGCCGCAGGCGCCGCTGCTGCCCGAGAGCATGACCGTGCTCGACCTGGTGTCCTTCGGCCGCCACCCCCACCAGGGCTGGCTGCGCCAGTGGAGCGAGGCCGACAGCGCCGCCGTCGAACACGCCATGCGCCTGACCGGCACGCTGGACTACGCCGCGCGCGCCGTCGACAGCCTTTCGGGCGGCCAGCGCCAGCGCTGCTGGATCGCCATGGCGCTGGCGCAGCAGACCGACGTGATCCTGCTCGACGAGCCCACCACCTACCTCGACCTGCGCTACCAGGTCGAGGTCATGGACCTGCTGCACGCGCTGGCCCACGAGCACGGCCGCACCCTGGTGGCGGTGCTGCACGACCTGAACTTCGCCATGGCCTACGCCGACCAGCTGGTGCTGCTCAAGGACGGCCGCGTGCGCGCCTGCCTCGACGACGTCGCTGCCTGCACGCCCGAGCTGGTGCAGGACGTGTTCGAGGTCAAAGTCGCCGCCCTGCCCGGCCTGCACGGCGGACGGCCGCTGTTCGTGCCGCGCGGCCACCTGCGGCGACCCGGCCCCGATGAGCACGTCGATGCGCCCCACCGCCATGGCTGATCCCCGTCCCTCGGCGGCGCCCGCCCGGGCGCGCCCCGGCATCCGCCCGCGCGCCAGCCGGCGCTGGGCCTGGGTACTCGTGGGGCTGGCCGCGCTGCTGGCCGTCCTGGCCCTGCTGCACCTGGGCGTGGGCGCGCGCGCCATCGCGCTGGCCGACGTCGCCCGCGCCCTGGTCGCGCCCGACCCCGACAACTTCGACCACCACGTGGTGCTGCGCCTGCGGCTGCCGCGCCTGCTCGGCGCACTGTGCGCCGGCGCCGCGCTGGGCCTGGCCGGGGCGCTGATCCAGGCGATCACGCGCAACCCGCTGGGCGAGCCGCAACTGCTCGGCCTGAACGCGGGCGCCGCCTTCGCCGTGGTGCTGTCGACCACGCTGTCGCTGCCGCTGCTGTCGCAGCCGGCCGCGCGCCCCTTCGTGGCCGCTGGCGGCGGCGCGCTGCTGTTCCTGGCCGTTCTGCTGCTGGCGCAGGCCGGGCGGCGCGGCATGACGGTGCTCAAACTCACCTTCTGCGGCATCGCGCTGTCGGCCTTCGTGTCGGCGCTGACCTCGGCGCTGCTGATCCTCGACGAAGACTCGCTGCAGGCGCTGCGCCTGTGGCTGGCCGGCGACCTGGCCGAGGCCGGCGCCCGGAGCGTCGCGCAGGCCGCGCCGGCGGCGCTGCTGGGGCTGCTGGCGGCCGGGGCAGTGGCGCGCCACGTCGATGCGCTGGCGCTGGGCGACCGCGTGGCCGCCAGCCTGGGCACGCCAGTGGCGCGCACCCGGCTGGCCGGGCTGGCCGCCGCCGCGCTGCTGTGCGGCGCGGCCGTCTCCATCGCCGGGCCGCTGGGCTTTATCGGCCTGGTGGCGCCGCACATGGCGCGCCGGCTGTGTGGCGCTTCGCGGCGCGGCACGCTGGCGGTTTCCGCACTGGCCGGCGCCGCGCTGGTGCTGGCCGCCGACATCGCCGCGCGCACCGTGCTGGCCCCGCGCGAGCTGGCCACCGGCGTGGTCACCGCCGCCATCGGCGTGCCGGTGTTCCTGTTCCTCGTCCTGCGCCGGCGGTCTTCCCCATGAGCGATCTGCTGCACCGCAACGGCCGCCGCCTGGCGCGGCTCGGCCACTGGCAGTTCGTGCTGCGCCCGCGCCTGGCGGCGCTGTGGGCAGTTGGCGTGCTGGCGCTCGCGCTGCTGGCGGCGGCCGTGCTGCCGCTCGGGCCCTTCGAGACCCTGGCGGGCGGCGGGACGGCGGCCAGCGCACCGGCCTCCACGGCCGCCCCGGCGACCTCTGCGGCGGATGCCGCCACCGGCCCGGCCGTCCACGGCGAGGCCGAGACCGAAGCCGAAACCCTGGCCGAATTGCGCCACATGATCTGGCGCGACTTCCGACTGCCGCGCATCCTCGCGGCATTGCTGGTCGGCGCCATGCTGGGCCTGGCCGGCGCGGCGCTGCAGACGCTGGCGCGCAACGAGCTGGCCGATCCGGGCCTGGTCGGCGTCAAGGAAGGCGCGGCCGTGGCGGTGATCGCGGTGGCCTTGCTGGCGCCGCAACTGGCCTCGGGCTGGCGCACGGCGGCCGGGCTGGCCGGCGGGCTGGCGGTGGCGCTGCTGGTGGCGGCGCTCTCGCGCGACCTGACCCGGGTGCGCTTCATCCTGGTGGGCATCGGCGTGTCGTGGCTGCTGCACGCGGCCATCGCCATCTTCACCACCACCGCCGACCTGCAGGACGTGCAGACCGCGCTGATCTGGATGGCCGGCAGCCTGCACGCCGCCTCCTGGCCGACGCTGGCGGCGACCGCGCCGTGGGCGGCCGTGGGGCTGCTCCTGCTGCTGGCCAGCAGCCGCGCGGCCGACGTCGCCAGCCTGGGCCCGGGCGTGGCCGCCGGCCTCGGCGTGAACCTGCGCCGCCTGCACGCGCTGCGCCTGCTGGCGGCCTGCCTGCTGACGGCCGCCGCCGTGGCGGCGGTGGGCAGCCTGGGCTTCGTCGGGCTGGTCGCGCCGCACCTCTCGCGCCTGAGCCTGGGCGGGCGCCAGCTCGCGCTGCTGGCCGGCAGCGGCCTGTACGGCGCGGCGCTGGTGCTGGCGGCCGACAGCATTGGCCGGCTGGCCTTCGCACCGCTGCAGATCCCGGCCGGCATCGTCATGGCGATCATCGGCGTGCCAGTGCTGTTGGCGCTGCTGTGGCGGCGCCGCGACCAACTCTGATTTCACGAACATCCCAACCATGCGCCCATCCGGACTCCCGACTTCTCCCGCCTGGCGGACTGCGCTGGCGGCCCTGGTCTGCCTGGCATCTCTGGTCACGACGCTGCTGCTGGCGCTGCCCACGCCGGCGCAGGCCCGCCCCTTCGTCGACGACCTGGGCCGCCAGGTCGAGGTACCGCAGGCTCCCCGGCGCATCGTCTCGCTCGACGACATCGACGTCACCATCCCGCTGATCGAGCTGGGCGTCCTGCCGGTCGCCAGCCACGGCCGCCAGGGCCTGGACGGGCGCCGCTACCTACGCGCCAGCGCCTTGCTCACCGGGGTGGACTTCGACAACGCGCCGATCGCCTTCCTCGGCGCCGCCGACATCAACATCGAGTCCGTCGCCGCCGCCCGGCCCGACCTCATCGTCACCGCCCCGGGCCGCGCGCTGCCGCTCGACCAGCTCAGCCGCATCGCCCCCACGGTGGTGATCGACAACCAGAGCGGCGGCGCGCCGCACATCTACCGCCGGCTGGCCGAGCTCACCGGCACGCAGGCGCGGCTGGCGGTGCTGGAGCGCCGCTACCGCGCGCAACTGGCGCAGTTGCGCCAGGTGGTGGGTGATCCGGCGCGCATCACGGTCTCCGTCATCCAGGCACAAAACGGCAAGATCGCCGTCTACCACACCTACCGCTCGCTCGGCCGCGTGCTGCGCGACGCGGGCTTCCGCTTCCCGGCCCTGGTGGATGCCGTGCCCGAGGGCGGCCGCATGGAAGTCAGCGCCGAGCGCCTGCCCGAGCTGGACGCCGACTTCCTGTTCGACACCTACCGCTCCGACACCGGCGGCAAGCCCGGCGCCGAGATCGCGGCGATGGAAAAAGTCATGCCCGAGTACTGCCGCTTCCTGCGGGCCTGCCGCGAGGGCCGCTACGTGCTGGTCGCGCGCGAGGAGGCCATCTCCAACTCCTACGCCGCGCTGGGCCTGATGGCCATGCTGGTGCAGTCGCACCTCAGCGGCCGGCCGCTGCCCCGGGCGGCGCAGAAGCCGGCCGCGCGGTAGATCGCACGGCGGCCAGCGCCGCAACCGGCGCGCGGGCTATCATCGCGGCCCACCCGGCCTGAGAATGTGAGCGGCCAGGGCCACGCTCGACAACCCGGGATCGCCCCATGGACAGCCAGAACCCGCGCGACGCCGCGCGTCCATCCCCCCGCCGCCCCGACCGTTTCACCCAGCGACTAGAAGCACGCCGCGCCGTCCTGTCGCCACGCATGCGCGCGGTCGCCGACTACATCGACCACAACCGCGCCATGGTGCTGTCGCGCTCGGCCATCGACCTCGCGCACGACACCGGCGTCTCGGATGCCACCGTCATCCGCACCGTCCAGGCGCTGGGCTTCAACGGGCTGATCGACCTCAAGCAGATGCTGGCCGGCCTGCTCGGCCAGTCCAGCACCACCGTCTCCAAGCTCTCGGCCACGCTCGACCAGCTCGGCCCCGGCAGCGCCAGCGTGATCGACCACGTGCTGCAGGAGCACAGCCACGCCCAGCAGGCCTTGGCCCAGCCCGAGGCGCGCGCGGCCATCGGCCGGGCCATCGCCATCCTGGGCGCGGCGCGCCGCATCGCCGTCTTCGGCATCGGCGCCTCGGGCATCCTGGCGAGCTACGCGGCGCGGCTGTTCGCGCGCCACGGCGTGCCCGCCTATGCCCTCAACCAGACCGGCATCGGCCTGGCCGAACAACTGCTCGACATGGCCGAGGGCGACGCCATGATCGTGCTGCTGGCGCGCAACACCCACCGCGAAATCCAGGCCGCCATGGAAGAAGCCGGCCGCCTGGGCGTGCCGGTGGTGCTCATCACCAGCCACCGCCAGCACAGCCTGGCGGCAGCCTGCGCGCAAGTCATCGTGCTGCCGCGCGCCCGCGCCGAAAGCATCCCGCTGCACGGCCCCACGCTGTCGTGCCTGGAGATGCTGATGCTCGGCGTCACCCTGGCCGACCCGGCGCGCTCGGTCGATTCGATGAACCGCCTGATCCGCCTGCGCAAGACGATACGGCCGGCGAAGTGAGAACGCGTTCAGTGACGCGCAGCCACCCACTCGCGCAGCGCGGCGTCGATGCGGGTTTGCCAGCCCGCGCCGCTGGCCTTGAAGTGCTCCAGCACGTCGGGCGACAGGCGGATGGTGACAGGCTGCTTGGGCTGCGCGATGGCCGGGCGGCCCACGCGGCGCAGGGGCTGCATGCGCGCGGCCTCGCGGGCCGTGATCTCCTGGGTGTCCGGGTCGGTGGCGATGCCGGCCTCGATGGCGGCCTCTTCCTCCGGGGTCGGGAGGATCAGATCCGGCTTCTTAGAAGAGCGCTTGTTCATAGACTTTGACCTCTCGTGTGTTGGCCTTGCGCAGGCTGATGATGCGCATGGCCTCTGCGCGCTGGCTGAACACCACGACATACAGCCGCCGCCCAATGACCGCGAGCCGATTTCGCGCAGCTCGCGGTAGTCCTGGCGGGTGTCGGGGTAGCACAGGACTTCGCTCCATTCGATGTCTTGGGCCAAGGCCAGAGAGACACCATGCTTGGCGACGTTCACGTCATCCTTGGCCGGGTCGAATTCGATGAGCATAAATTAATGTACGTACACTAATTAAGCGTGTCAAGCCCTGCGCGAACAGGGGCGGCCTGCCCAGAAAATAGGCAGAACAAACCTTTTCCTTCTGAATCAAAGGCTTGCGACAGCCCTACAGAGCCGGCCCCGGCTTATCCACAGTCTTGTCCCCGTCGGCTGGGGAGAAGGCGCTCGGCGCCCCGTTTCGCCCCGGCTCAGTCCGCCAGCCGCCCCTGCACCAGCCGCAGCGTGCGGTCGCAGCGCGCGGCCAGGGTTTCGTCGTGGGTGACCAGCACGAAGGCGGTGCCGCGCGCGCGCGCCAGCTCCAGCATCAGCGCGAAGACGTGGTCGGCGGTGGCGCGGTCGAGGTTGCCGGTGGGCTCGTCGGCCAGCACGCAGGCCGGCTGCGTGACCAGCGCGCGGGCGATGGCCACGCGCTGGCGCTCGCCGCCCGAGAGTTCCGAGGGGCGGTGCTCGATGCGGTCCTTCAACCCCACGGCCTCCAGAATGCGGGCGGCCTGCTCGCGCGCCTGCGCCTGGGGCAGGCGGCGGATCCACAGCGGCATGGCGACGTTGTCGACCGCGCTGAACTCGGGCAGCAGGTGGTGGAACTGGTAGATGAAGCCCAGGTATTTGTTGCGCCAGACGCCCTGCTCGGCCGCGCTGAGGTGCGCAAAATCGATGCCGTCGCGGTCGCCCGAGAGGTGGACGGTGCCCTCGGTGGGCGCGTCCAGCCCGCCCAGCAGGTGCAGCAGCGTGCTCTTGCCCGAGCCCGAAGCGCCGACGATGGCCAGGGTCTGGCCGGCGTGCACGTCCAGGCTCACGCCGTGCAGCACCTGCACCGACAGGCGGCCGTCGCTGTAGCGCTTGCCCAGGTTACGCGCGGTCAGCACGGTGCCGCCGGCCGGGGCTGCGGCGGGAATGGTGGTGGGAATAGCGGTGGGAATAGCGGTGGAGATGGCCTCATTCATAGCGCAGCGCCTCGGCGGGGTTGACGCGGCTGGCGCGCCAGCTCGGATACAGCGTGGCCAGGAAGGCCAGCACCAGCGAGATGACCGCGATGGGCCAGATGTCGGCGGCCTGCGGATCGCTGGGCATGCGGCTGATGAGGTAGACGTCGCGCGGCAGGAAGGTGGTGTGCAGCAGCCGCTCGATGGCCGGCACGATGACGTCGATGTTGAAGGCGATCAGCAGCCCCAGGCCCAGGCCGGCCAGGGTGCCGATCACGCCCACCATGGCGCCCTGCACCACGAACACGCCCATGATGCTGCGCGGGCTGGCGCCCAGGGTGCGCAGGATGGCGATGTCGCTGCGCTTGTCGGTCACCGTCATGACCAGCGTGGAGACCAGGTTGAAGGCGGCCACCGCCACGATCAGCGTGAGGATGATGAACATCATGCGTTTTTCGAGCTGCACGGCGGAGAACCAGGTCTTGTTCTGCTGCGTCCAGTCGCGCAGGTAGAGGTCGCCGGTGAGGGTGCGCGCGAGCTGCCGCGTGACCTCGGGCGCGTCGTGCAGGTCGCGCAGCTTCAAGCGCACGCCGGTGGGCGCCTCCAGGCGGAAGATGCGCTGCGCGTCCTCGATGTCGATCATCGCCAGCGTCGAGTCGTACTCGTAATGGCCCGAGTTGAACAGGCCCACCACCTTCATCTGCTTCAAGCGCGGCACCACGCCGGCCGGGGTCACCTGGCCGCTGGGCGAGACCAGCGTGACGGTATCGCCCTCGACCACGCCCAGTTGCGCGGCCAGGTCCGCCCCCAGCACGATGCCGAAGCCGCCCGGCACCAGCCGGTCGAGCACGTGCTGCGCGGCGGCCGAGCCCAGGTCGATCACCTCGGGCTCGCGCGCCGGGTCAATGCCGCGCACGATGGCACCCTTCATATCCTCGCCGCGCGCCACCAGCGCCTGGCTGGCGACGAAGGGCGCGGCGCCGATCACCTCGGGGTTGGTGCGCGCTTCCTGGATGGTCTTGTTCACATCGGGCAGGGCCAAGCCCGGCGGCGCGAAGATCTCGATGTGCGAGACCACGCTGAGCATGCGGTCGCGCACCTCCTTCTGGAAGCCGTTCATGACCGACAGCACGATGATGAGCGCCGCCACCCCGAGCGCGATGCCCAGCATGGACACGCCCGAGATGAAGGAGATGAAGCCATTGCGGCTGCTGGCGCGGCCGGCGCGCGTGTAGCGCCAGCCCAATCGGAGTTCGTAAGGTAATTCCACGCGGGCGATTGTGGCATGGTGGCGCGGCGCGCTCGCCCGCCGCGCTGTCAGCCTGCAGCGCATGCTGATGGCACCGCCGGATCGCTCCGCCCCCCACGCCGCGCCCTTGGCGCCGCGTGGGCCGGGGCCAATCGGCGATCGCCGACAATCGGGCCCCATGCATCTCCTGATCCCGCACGCCAACAGCGCAGCCGAGCCCGCCCGCGCGCTCTGGCCCACGCTGGCGCTGCCCCACCTGCAAGCCCTGCTGGGCCGGCTTGCGCGCCAGCCCGCCACCGCGTCGGCCACGGCCGAGCCCCGCCTGAGCATGCCGCACGAGCGCCAGTTGGCCGAACGGCTGGGCCTGCCCACCGACGATGGCCGCATCCCCTACGCCGCCTGGCAGCGCTGGCACAGCAGCGGCGCAGCCGATGGCACGCCCTGCGCGGTCCTGACGCTGTGCCACTGGCAAGTCACGACCCAGCACGTCAGGCTGCTGCCGCCGGCGCACCTGCCCTTGACCGCGCAGGAAGACCAGGCCCTGCTGGCAACCCTGTCGGACTTCTTCGCGCCCGATGGGCTGGCCCTGGCGGCCACGGGCCAGCCGGGCCGCTGGTTCGCCACCGGCGAGCTGTTGCGCGAGCTGCCCTGCGCCTCGCTGGACCGGCTGATCGGCAACGAAGTGGACGCCACCCTGCTGGGCCTGGCCGATCACGCCGCCGCCCGCACCGTGCGCCGCCTGCAGAACGAAACGCAGATGCTGCTCTACACCCACCCGGTCAACGAGGCGCGCGAGGCCAGCGGCATGCCGCCGGTCAACGCCTTCGTGCTCAGCGATGCGGGCGCCTGGCAGCCGCCGCCCGGCTACGCCCCGCCCCAACTCACCCATTGGCGCGGCAGCGAAACCGCTGGCAGCCTGCTGCCGCCCGCCCCCGGCGCCATCCTGCAGGTCGAAACCCTGCGCGACGCCGCCCTGCGCGAGGACTGGCACGGCTGGGCCGCCGCCTGGCAGGCCATCGACGCGCAACTGGCCCGGCCCGAGTGGCAGGCCGCCGCCCGCCACCCCGATTTCACGCTGACCCTGTGCGGCGACGAGGCCAGCCCGACCTGGCGCGGCCAGCAAGCCTCCTCGGCCTGGGGCGCGCTGCTGCAACGCTTCAAGCGCGGCACGGGCGCCGCCGAACTGGATTGGCTCCGACAACTATGAAAATCATCCAACGCGACGCGCCGCCCCGCGCCGTCTGGGCGCTGCAGCAAGCCGGCGTCCACCCCCTGCTGGCCCAGCTCTACGCCGCGCGCGGCGTGGTGGCCGCCGACGAACTCGACGACGGCATGGCCCGCCTGCTGCCGCCCGCCTCGCTGCTGGGCGCCCAACAGGCCGCCGCGCTGCTGGCCGACACCCTCGCCGCCGGCCGGCGCATCACCGTGGTGGCCGACTACGACTGCGACGGCGCCACCGCCTGCGCCGTCGCGCTGCGCGGCCTGAAACTGCTGGGCGCCCCGCACGTGCGCTTCATCGTGCCCGACCGCGTGACCGACGGCTACGGCCTGTCTGCCCCCATCTCCGAGCGCGTGCACGCGCTCGGCACCGACCTGCTGCTGACGGTGGACAACGGCATCGCCAGCCTCGACGGCGTGGCGCGCGCCAAGGCGCTGGGCCTGCAGGTGCTGGTCACCGACCACCACCTGCCCGCGCAAGTGGACGGCCGCGTCGTGCTGCCCGAGGCCGACGTGCTGGTCAACCCCAACCAGCCCGGCTGCAACTTCGCCAGCAAGCACATCGCCGGCGTCGGCGTGATCTTCTACGTGCTGCTGGCGCTGCGCGCCGAACTGCGCGCGCGCGGCGTCTTTACCGCCGCCACCCAGCCCAAGCTCGACAGCCTGCTGCCACTGGTGGCGCTGGGCACCGTGGCCGACGTGGTCCGGCTCGACGCCAACAACCGCCGCCTGGTCGCGCAGGGCCTGAAGCGCATCCGCGCCGGCGCCCTGCCGCCCGGCATGCTGCAGCTCTTCAACGTCGCCAGCCGCAAGAGCGAGGCCGCCACCACCTTCGACTTCGGCTTCGCCCTGGGCCCGCGCATCAACGCCGCCGGCCGGCTGGCCGACATGACGGTCGGCATCGAATGTCTGCTGACCGACGACATGGGCCGCGCCGAGCACCTGGCGCGCCAGCTCGACACCATCAACCGCGAGCGCCGCGACATCGAGGGCGGCATGCGCGAGCAGGCCCTGCTCGCCGCCGAAACCCTGTTCGACGAGACCGAGACGCCGCCCGCGGCCATCGCCGTCTTCGACCCCGACTTCCACGAAGGCGTGGTCGGCATCGTCGCCTCGCGCATCAAGGACCGGCTGCACCGCCCTACCTTCGTCTTCGCCGCCAGCCAGGCGCCGGGCCAGGAACACGTCCTCAAGGGCTCGGGCCGCTCGATCCCGGGCTTCCACCTGCGCGACGCGCTGGACCTCGTCAGCAAGCGCCACCCCGGCCTGCTGCTGCGCTTCGGCGGCCACGCCATGGCGGCCGGCTGCACCCTGCTCGAAGAAAACTTCGCCACCTTCGAACACGCCTTCGCCCAGGCCGCGCATGAGCTGATCGACAGCGCCAGCCTGCAACGCCGCCTGGAAACCGACGGCCCGCTGGCGCCCGAGTACTGCCGCACCGACATCGTCGACACCCTGCACCGCGAAGTCTGGGGCCAGGGCTTCGCCCCGCCTACCTTCAGCGAGGACATCGAGGTGCTGTCGCAGCGGCTGGTCGGCGAAAAACACCTTGCCCTCAAGCTGCGCCACCACGGCCAGCCCATCGACGGCATCTGGTTCGGCCGCACCGAAAGCCTGCCCGCCCGCGTCCGCCTGGCCTTCCGCATGGAAGCCGACGAATGGCGCGGCGTGCGCAAGGTGCGGTTTCTGGTGGAGGGGGCGGAGTTGTGAGACCGAGGGCGGCCGCAACAAAGGGTTCAGCGCCGCCCCATCCCCCTGCTTCCCAGAATGACGTAGACCCCACCCGCCATAATCACCAGCATCCCCGACAAGGCAAACAGAGAAGGCTCGGCACCAAACACCAGAAAGCCGATCACGGCCGACCACACCAATTGGGTATACGAAAAGGGCGCCAGGCTGGCAGGACTCCCGCCTTCATAAGCCTTGATCAGCATGAACTGCGCCAAGAAGCCAGACAACCCGAGCGCCCCCAGCAAAATGATGTGCTTCACCTCGAAGCTCATGGAGTCGACCGACCAGAAGAATGGGACCACAAAACTCATCACCATCGCCCCCACCCCACCCGTCATGACATTCGTCACGACGGGATTTTCAGTGGTTGCAAACATCCGGGTGAAGATCTGAAATCCCGCATATAGGAGTGCAGCCATCAACGGCAGCAGCCAGGACAACTCAAAGTCGCCATGACCTGGCCTGGTGATCAGCAAGACCCCAATAACGCCCATAAACGTGGTGCCCCAGACTCGTCCGCTAACTTTTTCCTTCAAAAAGAAGAAAGTCAAAACGGTCGCAATCAGCGGTGCCGTGAAATAGAGAGAGGTCAACTCCGCCAAGGGTAGATATTTGGCGCCGTTCATCATGCACAGCGAGACCCCCAGCATCAAAAGGCCACGCACGACTTGCGCGCCCATGCGTTGACTCCGGAACATGGCCCCGCCATGCGCTGGAAAGAACACAGCCACGGCCACCAGCGTATGGATGAGATATCGGGCCCAGACCAGAAAAACAACCGGATAAATTGCCGCCAGATATTTCGTGAGCGCATCGAACACCGCAAAAGCCAAGACAGCGGCCAGCATCCATCCGATGGATGCCCGTCGATTCATTCGATTCATGGGCGGGCTGCTCCTGTCCTTCGCTGGTCACACATCAGCGCTCGTTCAAATTATCGCCATCGTTGACAACTTCGTCAACGATGCTTCAGCCGGCCCCTCTTCCCTCTAGAATTCCCCCATGGTGATGACGCGACAGTTCGATGAGAACGACGTTTTGGAAAAAGTGCTGTCGGTGTTCTGGACCCGAGGCTGGCTCTCGACCTCCATGAACGATCTGGCACTGGCAACCGGTGTTCAGCGTGGCTCGCTTTACCACGCTTTCGAGAGCAAGGATCGACTCTTCCGCCTTGCATTCGACCGCTATGCCGCGCGCGTGCTCGACGAGTCGAGAACGGCGCTGGAGGCCCCGACGGCGCGGGCCGCGATCCAGAGCTTCCTGGACGCATCGATCCGCCGCATGGTCGGCGACCAGCCGGCTCGCGGCTGCTTCACCACAAAAACCGCACTGGAGGGCGGCGCCCTGAGCGAGGAGACCTTGCAGCGCTTGCAGGATCTGGTCACGCGCCAGCAACAGCTCCTGATCGAAGCGCTCGCGCGCCAGGAGTGGGAAGACGAGCTCGCCGTCGCACCGGAAACCGCCGCGCGCCTCATCACCACGCTGACGCGCGGCCTCGCGGTCATCGAGCGCGTCTACCGGGACGTGGACCACTTGCATGCCGTCAGCCAGGACCTGGTGGACCTGCTGGCGCCGGTCAGGTAAGAGCGAAGCCCAAGGTCATGCAGGCATGCGGCCGGCGTTCCCCATCGAGTCCGGCCTCGCGCGACGGCAGACGCACGAGACCGCCCTCATCCCAACAGACTCACGTCGCCTTGTCTACTTGTGGCTCTTGCTGGCCACGATCGCCTGGATGATGACCGCGATCGGAAGGCCGACCATGGCAACACTCACGACAGGATGGGCACCCAGATAGGCGGTCACTCCGGCACCGATCAAGGCGCACAGGGAAATGGTCAGCCCGATCCAGTGGCCACGCCGCGTATCCTTGACCGTGGCCGCAAGCACCTCTTGGTCGGTCTTGATCCGGTGGGCCTGCTCGGCTTCCACCATGGCCATGATGCGGTTGGCACCGTCCGGGATGATGGCGTTGAATTGCTGAAGTGCGCCAGGCGGCGGCAAGGGCCCTTCCCACTGCTGGGACTGGACCACCGCGGCCTGCTGCTGGCGTGCCTGCTCAGCGTTTTCTGGCGGGACGGACTGCCGCTTGGGAGGGGTTTCCATACGTTCGTTGGATCACCTGGGCAAAGTCCTGCCCAACGCGCCTGACGTCGCCGCGCATACGGCCAAGGTCGGAGCCTTGAGTGCGCGGATACTCGACAGGCGCTGCAAACGTTGATGGGGCAGAAATACCAGCAACAACGCCCGCGATGACGGCTTGGAAGCGTCGCATGAGGTTGCTCCTTCTGGACATTGGACTTTCATTCTAGTCGAGTCCTCCCAAGACCCCCGTCATCAACAGGCCGGCACATCAAGCAAAACCGCCTCCACACCCGCCACATAAGCAACGACAGTTTTCACATTTGGGCAGCCCCCGTGCCCAGTCAAAAATCGCGGCCCCGGCACCTTGCCCCTTGTGAAAGACCGCCATGCCCACCTCCCATCCCACCCGGCGCCGCGCCGCCACGTCTCTGTTCGCCGGAACGCTAGCGCTGGCCATGCCGCTGGCCGGCCGGGCCCAGCCGGCCAAGACCTTGCGCATCGGCTACCAGAAGTCGTCCACGCTCATCACCATCCTCAAGGCCCAGCGCACGCTGGAGGAGCAGCTCGCACCCCGGGGCGTGCAGGTCTCGTGGCACGAATTCACCAGCGGCCAGCCGCTGCTCGAAGCCCTCAACACCGGCAACGTCGACCTCAGCGCCGACGTCGCCGACACCGTGCCGCTGTTCGCCCAGGCCGTCGGTGCCGAGCTGACCTACTACGCGCGCGAAAGCCCGGCCCCGGCGGCCCAGGCCATCGTCGTGCGCGAGGACTCGCCGATCCGCACGGCGGCCGACCTCAAGGGCAAGAAGATCGGCTTCGCCAAGGCGGCCGGCGCCCACTACCTGGTGCTGGCCGTGCTGGAGCGCGCCGGGCTGAAGCTCAGCGACATCCAGCCCGCCTACCTGACCCCGGCCGACGGCCGCGCCGCCTTCGACCGTGGCGCCATCGACGCCTGGGCGATCTGGGACCCCTTCTACGCCGCCGTGCAGTTGCAGGACAAGGTGCGCGTGCTGGCCGACGGCAGCGGCGGACTGGCCAGCTACGCGCGCTACTACCTGGCCGCCAGCCGCTACGCCCAGGCCAACCCCGAGACCGTGCGCACGGTGTTCGAGGCGTTGCGCGCCGCCGGCACCTGGGCCAAGCGCGACCCGGCCGCGGCTGCCGCGCTGCTGGCGCCGATCTGGGGCATCGACCGCGCCATCATCGAAACCGCCAACGCCCGCCGCAGCTACGACATCCAGCCCGTGCGCGCCGACAACCTGGCCGACCAGCAGCGCATCGCCGACGCCTTCTTCGCCGAAAAGCTGCTGCCGCGCAAGGTCATCGCCGCCGACGCCCGTATCTGGACGCCGCCGGGGTCTTGAGCCCGCACCGGGCGGAGCCGGCCACCCGCCGCCTCACTCGTGCAGCGACTCCAGCGCCTTCGGCGACATCGCCCCGAAGTCCGGCGACGAGCGCCAGCGGCGCAGGGCCTTGAGGAAGAACATGCTGTTGGGAATCTGCAGGTAGGCGCCCTTGGACTCCTCGCCGCCCATGTCCAGCAGCGTGGTGTAGAGCAGGTTGACCGTCACCACCCGGCCCTTGAGGCCGGGCTTGTCGCCGGTTTCCATGATCTCCAGCACGTCGCCGACGCGAAACGGCGCGCTGGTGAAGATCAGGAAGGCGCAGAACAGGTTGGAGAGCACGCTCCAGGCCGCGAAGAAGGCCACCGCCGCCATCGCGGCGAAGCCGGTCAAGGCCGTCCACAGCACCGTCACCGACACGCCCACGCGTTCCATCACCATCAGCGCGGCGGCCAGCACGATGACCCAGCCGGCCAGCGTGCTCAGCGGCACCAGGAAATCCAGCGGCACCTGGTAGCGCGTGCCCAGCCGGTGCACCACGCGCCGCAGCAGCCGGCGCAGCGCCCACGCCACCGCCACGATCAGCAGGATCTGCAGCCCGACACCGATGGCCTGCAGCCACGGCAGCGCCCACAGGGGCAGAAAGTCACGGATCATCTCGGTCAGGCTCACGGCAATTCACTCCTTCGGGCAACGGCGCCGACTGTAACAACACGGCGCGAACGTCGAAGCAGTACTGTATGTTTGTATAGTTCGGCATGATCCAAGAAGCAACCCGGCAACCTTCATGAACCAGCCTCCCGCAACCACTGCCAGCGGCCTGTACACCGAGCTGCGTACGCTCATCGCCAGCAGCCGCCAGCGCCTGGCCACGGCGGTGAATGCGGAACTGACCCGCCTGTACTGGGCCGTGGGCCAGCGACTGAACACCGAAGTGCTGGGCGGCGAACGCGCCAGCTACGGCAGCCAGTTGCTCGACCAACTCGGCCAACAACTGGCCCAGGAGTTCGGGCGCGGCTTCGAGGCCCGCAACCTGCGCCGCATGCTGAAATTCGCCCAGGCATTCCCGGATGCCGAGATTGTGTCGACACTGTCGGCACAATTGAGCTGGAGCCACCTGGTGGCCATCGTTGCTCTCAAGAGCACCGAAGCACGGCAGTTCTACGCCTCGCAGGCCGCGCAAGAACGCTGGAGCGTGCGCGAACTGGCCCGCCAGATCGAGCGCAAGGCTTTCGAGCGCAACGCCATTGTCCGGACGCAGGCCCCGCCCTCTCACCTGGATACCTCCGCCAGCCCTGTCTTCAAGGACCCCTATTTCCTGGACTTCCTGGGCTTGCGCCAAGGGCATGACGAGGCGGACCTCGAAAACGCCATCCTGCGCCAACTGGAGTCTTTCATCCTGGAGTTGGGCCGGGGCTTTGCCTTCGTCGAACGCCAAAAACGCATGATCATCGATGGCGACGACTTCTACCTCGATCTGCTTTTCTACCACCGCGGCCTGCGCCGCCTGGTCGCCATCGAACTGAAACTGGGCCGTTTCAAGGCCGCCCATAAGGGCCAAATGGAACTGTACTTGAAGTGGCTGGACAAGTTCGAGCGCCAACCGGGCGAGGAAGCGCCCATCGGGCTCATCTTGTGCGCCGAATCCAGCCGCGAGCAGGTCGAGCTTTTGCAAATGCACAAGGACGGCATCACCGTGGCCGAATACTGGACCGAACTTCCCCCCAAGGCGGAACTGGCGCGACAGCTGCATCAAGCGCTGACTGAAGCACGTGAACGGCTGGCACAGCGCGGCATCGTCCTCAAGGACGACCACTGACCTGATCTCGCAAACGCTTGGGCGCGACCCCATCCAGGCCAGCGAAATCGGCCACGACATGAGCGCCCTATCACCCCGAACCCAACAGTAACAACGGCAAGCAAGGCATGGCCAAAGAAAAAACCACCTACGTCTGCAGCGAATGCGGCGGCACCAGCCCGCGCTGGCTGGGCAAGTGCCCGAGCTGCGGTGCCTGGAATTCGCTGATCGAGAGCGTCGCCGCGCCGGCCAAGGCCGAGAGCAGGAACCGCTTTTCCTCGCTGGCCGGGGCGCAGGCGGCCACCGCGCTGGCCGACATCGAGGCGCGCGACGTCGACCGCACGCCCACCGGCATCGATGAGCTGGACCGGGTGCTGGGCGGCGGCATCGTCTCGGGCGGGGTGATCCTGATCGGCGGCGATCCGGGCATCGGCAAGTCCACCTTGCTGCTGCAGGCCGCCGATGCGCTGCAGCGCGCGGGCGTGCCCGTGCTGTACGTGACCGGCGAGGAAAGCGGCGCCCAGGTGGCGCTGCGCTCGCACCGGCTGGGCATCGAGGCCTCGCAGGTGAAGGTGCAGGCCGAGATCCAGCTCGAACGCATCCTGGCCACCATCGAGGCCGAACGCCCCGCCGTGGCGGTGATCGACTCGATCCAGACCATCTACTCCGACCAGCTCACCTCGGCCCCTGGCTCGGTGGCGCAGGTGCGCGAGTGCGCCGCGCAGCTCACCCGCGCGGCCAAGTCGGGCGGCACCGCCATCGTGCTGGTCGGCCACGTCACCAAGGAAGGCACGCTGGCCGGCCCGCGCGTGCTCGAGCACATCGTCGACACCGTGCTGTACTTCGAGGGCGACACGCACAGCGCCTTCCGGCTGGTGCGCGCCTTCAAGAACCGCTTTGGCGCGGTCAACGAGATCGGCGTCTTCGCGATGACGGAAAAAGGCCTCAAGGGCGTTTCCAACCCGAGCGCGATCTTCCTGTCCACCCACAGCGAGCCGGTGCCGGGCTCGTGCGTGCTGGTCACGCTGGAGGGCACGCGGCCGCTGCTGGTGGAGATCCAGGCGCTGGTCGATGGCGGCGGCCCCAGCCCGCGCCGGCTGTCGGTGGGGCTGGAGCGCGACCGGCTGGCGATGCTGCTGGCGGTGCTGCACCGGCACGCGGGCGTCAACTGCGCCGACCAGGACGTGTTCGTCAACGCCGTGGGCGGCGTGCGCATCAGCGAACCGGCGGCCGACCTGGCGGTGCTGCTGGCGATCCAGAGCAGCCTGCGCGGCAAGCCGCTGCCCAAGGGCTTCATCGCTTTCGGTGAAGTCGGCCTGGCCGGCGAGGTGCGCCCCGCCCCGCGCGGCCAGGAGCGGCTGCGCGAGGCTGCCAAGCTCGGCTTCTCGGTCGCCATCGTGCCCAAGGCCAACGCGCCCAAAAAGCCCATCGAGGGGCTGGCCATCCATGCCGTCGAGCGGGTGGAGGAGGCGATGTCGCTGGTGCGCGGGCTGGAGTAGCGTCCACGCCTGTCTGGGGCCCACGCCGCCGCGTCTGTGCTCAGGCCATCCCCAGCCGCTCCAGCGCCGGCGCCAGCCCCAGCAGCTCCACGGTGCTCACGCCCTGGGCTATCGCCTCGCGCTGCCGGGCTTCCTTTTCCTCGCGCAGCAAACTGCTGGCCAGGGCCGATTCGACCTCGCCTTGCGGGACGACTACCAGGCCATCTCGGTCGCCCACGATGATGTCGCCCGGATGGATCAGCGCATCGCCGATGACGATGGGCACGTTGACCCGGCCCGGCTGGTTCTTGCCCGTGCCCTTGATCGACAGGCCCCGGCAAAACACGGGAAAGCCCAGTTCGATGATGAGGTTGGCATCCCTCACGCAGCCGTTGATGACCAGGCCGGCGATGCCGCGCTGCATGGCCTGGACGGTCAGCACATCGCCCCATGGCCCGGCCTCCATGAAGGCCTTGGCATCGACCACCAGCACGTCGCCCGATCGTGCTTTCAGCACGGCGTAGTGCAGGACGAGGTTGTCGCCGGGCCGAGCCTCGACGGTGCAGGCGGGCCCGGCCAGGCGCACGGCGGGATCGAGCGGCTTGAGTCCATGATCGAGCGCACCTTTGGCGCCCTGGGCTTCGTAGAGGGTGGCGGCGCCCAGGGCGCGCAGTTGGGCCAGTTGTTCGGATCGGGCCATCATGTTTCCAATCAAAAGGGAGGTGAATCGAGCGCTTCAGGAAATCCTGCGCAAGATGCCGGGCTGGCGCAGTTCGGCCAGGCATCGGACGCCGAGCAAGGCCATGTCGCGGGATATCTCGGCCTTGAGCAGGTCGATGGCATGGCAAACGCCGGCGTGTCCGCCAATCGCGGCCGCGTAGGCAAAAGGCCGGCCAACCAGCACACCGTCGGCGCCCAGGGCGATGGCCTTGAGCACGTCCGTGCCCCGTCGCACGCCACCGTCGAGCAGGAGCGGCAGGCCGGGCACCGCGCGGGCGACATCCGGCAGTGCGTGCAAGGAGGCCAGGGCCCCGTCGAGCTGGCGGCCGCCATGGTTGGAGACGACGAGGGCATCGGCGCCCGTATCGCGCGCCAGGCGTGCATCGTCGGGATGCAGGATGCCCTTGACGATCAAATCGCCCTTCCACATCCGACGGATCGCCGACAGATGCGTCCAGCTCAGGTGGCCCCGGTCCGAGAAATCGCGCAGGACGTTGGGCGAGAGGATCGGTGCGCCTCGGGTCGCATAGTTGTTCTCGAAATGCGGCATACCGTGCCGCATCAGGGTTTTCAGGAAGGTGCCGAAAAGCCACCGGGGATGCGCCAGTCCCTCGGCCACCAGTCTCAGGCTGGGCCTCAGGGGCGTCGAGAATCCGGCACGCACGTTGTTTTCGCGGTTCGCCGCGACCGGGGTGTCGATGGTGACCATCAAGGTCCGGTAGCCCGCTTGCGCCACCCGGCTGATCAACGCTTCGATCTGCCCCGGGTCGCCCGGCAGATAGGCCTGGAACCATGCGCCTGGGCTGGCGCGGGCGACGTCCTCGAGAGGGATGAGCGACGAGCCGCTCATGGCCATCGGGATGTGCTGCGCGGCCGCGGCCCGGGCCAGCACCACATCGCCCCGGTAAGCCGACAGGGCACTCAAGCCGAGCGGCGCGATGCCAAAGGGACTGGCATAGGTCTGCCCCAGGAAGCGCAGGGACGTGTCGCGCGCGGAAACGTCCACCAGTCCCCGCGTGACGAAAGCGTGCGCACGATAGGCCTCGGCATTGGCCGACAGGGTGTGATTGCGTTCAGCCCCGCCCCGGATGTACGCGAAAACCGGGCCGGGAAGGTGCCGACGGGCCTGGGCCTCGAAGTCATCGAGGCAGAGCACGGGCCTCAGCCGCCGCGCGTACCTCGCGACCGGCGCGGGCAGGTCGTGGCCGGTCTGCGGCAGGCTGGGTGTTGCCAGCGTGGCCTTGTCATGCATGATTCACCCGCTTCCTATTGTTCGAGCGTGGCGCCGGTGAGCTTCACCAGGCCATCGTAGCGCTGCAGTTCGGCCTGCCAGAAGGCAGCGAATTCTTCTGGCGTTCCCCCCTTGCCTTCGGCGCCGATGGCGGCCAGCCGCCGCGTCAGCACACCAGAGCGCAGCGAACGGTTGATGGCGGCATTGAGCTTCGCCACCACCTGCCTCGATGTTGCCGCAGGAGCCGCCACGCCGTACCAGGCGCTCATGCGGACGCCCGGGATGCCAACCTCGTCGAATGTCGGAACCTCCGGGAACAGCGCCATGCGCTTGTCCGATGCCACGCCGATGGCGCGCACCTTGCCGCCCTGCACATAGGGCACGGCGCCGGTATCGAACATGTAAGCCAGTTGACCGCCCATCACATCGACGATGGCCGGCCCGCTGCCCTTATAGGGAATATGGGCGACGTCGATCTTGGCCACCGACTTGAAAAGCTCGCCGGCCAGGTGGGACGAGGAACCGACACCGCCCGACCCATACGACAAGCGGCCGGGTTCGGCGCGGGCCTGTTTCATCACATCCTGCGGCGACCTGAACGGCGAGTTCGCGGGCACCACCATGATGCTGGGAATGGCCGCGACCGCCGCCACGGGCGTGAAATCCTTGATGGGCTCGAAGCCCAGCGCCTTGTAGAGCCAGGGATTGGCGGCGTTCGTCGAACTGGTCGCCAGGAAGATGGTGTAGCCATCGGGCGCGGCGCGCACGAACTGCCGGGTTCCGATGTTGCCGCCCGCGCCCGCGATGTTCTCGACATAGACCGACTGCCCGATCTCGGCCGTCAGCGCCTGGGCAATCGCCCGCCCCACGGCATCGGCGGCGCCGCCCGCCGGCCACGGCACGACCATGCGGATGGCTTTGTCAGGGTAGCCCTCCGCCTGCTGCGCCTGGACGCCCGCTGCCAGAAGGCAGCCCAAAACAGCCAGCACCCAGCCGCCGACCCGGTTCGAAATACGCATTCTGTCCATGTTGTCTCCTGTTTTATCGATAAGGGAATCAAGCCGTCATGGGAAGCGAGTCTGCGTTTTTCACGACGGCTCAGAAAGCATGGAATCTTTCTTTTGAACGATAAAATTTCCCACTTCCCATTGCAGTCACACAGCCGGATTTCGCAACCTCCCGAAGGCATGCTCTCCATCCCTTCACTTCAGAATTCATAGTGAACACGCTTTACCTGGAAAGCTTCATCTCCATCGTGGAATCGGGCTCCCTGGCCGAGGCCGCACGCCGCCTGGACCTCACGCCAGCCGCGCTGGCTGCCCGCATCCGGGCGCTGGAAAGCGAACTGGGGGTTTCCCTGATCCGGCGCGCGGGTCGCGTCGTCAAACCCACGGAAGAAGGCCAGCGCATCCACGAAGCGGCCCGGCAGATGGTGGACCAGTCCGCCAGCCTGATTCGCCTGGCCCAAGGCCAGGACAGCGCACCCGGCCCGCTGCGCCTCGGCTGCTTCATCTCGGCATCAACGTCCTTGCTGCCGCCGATCCTGAAAATCTTCTTCAGAGACAAGCAGGCCATGCCGGTCTTCGTCACGCCCGGCTATTCGCCGGAGCTGTGCCGGCAAGTGGTGGCCGGCGAACTCGACGCCGCCATCGTGGTCGAGCACCAGTTCGCCATCCCTAAATCCTGCGCGTGGCAAACCCTGAGCATCGACCCGCTGGTCGTGGTCGCCCCGCGCGCCATGCGCGGCCGGGCGCCGCACGACGTGCTCACGAGCGAGCCATTCCTCCGCTATGACCGCCGCGTGTGGGGAGGCCGGCTGGCCGATCAGTACCTGACCGAGCACGGCTTGCAGCCGCGCGAACGCATCGAGATCGATGGCCTGATGGCCATCGCGACCATGGTGAGCGAAGGCCTGGGCGTGACGCTGTTGCCAGACTGGGCGCCCATGTGGCGCGAGGGCCTGCAGATCGCGCGCCTGCGTCTGCCCAACACGCCGCCCGTGCGCCGCATCGGGGTCATCTGGAACGTCGATACGCCCAGACGCGCCGGCGCCAAGGCCATGCTTGCTGCCGCCATGAAGGTGTTCCGGACAGCCAAGTGAGCCAGCGATCCACGCGCGCCCGCCTGGGCTCGCCACGCCGCCCGGCCTGCGACAATCAGCAGATGTTCCAGATCCCCCCTTCCCTCCAACGCTTCGCCTTCCCCCTCCTCGCCCTCGTGGTGCTGGCCGGCGCCTGGCGCGCCTTCGGCCTGGCCGGTCTGGCGCTGGCCTCGGCGGGCCTGATCATGGTGGTGCTGCTGCACTTCACGCGGCTCATGCACATCCTGCGCAAGGCGGCCGACCGGCCGATCGGCCATGTCACCAGCGCCGTCATGCTCAACGCCAAGCTCAAGCCCAATGTCAACCTGGTGCATGTGATGGCGCTGACGCGCAGCCTGGGCGCGCTGCAGACCCCGCCCGAGAGCCAGCCGGAAATCTTCCGCTGGCGCGACAACAGCGACTCCTACGTGGACTGCGAATTCCACCAGGGCAAGCTGGCGCGCTGGACGCTGACGCGCCCCGCCGCCAGCGATGACACCGTCGAAGCCGGCCCTGCGCCAGGCGACGGCCGCTCGTAGAATGGAGGGCTGCCCGGCCGCAGCCGGCACCTGACAACAACCGACTTTGAAGGATTCGACACATGGCTCCCGTGATTCCCGCGCTGGACGACCGCGACGGCAAGATCTGGTTCGACGGCCAGTTGGTGGACTGGCGTGATGCCAAAGTCCACGTGCTGACGCACACGCTGCACTACGGCGCTGGCGTTTTTGAGGGCGTGCGCGCCTACGACGGCGCGAACGGCACCGCCGTCTTCCGCCTGCAGGACCACACCGACCGCCTGTTCAACAGCGCCAAGATCCTGCGCCTGAACGTGCCCTACAGCAAGGAACAGATCAACGAAGCCCACCTGGAGGTGCTGCGCGCCAACGGCCTCAAGAGCGCCTACATCCGCCCGCTGATCTGGGTCGGTTCCGAGAAGCTCGGCGTCTCGCCCAAGGGCAACAGCATCCACGCCATCGTCGCCGCCTGGAACTGGGGCGCCTACCTGGGCGAGGACGGCCTGGCCAAGGGCATCCGCGTCAAGACCAGCAGCTACAACCGCCACCACGTCAACATCACCATGACGCAGGCCAAGGCGGTGAGCAACTACACCAACTCCATCCTCGCCAACATGGAAGCCACCGACGACGGCTACGACGAGGCGCTGCTGCTGGACTCGTCGGGCTTCGTCAGCGAAGGCTCGGGCGAGAACATCTTCATCGTCAAGAACGGCGTCATCTACACGCCCGACCTGTCGGCCGGCGCGCTCAACGGCATCACCCGCAACACCATCCTGCACATCGCCAAGGACCTGGGCATCGAGGTGGTGCAAAAGCGCATCACACGCGACGAGGTCTACATCGCCGACGAAGCCTTCTTCACCGGCACCGCCGCCGAAGTCACGCCCATCCGCGAACTCGACCGCCTGACCATCGGCAGCGGCGCGCGCGGCCCGGTCACCGAGAAAGTGCAGACCGCCTTCTTCGACATCGTCAACGGCCGCAACCCGGCCTACGGCGACTGGCTGACCCGGGTTTGATCGACTGCACAATCCTGTCAAGTGCCGCAGCCGCCGGGCGGCGCGGCCTCCCGAGGAGCCCCACGACATGACCGCGCCCACCGCCGCCAACAGCGATCACCGCGACAACAGCGACACCACGGCCCCGCCGCCGCTGGGCCAGGCCAGCCGTCCGCCCGCGCCCGTCATCGAGCTGACCGCCCGCGACGTGCACGACCACGGCGGCGTGTTCTGCCCCAGCCCCAAGGCCGGCATGAAGATCTGGAACAACCACCCGCGCGTCTTCATCGAAATCGCCCACCTGGGCGAAGGCAAGTGCCCCTACTGCGGCACCCGCTACCGACTGAAGGCTGGCGAGAAGCTCAAGGGCGGGCACTGACCCACTGCGGCCCCCTACGGCCCCCCTACGGCCAATCCTGCGGCCCCTGCCGCACGGCCCGGCCCGGCCCGGCACGGCACGGCACGGCACGGCACCGGCTGCATCAGGCCCGAAAGCCATACAGCCAGGGCATGTCCAGCAGCTTCTCGCCGCGCACCGCCATGGCCAGGTCGCGGCCCCAGCGCAGCGGGCCACTGGCCTGCATCACCATCCCATTGAACTGCGCGCGCAACTGAACGCGCGCGTTGCGGCGCCAGCGCTGCTCGGCGTAGCGCGCCAGCGCGGCCGGCACCTCGGCTGGCGTGGCCTCGTGCAGCACGCGGCCCAGGGTCCAGGCGTCCTCGATGGCCATGGCCGCGCCTTGCGCCAGGTGCGGGCGCATCGGGTGGGCGGCGTCGCCGGCCAGCGCCACGCGGCCCGCCGCGTAGCCGCGCGGGTCGAGCAGCGCCGGGCGGTCGTGCAGCATCCAGCGCCGCCACGACGGCGCCGCCTCGACCAGCGCCCGCACCGCCGGGTTCGCCCCCGAGACGGCCTGCCGCAGGGCCAGCCGCTCGGCGTCGAGGTCCCAGTCCGCCGCCTCGCGCGGCCCGTCGGGCAGGCCGGGCATGTCAGCCGCATGGGTGAAGAGAACCACGTTGAACAGCTCGCCGCGCAGCACCGGGTAGGCGACGGCGTGCAGGCGCGGGGCCACCCACACCGTGGTCTGGTCGCGCGCGACGCCTGCGGGCACCTGGCCGGCGGCCAGCAGCGCGCGCCAGGCCACATGCCCGGTCGCGCGCGGCGGGCCATCCTGGCGCAGGTGCTGGCGCACCCGGCTCCAGAGGCCGTCGCAGCCGATCAGCCCGTCGGCGCGCAGCATGCGGCCGCCGTCGGTGTGCGCGGCAACCTGGCCGTCCGCCGCCTGCTCGACACGCGAGACCACCTGGCCCAGCACGATCTCGGTGCCGCCCTGCTCGCGCACGGCCTGCAGCAGCAGGTCCTGCAGATCGGCGCGGCGCAGCGTGTAGTTGGCCCAGCCGTAGCGCTCGCGCATGGCCGCGCCCAGCGCCAGGCGACCGAGCTGGCGGCCATCGGCGGCGTCGAGGATGCGCAGGCAGGCCGGCTCCGCCGCCACCCGCGCCAGGGCCGGCAGCAGGCCCAACGCGTCGAGCACGCGCACCGCGTTGGGCCCGAGCTGCAGCCCGGCACCGACTTCGCTGATGGCCTCAGCCTGCTCCAGCACCGTCACGCGCAGGCCGGCGCGCGCCAGCGCCAGCGCGGCGCTCAAGCCGGCGATTCCGCCGCCGGCAACGATCAGGTGTGTGGCTTGCTGCATGGGGCGCGATTGTGCAATGCCGCGCGCGCGACCGGGTTGATGCGGCGCAACGCCCGCACCAGGGCCTCGGCCTAGAATGGGCGTTTGCCGCACTCACCCGTCGAGGGACGTTCGGCACGATTCCAACTCTGGACCTCTCTCGCACATGGACTTCATCAAGTGGGGCGTCATCGCCCTGTTCCTCCTGTCGGCGGCCTACATCCACTTCCGTGGCAAGGTGCGCACCCGCTTTTGGCGGCAGGTCATCAACCACACCACCATCCTGGCGCCGCTCAACGTCTTCATGTACCTGTTCTCGCGGGTGCCGGCACAGCCCTACCTGGACAACCGCGACTTTCCCGGCCTGAAACTGCTCGACGAGCACTGGGAAACCATCAAAGCCGAGGCGCTGGCGCTGGAAGAGGCCAAGAAGATCCGCGCGGCCGAGCAGAACAACGACGCCGGCTTCAACTCCTTCTTCAAGGAAGGCTGGACGCGCTTCTACCTGAAGTGGTACGAGGCCCACCACCCCTCGGCCGACGTGCTGTGCCCCAACACCGTGGCGCTGCTCAAGCAGATCCCCGAGGTCAAGGCGGCCATGTTCGCCTCGCTGCCGGCCGGCGGCAAGCTCAACCCGCACCGCGATCCCTACGCCGGCTCGATCCGCTACCACCTGGGCCTGGTCACGCCCAACGACGCGCGCTGCTACATCGAAGTCGACGGCCAGCGCTACTTCTGGAAGGACGGCGAAAGCGTGCTGTTCGACGAGACCTACATCCACCGCGTGGAAAACACCACCGATTCCGGCCGCATCATCCTGTTCTGCGACGTCGAGCGCCCGCTGCGCTACCGCTGGGCCGCCGCCATCAACCGCTGGTTCTCGCGCAACGTCATGACCGCCGCCAGCTCGCCCAACGAGAACAGCGACCAGACCGGCCTGGTCAACCGCCTGTTCTACATCTCGTGGGTCATGGGCCAGTACCGCCGCCGCTTCAAGGCCTGGAACCCGAGGGTCTACAAGATCACCAAGCTGCTACTGATCGTGGCGGTGGTGGCACTGGTGATCTGGCTCTAGTCCGGGCTGCCGCCGGTCTTGCCCCTCTCCCCCGGCCCCTCTCCCGCTAGGGGCGAGGGGAGGTGAAGTGCGGCTTGGTCTTGCCCCCTCCCCCCTCGCGGGGGAGGGTTGGGGAGAGGGGGTGGCTGCATGGGCATCAGTGGTCGACCGAGTGCTGAAGCCCCCTCTCCCCCAGCCCCTCTCCCGCGGGGGGAGAGGGGAGCAGAGTGCGGCCTGCGGCCGGAATTGAGTGGGCTAGGGCATTTCCCGGCGCATGAAATCGGGCAATTCCGATTGGCGGCTGGCCGCCGGTTTCTTGCGGGGGTTGGGCTGCGGCTGCGGCTGTTTCAGGACATTCACCATGGGCGCGGGCACCGCCCCGCCCTGTGACAGCGGCGTCCCGTTGGGCGCGACGGCCGGCAGGATCGGACCGCTGTTGATGGGGATGACCTTGCTCGGTTCGGGCTGGCCCTGGAGCTGCGCCGAACGCATCATGTCGTAGCGGTCGAGCGCCAGCCGGTCCATGCTGGGGTTGTCGCGCAGGATCACCGGGCGCAGGAAGACCATCAGGTTGGTCTTGGTGCGGCTGCGGCTCTGGCTGCGGAACAGCGCGCCAATATAGGGCAGCCGGCCCAGCACCGGCACCCGGCTGACCGAGACGTCGAGCTCGTCCTGGATCAGCCCACCGAGCACGGCAGTGCTGCCGTCCTGCACCAACACGGTCGAGGCGATGGTGCGCTTGTTGGTCACCAGATTGCTGGAGTCGACGTCCTCGCTGCTGCTGAGCGCGCCGGAGATGCTCGAGACTTCCTGGTAGATCTGCAGCTTGACGGTGCCGTCGGCATTGATCTGCGGCTTGATGTTGAGCGTCAGACCCACGTCCATGCGTTCGTAGGTGGTGTAGGGACTGGTGGTGGAGCTGCTGGAGCTGGTGGTGTAGGAGCCGGTGGCCACCGGCACGTTCTGGCCGATGGTGATCTTGGCTTCCTGGTTGTCCAGCGTCAGCAGCGTCGGGGTGGAGAGGATGTTGGCGTTGGTCTTGGTCTCCAGCGCGCTGGCCAGCACCGCCAGCGAACCCTTGTAGACGCCGACGTTGAGGCCCTCGCTGTAGCTCATGCTGGAGTAGCTGTCCAGCGCGGCGTAGGCAAGGTTGTTCCACAGGTTGCCGGTGCTGCCGAAGTTGGTGCCACCGCCAATGTAGCCGTTGCCCGCGCCAGCCAGCCCCAGCCACTGCACGCCCAGGTCGCCGGTGTCCTCGTCGCTGACCTCGGCGATCAGGGCTTCGAGGTAGATTTGCGCGCGGCGCAAGTCAAGCTGGTCGATGACCGCGCGCATCTGCCGATACAGCGGCGCCGGTGCGCTGATGATGAGGGCGTTGTTGGCCGGGTCGGCCTGGATCTGGCCGCCGGTGCTGGGCTGGACGCTGCTGCTCAGCAGATTGCTGGTGGTGGCGCTCGAACTGGTGCTGGTGCTGCTGACGCTGCTGGTCGTGCTCGACGAACTGGTGCTCGAGGTGGCTGCGGTCAGCCCCTGCTGCGTGGCCGCCCCTGTCGACGCGACCGCCGTGGCAGCGCCCGTGGCGCCCCCCGTCGTGCTGCTGCCGGAGAAGCCCGGATCGGCCGCGATCGCCGCGCGCAGCGTCACGGCCAGTTGCGTCGCGTCGGCATGGCGCAAATAGACCACGTGGATGTTGCCGCTATCGACCTCGGCGCTGGGGCGGTCCAGCCGTGCCACCAGCGAGCGCACCAGCGCCGCGCGCGCCGGGTTGGCGGTGCGCAGCACCAGGCTGTTGCTGCGCGGATCGGCCAGCACCGCCGTGCGGTAGCCGTCGCTTCCCGTGGCGGCCGCGTCGGCCGCCGCGTCGCTCGTCTTGCCACCGCCAGACGTGCCGGAAGCCGTGGCCGCGCCGCCTTCGATCAGGCGGTTGACCAGCGCCGCCAGATCGGTGGCGATGGCGTAGCGCAGCGGCACGATGTCGATGTCACCGGCATTGCTGACGTCGAGCGCGGCGATGATGCGCGCGATGCGCTGCAGGTTGTCGGCGTAGTCGGTGATGACCAGGGTGTTGCCGTTGGCGTTGATGGTGTTGTTGGGGCTGATCAGCGGGCGCAGCACCGGCACCAGGCTGCTGGCGTTTTCGTGGTTGAGCGGGAAGATCTGCGTGACGATCACGTTGCCGCGCACCTGCGAGGCCGGCCCGGCGTTGACCGAGGTGCTCTGGATCTTGGCCTCGGCCTCGGGCACGACCTTGTAGATGCCGGCCGACTCGGCCACCGCATAGCCCTGCAGCCGCAGCCCGGCCAGAAACTGGTCCCAGGCGGCCGCCGGCGTGATCGGCGTTTCGCTGGCGAGATTGAGTGTGCCCTTGACGCGCGGGTCGACCACCACGTTGCGGCCGGTGATGACGGCCAGCGTGCGCGCCACCGCCTCGATCTCGGCGTTGACGAAATTCAGCGTCACCGGCGCGCTGGCGACGGTGGTGGCGTTGGCGTTGGTGGGTGTGGCCTGTGCCTGCGCGGCCAGGGTGGAAAGCACGCAGGCCGCGAGCAATGCCCGCCCGAGCGGGCGAAGGGGAAATGGCGTCATGAAGCGTATGCGGTCAACCGCCCGCGCCGGAATCCGGGCGCGCATGCCAAAACATCCAATGGTGCGCGCAAGACCTGGCAGGCGGTTCATTCGGTCGATGGCGAAGGGCTTGCCCCATGTTTGGGGCGGGGGGATTCTCGTCTGCGTGCCAACCCGCCGGTATTCAGCACTGTCTTCTTTACTCATACTTCACCGACGCTCCATCGCGATCACGGTCCGCCCGCCACTGCTCAGCAGGCGAACCGGCAGCACCTGCGGCAAGCCGCGCATGAAATCGCCCGGCACCGCCAAGTCGACGCTGGCGGTCACCGTCAACGCCGCCACGGCGGGGCCGTCAGCGGCCATGTCGTCGATGCCATAGCGGCCCAGTTCTGCCAGCACCTGGCCGAGCGGCGCGTCCGTGAAATCCAGCCGGCCCTGCCGCCACAAGCCCACCCGGGCTGGCATGATCCGGCTCACCACGCCCGGCCGCCCCTGGGCATCGGCCACCACCCGTTCGCCGGCTGCGATCTCGGTGTAGCGCGCGGGGTCGTCGGCCGGCGCCACGCGCACCCGCCCTTCGGCCACCATCACCTCCACCGCCTGGCTGCCCAGCGACGGCACATAACGCACCGTAAAGCGCGTGCCCACCACCGTGATGCGCGTGGCCCCGGCCAGCACGTCGAATGGCCGCATGCGGTCCGGGCTCACCTCGAACAGACCCTGGCCTTCGCGCAGGCGAACCTCGCGCCGGCCCCGGCGGTAGGTCACATCCAGCGCCGTCGCCGTGTCCATGGCGACGTGCGATCCGTCCGGCAGCACCACCTCGCGCTGCTGGCCGCGCGCGGTGGCGTACTCGGCACGGAAGACCACCGCCTGCCGCCAGCCGTTCCAGCCAACGACGCCCGCGCCGGCCAGCATCGCCGCAGCGCCGGCAAACACCGAGCGGCGGCGCCAGCCCGTCGCGCCGGCCGCATGTCGCCGCGCTCGGCCACCATCGCCGCCACCATCACCGCTCACGACCGGCCCAAACGCAGGCGCGGACGCGGGCATGGCTCCGGCCATGGCTGGCGCCCGCGGCCTGCCCTCGTCGGCCATCCGCTCCAGCACGACGCTGGTGCGCAGCGCGGCCACCATGCCCCCGGGCAGCGCGTCGTAGCCATCCCAGAACGAACGGACCCGCTCATAGGCCGCCTGGTTCTCCTCGGCCGCCCGCAGCCAGGCCTGCAAGGCCGCCTGCTCCGGCGCGCCCAGGCCGTCGGCCTCGCGCACGACCCAGCGCGTGGCCTCGAACTCGGCCTGCGGCAGGCCGTTCAAGGCGTCGTCATCGGCACCGGGCTGCGGCACGTCGGAGGGATTGAGAGTCTTCATCATGAGGCGGAAATCGCAGGTCACCCATTTATTAAAGACGGATCAGGCACGAAAAACCTGATGCCGTCAGGCGTCTCTTTGTGTAAAAAACTGGTCATCCTGGGGAAAACGCCGAGTGCCGGCGGCCGCGTCCCGTCCTGGCGCCGGCACCTGTGCCGGGTCGCAATCGCGGCGGCACAGCGTGACGGCCAGCATGACATGGCGCTCGACCATGTTGCGCGAGATCTGCATGCGCTCGGCCACCTCGGCGTGCGAGAGCCCCTCGAACTTGTGCAGCACGAACGCCTCACGACAGCGCACGGGCAGTGCCTCGATGGCCTCGGCCAGGCGACGCCAGCGTTCGCGGTCCTCGTAGCAAGCCTCGGGCTGCTGCGCGCATGGCGCCGGCATCTCCAGCAACACCTCGTCGCTCTCGTGCCGGCGCACCTCGTCCTGGCGCTGCTGGTCGATCCACAGATTCTTGGCGATGTGGAAGACCCACGCGCGCATCGCCTCGTCGCCGCGCGGCAGCGCCTGCCCCGGCTGCTGGGCCAGGCGCACATAGACCTCCTGGGTCAGGTCCTCGGCCATGGCCAGGCTGGTCCTGCGCGCGAAGAATTGAATCAGCTCTTTGTAATAGCGGACAGCCACGTCGATCCCGTCTTGATAGGCCGCAGCCCTCCCCCTCTCGTCCGCCAGCGCGCGCGGCCGGGGCTGCTTATCCAGCCGCAGTGAAACGGCTGGAAGAAAATTATAGGGAGGCATCGAAAGCAACCGCGGGCAGCAAGGCCATTCGGGATTCAGGGATCGAGGGTCTGTCCAGGGACTTTTCATGGGGCGGCCAAGCCCCCCACGGGCTGGAAATACGCCGCCGTCTCGTTCAGGTCGGCCGCCGAGAGCACGCCCGCGCGCCAGCGCAGGGCCAGGCGCGCGTCGAGCATGTCGTAGCAGGCCTGCGCGAGATCACGCCGGGCCGCATACAGGCGCCGCGTGGCTTCGAGCACGTCGAGGTTGATGCGCTCGCCCGCAGTCACGCCGCGCTCGCTGCCCTGCAGCGCCACCTCGGCCGCGCGCACCGCGCGCAGGCCGGCCGCGATGCGCTGCGGGCCGCTCTCGGCCTGCCGGTACTGGCGCCGCAAGTCGAGCAGGATCTCGTCGCGGCGCGCCTCCAGCGCGTACTGCGCGCCGTCGAGTTCGCGCGCGGCCTGGCGCGTGGCCGCCGCCACGCCGCCGCCGGCGTACAGCGGCACGTTCAGCATCAGGCCGACGCTGCTGGTGCGGTAGCGCTGGTTGTAGGTCGAGGCCACGTCGGACGCGTTGCGCGCGTGCTGGGCATAGGCCTTGAGCGTGGGCAGGTGCCCGGCCTGCTGGCGCTGCACTTCCAGCCGCGCCACTTCCAGCGACTGGCGCAGCGCCGCCAGCTCGGCGTTGCTCGCGCGCGCCAGTGCCTCCCAGTGCGCATAGCCCTCGGCCACCTGCAGCCCCGGCGCCAGCGCCGCCGCGAAATCCGCGCGCAAGCCGTCGAGCACCGCCAGCTCGCCCGGCTGCGCGCCCGTGACGGCCTGCAGCGCGCGCTGCGCGATGTCGGCCGCGTCCTGCGCCTCGATCAGCTGCACCTCGGCCTGGGCCAGGCTGGCCTCGGTCTCGGCCAGGTCGGTGCGGGTGCCCTCGCCATGGCGCCAGGCCTGCCGGTTGAGTTCGAGCTGCTGCACGTAGGCCGTGCGCTGCGCCTGCGCCAGCGCCACCTGTTCGCGTGCGAACAACGCGCCGGTATAGGCCCGGGCCAGGCGCAGCAGCAGATCGGCCGCCTGCTCGCGCCAGCGTTCGTCGGCCAGCAGCGCCTGCGCCCGGCCCTGCCGCCAGCGCGTCCAGGCGGCGGCATCGAACAGCGTCTGCGTCAGCGTCAGCGAAGCCGCATAGCTCGCGTAGCGCCGATCCACCTCGCTGCCCCCGCTGTCAGCCGCATAGCGGACGTTCTGCAGATTGCGCGGCGCGCGCTGCCAGCTCAGGCTCAGCTGCGGCAGCAGCGCGGCGCGCGCGATCACCGCGTTCTCCTGGCCGGCCTCGCGCTCGGCGCGCGCGGCCTGGAAAGCAGGGTCGTGCGCCAGCGCGCGTTCGTAGGCCTCGGCCAGGCCCA
>JASGEH010000070.1:0-5239 GCA_047606565.1 Comamonas sp.
ACCACCTTCGCCGGGGCCGGCCAGCTCGCCGACTTCCTGGCCGCCACGCGCGTGCTGGTCTGCCTGCTGCCCTTGACGCCCGAGACCGAGAACATCCTGAACCGGCGCACGCTGGGCGCGCTGCGCCCGGGCGGCTACCTGGTCAACGTCGCACGCGGCGGCCACCTGGTCGAGGAGGACCTGCTGGCGCTGCTCGACCAGGGCCACCTCGAAGGCGCCACGCTGGACGTGTTCCGGCAGGAGCCGCTGCCCGCCGGCCACCCCTTCATCGGCCACCCCAAGCTGGTGCTCACGCCGCACCTCTCGGCGCTGACGCTGCGCGAGGACAGCATCGCCCAGATCGCCGGCAAGATCCGCGCGCTGCGCGCCGGCCAGCCGGTGCGCGGCGTGGTCGATCCGGCACGGGCGTACTGATCAGACCGCGCGCGGTTCAGTCGGGGGCGTTTTTCGACGGCGCCCGCGAACGCTCGGCCCGCGCAATGGCGCCGCCTTGCTCCGCCAGATCCCAGTAGAGCCCGGCCATGATCTGCAGCCCCTCGCGCGCCACGCTGCCCAGCAGGTGCTCGTTGGGGGCGTGCTGCGAGCAGGCCGGGTAGGAGTGCGGCACCCAGACGGTGGGCAGGCCCAGGGTCTGGGCGAACACGTCGTTGGGCAGGCTGCCGCCGAGGTTGGGCAGCAGGGTGGGCGTCTTGCCGGTGGTCTGCGTGATGGAGCGCAGCGCCAGGCGCACCCAGGGGCTGTCCGGGTCGAGCCGGGTGGCGCGGAACAGGTCGCCGCTTGGCACCACCTGCACGTCGCCGAAGCCGTGGGCATCGAGGTGGGCGCGGATGTGTTCCAGGAAGTGATCGTCGTCGCTGCCGACCACGTAGCGCAGTTGGCAATGCGCGCGTGCGCTGCCCGGGATGGCGTTGACCGGCGCCTCCGGGTTGCCGGCGGTGAAGGCCAGGATTTCCAGCGTGTTCCAGCCGAACAGCTGTTCGGCGGGGCTCAGGCCGGGCTCGCCCCAGTCGGGGTCGATGGCGGGGTCGCCCGGGTCGCTGCCGACCTGCACCTCGCGCAGCGCGGCGCGGACGTTGTCCGGCAGTTCGCGGGGCAGCAGCGCCGGCACCCGGATGCGGCCATGCGCATCGACCAGGCTGGCCAGCGCGTGCGCCAGCCGCCAGGCCGGGTTGCGCAGCACGCCGCCCCAGTTGCCGGAGTGGTGGCCGCCGTCGCGCAGGTCCAGGCGCAGGTCGAACGAGAAGCCGCCGCGCGCGCCGAGGAAGACGGTGGGCTTGCCGGCGCCCAGGCGCGGTCCGTCCGAGGCCAGGAACAGGTCGGCGCGCAGCGCGTCGGCATGCTGCTGGCACAGGGCGTTGAGGCCCGGCGAGCCGATTTCCTCGCCCATCTCGAAGAGCCAGGTCACGTTGTAGCCCAGGTACCCGCCGCGCGTGGCGAGGACTTCGGCCAGCGCGGCCAGGTTGATGGCGTGCTGGCCCTTGTTGTCGGCCGCGCCACGGCCGTACCAGCGGTCGCCGTCTGTCTCCAGCGTCCAGGGCGAGCGGCCGTCGCGCCACTGGCCTGCGTGGCCGCGCACCACGTCGCCGTGGCCGTAGCCGAGCACGGTGAAGGCGGCATCCGCCTCGGTGCGCCGCGCCAGCAGAAAGGGCGGTGCGCCGGCCAGCGGGTTGTCCAGCACCTGGCACGCGAAGCCCAGCGCCTGCAGCCGGGGCGTGAGCTGATCAGTCAGGTAGGCACGCATCGCGCCGGCCCGGCCGGGCTCCTGCGATTCGGTCGGGCTGGCGACCAGGGTTTGCAGGGTGCGGCGGAAATCCCCGCCGTCGAAGTGCGAGGCGGCCTGTGCGATGGCTTGGGATCGGGACATGGTCAGTGAGGGTGGGAGAAGAGGGCGCGGCCAGGGACCGCTCGCCGGATTATCTCCGCAGGCCGCTGGGCGCCAGCGTGTCTTGGGGCCTGAAGAGGGGGTGCCATGGGGATGGAAGATGCCGGGTTTTCCCTAGAATGGCCCCCATTGAATTCTTGATCAAAGGTGCTTCATGCAACGCCGCTCCATCGTGCAACTCCTGGCTGGCGGGACATTGGGTCTCGGCTTGGACATCGGCCTGGGTGTGGCCCAGGCCAGCGGCTACCCCGCCAAGGCCCTGAAGGTGGTGGTGCCGTTCGGCCCCGGCGGCGCCACCGACCTGGTGGCGCGCGTGCTGGCCGAGAGCCTGCAGGCGCAGCTCGGCCAGTCGGTGGTGGTGGACAACCGCCCGGGCGCCAGCACCCTCATCGGCGCCAATGCCGTGGCGCGCAGCGCGGCCGACGGCTATACGCTGCTGGTCTCGGGCTCCTCGACCTATACCGTGGTGCCGGCGCTGCGCCAGGACGTGCCTTACGACCCGCTCAAGGACTTCGACTTGCTGGCGGTGGTGGCCGACGCGCCCATGGTGCTGGTGGTGCGCCCCGATGCGCCCTACGCGGCGCTGCCGGAGCTGCTCGCCGCCGCCAAGGCCGACCGTGCCGGCCTGCAGTACGCCACCTTCGGCCCGGGCTCGGCGCCGCACCTGCTGGGCGAGATGTTCGCGCTGGCGGCCGGCATCAAGCTGTCGGCCGTGCCCTACCGGGGCAGCGCGCAGGCGGTGATGGGCGTGCTGGGCGGCGAGATCGGCATGGCCTTCGATACCCTGTCCTCGGCGCTGCCGCACATCCGGGCGGGCAAGCTGCGCGCGCTGGCGGTCTTCAGCGCGCAGCGGGTCGCGCAACTGCCCGATGTGCCCACCGTGGCCGAGCGCGGGCTGGCCAAGGCCACGTTCACGGGCTGGTATGCGGTCGCGCTGCCGGCCGGCACCCCGGCGCCGGTGCGCGCCAGGCTGGCCGAGGCCCTGCGCGCGGCGCTGGCGTCGCAGCAGGTCCGCCAGACCCTGGACCAGGGCGCCTTGCTGCCGGTTTTTCTCGGCGAGGCCGAGTTCCGCCGGCGTGTCGAGCAGGAAATCGCCCAGTTCCGCGACGTTGCCCGGCGTGCGCATATCGAGATGGAATAGTCCCCGGATGAGGCCGCAGGCCGGTGGCGGTGGCGCGCTTGTGCGCCCGGGATGCCGGAGCCGCAATCTCCCGTCCCGCTGCCGGAAGTGCGCTCGGGCGCTTGAGTGGGAGAGGGGCCCGGGGCCGGGTCAGCCGATCAGGCCGAGCACGAATTGCGCGATGACGGTCGAGACGATCAGGGTGGCGCCGATGACGACGACGCCCACGGGCAGGATCTTCCAGCCGATTTCCTTGAGCATGGGCAGGTCCTTGCCGATGCTCAGGCCGGCGATCGCCAGCATCATGGTGATGACCGCCAGGAAGTTGAGCGATGCCGAGGTGGCGAGCAGCCAGGGCGCGATGGGCGAGCCGGGCATCGTGGCCACGCAGCCCAGCGTGATGATGGTGATGACCGCGGGCAGCTTGCCCCGGGTGAGCGTGGCCAGCCACAAGCTGAAGGCGATCATGCCGGACAGGACGGCATAGGTGATGAGCATGTCGATGTGGAAGCCTTTGCTCGCGATCACGGCCGTCACCAGGCCGGTGACCGAGATGACCAGCAGGCTCACCCAGGGCGACATCTTCACCTTGGGTGTGTCGAGGTGGGCGGCGATGTTCTGGATCTTCTCAAGCGTGGCGGCACCGCGCTCGGTCTGGTTGCGGGCCAGGACCTTGTACAGGCGCTCGGCCACCGGCAGGGAGAGGTACATCGCCAGGTAGACGCTGCCCAGGCTGGCGATCAGGTTGGCGGTGGTGGTCAGCGCGGCGATCCCTTCGGCGTGCTCGGGGTGCGCGGCGGTGATCGAGGCGATGCCGGCGGCCATCATCGAACCCGAGCCGACGCCCGCGCCCATGGCCAGCGCCCGCCAGTCGAAGATCCCCAGGCTCGAGAGGACCGAGGCGACCAGGCTGACGATGATGGCGCCGAAGATCGAGCCGAACACATACATCGACAGCACGCCGCGGTACTGCGGCGAGTCGGCGCCGAAGCGCGAGGTGACTATGGCGAACGAGGCTTCTCGGTCGATCGAGAAGGTGGCGCCAATGGTCGCCGGCCCCATGCGCAGCAGCACCGCCAGCGGCAGCGCCAGCAGGATCGAGCCGAAGACGTTGCCCAGCTCCTGCAGCAGCAGCGCCGGGCCGGCGGCGTACAGCGTGGGCAGTTGCGGGCCGAGCGTGAGCGAGAGCCGGGCGCAGAGCATCAGCACGGCGAGGCCCATGATGGAACTGGCGACGTGCTGCAGGTCGAGCGGCAGCGGCCTGATCTTCTGGGCCGACGCCAGCAGGCCCAGCAGCAGCGCCCAGATCATGGGCAGCAGCATGATGGAGGCCCCGCCCAGCGGGACGGTGAACGGCCCGATGAACTGGGCGATGGCCGCGTTCACGACCGTGAAGGCCAACAGCACCCACAGGCCGGGATGGCGCAAGGACATCGAGATGAAGCGCGCTGGCCGCGCGGGGTCGGCGGTGGCCGCCTCCAGGGTGGGAGTGTGGTGGCTCATGGCAGTTGGGGAGGGAACAGAGGGGTGGGGGGAGCGCCGGGGCGATCCAGGGGGAAGGGCGGGGCTCAGCACTCGACCACGTTGACAGCCAGGCCGCCGAGCGAGGTTTCCTTGTAGATGGCTTGCATGTCCTCGCCGGTCTGTTTCATGGTGCGGATCACGGTGTCGAGCGAGACGTAGTGGCTGCCGTCGCCGCGCAGCGCCATGCGCGCGGCGTTGATCGCCTTGACGGCGCCCATGGCATTACGCTCGACGCAGGGGATTTGCACCAGTCCGCCGACCGGGTCGCAGGTCAGGCCCAGGTTGTGCTCCATGCCGATCTCGGCGGCGTTCTCGACCTGCGCCGCGCTGCCGCCCTGCGCGGCGGCCAGCGCGCCGGCGGCCATCGAGCAGGCCACGCCCACTTCGCCCTGGCAGCCCACCTCGGCGCCGGAGATCGAGGCGTTGGTCTTGTAGAGCATGCCGATGGCGCCGGCCGTGAGCAGGAAGTCGATCACGCCTTGCTCGCTGGCCTCGGGCACGAAGCGGGTGTAGTAGTGCAGCACCGCTGGCACGACGCCGGCCGCGCCGTTGGTGGGGGCCGTCACCACGCGCCCGCCGGCGGCGTTTTCCTCGTTGACGGCCATGGCGTAGGCGTTCACCCAGTCCATCGCGGCCAAGGGATCGTTGCTGGCGCTGTCTTGCGACAGGCTGCGGTACAGCTCGGGGGCGCGGCGGCGCATGCGCAGCAGGCC
>JASGEH010000071.1:0-13829 GCA_047606565.1 Comamonas sp.
GAAACCCGGCGCGGCGCGGGGAATCATAAGATGCCTGGCTGCACCATGAAGAAAGCCCTGACCTCTCTCGTCACTCGCGCGGTGCTGGCCGCGCTGGTGGCGACCGCCGCCCTTCCCGCGCCCGCCCAGTTGCCCTCGCTGGGCGATGCCGGCGCCATGACGGTCAACGCCGAGCGCCGGCTGGGCGACAAGATCTCGCGCGAGATCCACCGCGACCCGACGCGCATCGAGGACCCGATCCTGGAAGACTATGTGCGCGACATCTGGCAGCCGCTGCTGGCCGCCTCGCGTGCGCTCGGCGAGATGAGCGAGGAGCAAGACAGCCGCTACGCCTGGCAGGTCTTCCTGTTTCGCGACCCCACCATCAACGCCTTCGCGCTGCCGGGCGGCTATTTCGGCCTGCACCTGGGGCTGATCCGCCTGGTCGACAGCCGCGACGAACTGGCCGCCGTGCTCGGCCACGAACTCAGCCACGTCACCCAGCGCCACATCGCGCGCATGATGGAGTCCAGCCGCCGCACTGCGCCGCTGATCATCGCCGCCATGGTGCTGGGCGCGCTGGCCGCCGGCAGCAGCCGCAACACCGGCGACCTGGGCCTGGCCGCCATCGCCGGCGGGCAGGCGCTGGCCATCCAGAACCAGCTCAACTTCTCGCGCGACATGGAGCGCGAGGCCGACCGCATCGGCTTCAACACCATGCTCAAGGCCGGCTTCAACCCGCGCGCGGTCGCCAGCATGTTCGAGAAGATGCAGACCGCCAACCGCATCAACGACACCGGCAACTACCCCTACCTGCGCAGCCACCCGCTGACCACCGAGCGCATCGGCTCGGCGCAGCAGCGCATCCAGCTCGACACCGACAAGCTGCCGCCGCTGCAGGCCGACCCGCTGGCCACCATGATGGCCGCGCGCGCCGACGTGCTGCTCGACCCCGGCATCGACGTGCTGCGCAACCTCATCGCGCGCGCGCAAGGCTCGGCGCTGGCCGCGCTGGCGCCGCCGCAGCGTGCCGGCGCCCTGTACGGCGCGGCGCTGGCCCAGGCCAGGCTGCGCCAGTTCGGCGAGGCCGACGCGCTGCTGCGGCAGTTGGCGCAAACCCTCGACAGCCTGCGCGGCAACGCCACCCAGCACGACGAGTTGGTGCGCGAAGCCGGCCGCCAACTGGAGGCCGAAATCGCGCTGATGCAGGGCAACGCCGCGCGCGCACTGACTTTCGTGGACCTGCGCTCGGACGACCGCGCTGACATGCTGCTGGCCGCGCAGGCCAGCATCGCCACCGGCCAGGCCTCGGCCGCCGCGCAGCGCCTGCAAAGCTGGATCACCGCCCACCGGCTCGACGCCACCGCCTGGCGCCAGTTGGCCGCCGCCCAGTACGCGCAGCAGCAGCGCCTGCGCGGGCTTCGCAGCGAAGCCGAGGCCAGCGTGGCCGAACTCGACTACACCGCCGCCTTCGACCGCCTGCGCGCGGCCCAGGACGCCGTGCGCGGCGGCAGCGAGCGGGCCGATGACATCGAAGCCTCCATCATCGACACCCGCACCCGCGAGGTGCAGGCGCTGCTACGCAAACAGGCGCTCGAGGACCGCGTCAATCAGTAGTTGCAGGGCCGAGTAGATCAGCGAGCCCAGCACCGCCGCCCAGAAGCCCGCCACCTGGAAGCCGCCCAGCAGCCCCGAGGCAGCCCAGAACATCAGCGCGTTGATGACGAACAGGAACAGGCCCAGCGTCACCAGCGTCACCGGCAGCGTCAGCACCACCAGCACCGGCCGCAGCACGGCATTGAGCAGGCCGATCACCGCCGCGGCGATCAGCGCCGAGCCAAAGCCGGCCACCGCCACGCCCGAATAGAGCGAGGCCACCACGATCAGCGCCACGGCGCTGAGGATCCATCGAGTCAGCAGTTTCATGCCCGCAGCATAGCGCGGCGGCCGCATCAAGAAAGCATCCAAGAAAAAGGAGCGACGGCGTCGCTCCTTTCGGGGGTGGCCTGCCTGGCCCTGGCGCGGGCCAGCTTGGGACTTATTCGAACCCCAGCGCGAACAGCGCGAACGCGGCCGACAGCACGCCCGCCACGCCCCAGCCGTTGCCCATGGCCCGGATCTGCTCGGGCGCCTTGGGCTTGCGCGCGTCGATGATGCGCGCCATGCCGTGCTGTTCCTGCAGTTGCGCGGCCAGCTCGGGCAGCGGCTCGCGCGCCACCAACTGGCGCACGCTGCCCGCGCCCTGGCCGATCAGCGGCTGCAGGTCGGCGAACAGGCGGCTGGCCCACTTGGCGCGCCACTTCTCGCGCGAACCGTGGCTGGCCCACTTGCTCACGCGCTGGGTCATGCGCGGGGCGCACGCCACCAGCGTCCAGTTCATGTCCTCGGCGGGCGCGCCGAGCGTGCCCTGGAGCACCTGGGCGGCGTAGTCGGCGTCGTCGACGTAAACGATGATGTGCTTCATGGCGGTCCTGGGAACAAAGAGCACACCGGGGGTGCGCGTGGGGAAATAGAAAAAGGGATGACCGGGACTTTTTAGCACAAAAGACCGATTTTCCGGCCCCCATGCGCGAAGAAAACCGCGCATGGCGACAATCTCAGCCGTCGACTCACGCCGCCGTAGCGGCCGACGCGCGCCGCTTGAGCCAGCCAGCCAGCAGCACGCCGGCCACCACCGCCGCGGCGATGGCCCAGTACAGCACCGGCTGCGTGGCGAAGTAGGGCTTGATCTGCCAGGGCTCGTTGAGCATCATCTTGGCGGCCGTCAGCGCCAGCACGCCCGCGCCCAGGTAGACGATGGCCGGGAAGCGGTCGACCAGCTTGAGCACGATGGCGCTGCCGAAGACCACGATCGGGATGCTGATGAGCAGGCCGATCACCACCAGGTCGAAGCTGCCATGCGCGGCACCGGCCACGCCCAGCACGTTGTCGATGCCCATCAGGGCGTCGGCGACCACGATGGTCTTCATGGCACCCCAGAAGGTGCTGGCGGCCGGCCCGTGCGCTTCGTCGCCAGCATCGTCGGCCAGCAGCTTGTAGGCGATCCACACCAGCCCCAGGCCGCCGATCAGCATCAGCCCCGGGATCTTGAGCAGCCAGACCACCGCCAGCGTCATGGCGGTGCGTACCACGATGGCACCGACGGTGCCCCAGATGATGGCCTTGCTCTGCAGGTGCTTGGGCAGCGAACGCGCGGCCAGCGCGATCACGATGGCGTTGTCTCCGGCCAGCACCAGGTCGATGACGATGATGGCCGCCAGCGCGGACCACCAGGGAACGGACATGAATTCCATGAAAAGAGACTCCAGATTCTCGCGGGTTCAAGACCCGTGGCCGCGTGACGCAGGAAGCTGGATGGGGCCGGCGCACAGCATGGACGCTGCGGCATGGGCATCTGGACACTCCGGCGCCGCCCGGCCCGGGCGACGTCGAAGGTCTTGCTCGGCACCGTGACGGTGCCCGATCCGCCGGATCGCCAGGGCCGTGGGCCCGGGCTGCTCGTATTGACGACGGATCGATGGCAACCAGCCACCGTGGCGGTGACCGGCAGACGGGAGCTACTCCCCTTCGTGGATGCGGATTAAACCATGTTCCGGCGCCACCGCGCGCCCGGTTGATACCGGGCTTTTGAGAATGGATGCGCCAGAAACAGCGGGAAGCCTGGGCCTGATGCTCTCAAAATAAATTTTTCGAGCCCCGCTTCATTCGACCACGACGTTGAAATGCTCGACCACCGGTGGCGCGGCAAAGAACGGGCCGACGATGGCGCGCCACTGGGTGAAGGCCTCGGACTGGCGGAAATCGACGGTGTGGTTTTCCAGCGTGGCCCAGCGGATGCGCAACAGGTAGCGTTCGGGCGTCTCGATGCTGTGCGTGACGCTGTAGCCCAGAAAACCCTGGGCGTGGGCGATGACGCTGCTGACGCCTTGCTGGATGGCCTGTTCGAAGGCGGCCTGCTGGCCGGGCTGGATGCGGATGTCGGCAACTTCGTAGATCAATGCGGTCTCCTGGAGGGGCCGGCGCCAGAACGGCGCCGGACAGACCTCAGCTTAACGGACGGCGCGACTTTCGGCACGGCGCGTCATTTCCAGCGCAGGCACTCCACGTCGACGCTGCCACGTTCACTGCTCAGGGTGAGGACATTTTCCTGGATCGTGGCCTGCAGCTGCATGCTGCGCTCGGCCAGCGCGGCCAGACCGTGCGCGGTTTCGCTCGGGATGCGCCAGACCGACAGCTTGTCGAGCCGCGTGAGCTTGCCCTGGATGCCGCGCCACCACACGTCGGCGGCCGGGCCGAAGGCGTAGACCACCACCGCGTCGGACTTGCCGCAAGCCTTGGACAGGGGCTTGTCCTCGGGCTGGCCGACCTCGACCCAGACGCGCGCGGCGCCGGTGAAGTCGCGCAGGCTGACGTCGGGGTCGTCCGGGTTGGACAGGCCGGCGCCGAAGGACAGCACGCCGTCGCCGCCGCAGTCGTCCTGCAGCCGGTGCGCCTGCAGCGCCAGCGCGGCCAGCCGCACCATCATGCGCTCGTCGGTCTCGCTGGGGTGGCGCGCCAGCGTCAGCGCGTGGTCGGCGTAGTAACCGTGGTCGATGTCGGCGATGGCGACATGGGCCTTGAAGATGGTGGATTTGAGGGCCATGGGGGAAAACCAAAAGAAAAGCCACCCGGCGCCGCGCGCGGCGGCCACGGGTGGCGGATGGCGCGTGCGCGGCTCAGAACGTGTTGACGGGACTCAGGCGCGCCGGGCCAGTTCGGCGGCCTTGCCGACGTAGCCGCCCGGCGTCAGCGCCAGCAGGCGGTCGCGCTCGGCCGAGGGGATGTCCAGGCTGCGGATGAGGGCGTGCAGGTCGGCCGCCTGCACGGTCTTACCGCGCGTGACTTCCTTGAGCTTTTCGTAGGCGCCCTGCACGCCGTAGCGGCGCATGACGGTCTGGATCGGTTCGGCCAGCACTTCCCAGGCGGCGTCCAGGTCGGCCGCCAGCGCGTCCGCGTTGAGTTCGAGCTTGCCCAGGCCGACCGACAGCGCGCTGTAGGCGAGCTGGCTGTAGCCCAGCGCCACGCCCATGTTGCGCAGCACGGTGGAGTCGGTCAGGTCGCGCTGCCAGCGGCTGACCGGCAGCTTCTCGGCGAGGTGGCGCAGCAGCGCGTTGGCCAGACCCAGGTTGCCTTCGGCGTTCTCGAAGTCGATCGGGTTGACCTTGTGCGGCATGGTCGAGGAGCCGATCTCGCCGTCTTTGAGCTTTTGCTTGAAGTAGCCCAGGCTGACGTAGCCCCAGACGTCGCGCGACCAGTCGATCAGGATGGTGTTGAAGCGCGCCACGGCGTCGAACAGCTCGGCCATGTAGTCGTGCGGCTCGATCTGGATGCTGTAGGGCTGGAAGGTCACGCCCAGGCCCCAGGGCGCGGGGCTGGCGGCTTCGGCCGGCTCGGGCGACTCGATCACGCGGCGGCTGAAGGCCTCCCAGTCGAAATCGGGCCAGGCCGACAGGTGGGCGTTGTAGTTGCCCACAGCGCCGTTCATCTTGGCCAGCAGCGGCACCGCTGCGATGCGCTCGCGCGCGGCCTGCAGGCGCACCAGCACGTTGGCGACTTCCTTGCCCACGGTGGTGGGGCTGGCGGTCTGGCCGTGGGTGCGGCTGAGCATGGGCACGGCGGCGTAAGCCTGCGCCATGGCGCGCAGCTGGTCGAGGATGGCGTCGATGCTGGGCAGGATGACCTGCGCGCGCGCGGCCTTGAGCTGCAGCGCGTGGCTGGTGTTGTTGATGTCCTCGCTGGTGCAGGCGAAGTGCACGAACTCGGCGGCCGCCTCCAGCGCGGCGCGGCCGGCGAACTTGGACTTGATCCAGTACTCGACCGCCTTGACGTCGTGGTTGGTGGTCTTCTCGATGGCCTTGATGGCCTCGGCGTCGGCGGCCGTGAAGTCCTGCACCAGCCCCAGCAGGTAGGCGCGGTCGTCGGCGCCCAGCGGCGGGAATTCGGCGAAGCCGGCTTCGCTGAGGGCGACGAACCAGGTGATCTCGACCTGCACGCGGCGGTGCATGAAGCCCTGCTCGGACATCAGCGGGCGCAGCGCGGCGACGCGGCCGGCGTAGCGGCCGTCCAGCGGCGACAGCGCGGAAATGGGGGCGTAGGAGTGGGATGGGCTCATAGGGTCGCTATTGTAGGAGCCGCGTGTCCCGCACGCCCACACGGCCCCGCATGGACCGCCGGCGCGCGGCTCGTGCCCGGGGCAGCGGCGATTACATTCATAAAAGTCACGAATCGATTGCTTATCTGCCCCTGAATACCAACCGCCAGATGCCCTACATTGAATGCGTGCGTCGGCCGTCCGCCGCGCACGCACCGGCTGGCGACCCCAAACGGGCCGCGGCGGGCGGACGGCCACCCGATTTCTTGCAACGTCCAGCCATTCCGAGGCAATCAACCATGACTCAAGCATCCAGCGCGCACACCACCGTGCACGGCCTGCAGGTGGCCACCGAGCTTTACCGCTTCATCGAGGACCGGGTGCTGCCCCGGGTCGGCGTGCCCAGCGCGCGCTTCTGGCAGGGCTTCGACGCCCTGGTGCATGACCTGGCGCCGCGCAACGCCGCGCTGCTGGCCGAGCGCGACCGCCTGCAGGCCGAACTCGACCAGTGGCATGCCACCCACCCCGGCCCGATCCAGGACACCGCGGCCTACCGTGCCTTCCTGGAGCGCATCGGCTATATCGTGCCGCCGCCGGCCGGCGTGCAAGCCACCACCGCCCACGTCGATGCCGAGCTGGCCCTGCAGGCCGGCCCGCAACTGGTGGTGCCCATCCTCAACGCGCGCTACGCCCTCAACGCCGCCAACGCGCGCTGGGGCTCGCTGTACGACGCGCTCTACGGCACCGACGCCATCCCCGAGACCGGCGGCGCCGAAAAAGGCCGGGGCTACAACCCGGTGCGCGGCGCCAAGGTGATCGCCTATGCGCGCGAGGTGCTGGACCAGGCCGCGCCGCTCGAAGGCGGCTCGCACAAGGCCGCCACCGGCTACCGCGTCGAGGGCGGCGCGCTGCGCGTGGACACCGCCGCCGGCACGCTGGGCCTGAGCGATCCGGCCCAATTCGCCGGCTACCAGGGCGAGGCGGCGGCGCCCTCGTCCATCCTGCTGCGCCACAACGGCATCCACCTCGACATCCGCATCGACCGCGCCACCGCCATCGGCAAGACCGACCCGGCCGGCGTCAGCGACGTCGAGCTGGAAGCGGCGCTGTCGACCATCCTCGACCTGGAGGACTCGGTCGCCGTGGTCGACGCCGCCGACAAGGTGCTGGCCTACGGCAACTGGCTGGGCCTGCTCGACGGCACTCTGACCGAGGAAGTCGCCAAGGGCGGCCAGACCTTCACGCGCCGCCTCAACGCCGACCGCCAGTACACCGGCGCCGACGGCCAGCCGCTGACGCTGCACGGCCGCTCGCTGCTGTTCGTGCGCAACGTCGGCCACCTGATGACTCACCCGGCCGTGCTCTACGGCCCCGAGGGCAAGGAGATCCCCGAGGGCATCCTCGACGCCATGGTCAGCGTCACCATCGCGCTGATCGACCTGCAAGGCAAAGGCGCCAACGGCATCCGCAACTCGCGCACCGGCAGCGCCTACATCGTCAAACCCAAGATGCACGGCCCGCGCGAGGCCGCCTTCGCCAACGAGCTGTTCGGCCGCGTCGAGCAGGTGCTGGGCCTGGCGCCCAACACCGTCAAGCTCGGCATCATGGACGAGGAGCGCCGCACCAGCGTCAACCTCAAGGCCAGCATCGCCGAGGCCGCCGCGCGCGTGGCCTTCATCAACACCGGCTTCCTCGACCGCACCGGCGACGAGATCCACAGCGCCATGAAGGCCGGGCCGGTGCTGCGCAAGGGCGACATCAAGAGCACCAAGTGGATTGCCGCCTACGAGCGCAACAACGTGCAAGTCGGCCTGACCCTGGGCCTGCGCGGGCGCGCCCAGATCGGCAAGGGCATGTGGGCCATGCCCGACCTGATGGCCGACATGCTCCAGCAGAAGATCGCCCATCCCCGGGCCGGCGCCAACACCGCCTGGGTGCCCTCGCCCACCGCCGCCACGCTGCACGCGCTGCACTACCACCAGGTCAACGTCGCCGAGGTGCAGGCGGAACTGGAGAAGACCGACGGCGACGCGCTGTACGACGCGCTCATCGACGACCTGATCCAGATCCCGGTGGCCGCCGAGGCCAACTGGAGCGCGGCCGAGCGCCAGCAGGAGCTCGACAACAACGTGCAGGGCATCCTGGGCTACGTGGTGCGCTGGGTCGACCAGGGCGTGGGCTGCTCCAAGGTGCCCGACATCCACAACGTCGGCCTGATGGAAGACCGCGCCACGCTGCGCATCTCCAGCCAGCACATCGCCAACTGGCTGCTGCACGGCGTGGTCACCGAAGCGCAGGTGCGCGCGACCTTCGAGCGCATGGCCGCCGTGGTCGACCAGCAGAACGCCGGCGACCCGGCCTACCGCCCGCTGGCCGGCAACGCCGCCACCTCGCACGCCTACCGCGCCGCGCTGGACCTGGTCTTCAAGGGCACCGAGCAGCCCAGCGGCTACACCGAGCCGCTGCTGCACGCCTGGCGGCTGCGCGTCAAGGCCGGCGACTGATCCGGCCCCCGGCCGGTCCGGGCGCGGGGACCAGCGCAGCGACAAAAACCCTCGGCAGCGTGCCAACAAAACGAAGAAGCTGGCCGCAGCGCAACCCCGATCCAGCCTAGAATGGATGATAACCATTCCCATCGCAAGCGCGATCGCGGGCTCGGGAGTGGACCGGACAAACAAGGAGGGCCGGTCGCCGTGCGCATTTTGTTGGTGGAAGACGACAGCAAGGTCAGCGACTGGCTGGGCAGCAAGCTGCAGGCGCAGGGCCACGTGTGCGTGCCCGTCGACAGCGGCGAGGCCGCGCTGCAGGCGATCGTCGAGCAGGCCTTCGACATCATCATCCTCGACCGCATGCTGCCGGGCATCGACGGCATCGAGGTGCTGGAGCGACTGCGCGGCCAGCCCCATCCGCCGGTCATCATCCTCTCGACCATCGACCAGCCCAGCGAGCGCGTGGCCGGCCTGCGTGCCGGCGCCGAGGACTACCTGGGCAAGCCCTTCGAGTTCGCCGAGCTGCTGGTGCGCATGGAACTGCTGGTGCGGCGCGCCGGCCCCGCGCCGGGCCCGGCCGCGCAGCTCGTCATCCAGGACCTGCGCATCGACCTGATCCAGCGCCAGGTCGCGCGCGCCGGCCAGCGCATCGACCTCACCGACAAGGAGTTCTCGCTGCTGCGCACGCTGGCCGAGCACGCCGGCCAGACCGTGCCGCGCGGCATGCTGCTGGAAAAAGTCTGGGGCCTGCAGTTCGATCCGCAGACCAACCTGATCGACGTCCACGTCTCCAAGCTGCGTGCCAAGATCGACAAGGGCTTCGCCACGCCGCTGCTCAGGACCGTCCGCGCCACCGGCTATGTGCTCGGCTGAGGCACCGGCCGACCCGCACAAGCCCCCACGCCTGCGGGACCGGGCCGAGGCACTGTGGCGGCGCTGCCGCCAGGCCTGGCGGCCGTTCTGGTTCAGCGACCGGCAGGAAGCCAGCGGCGAGGCCGGGCGCGTGGCGATGCCGCTGCGCACCAGCTACTTCCGCCAGGCAGCCTGCTTCGCCTACGCCTTCCTGCTGGTCACGCTGGCCTCCATCGTGTGGGCGCAGCACCTGCTGGAGCAGACCCTCGACCACCACGTCCAGGAGATGCTGGCCACCGAGGTGCGCGCACTGCAGTTGCTCAGCGGCCCGCAGGCCGGCAGCGGCGCGCTGATCCAGGCCGTCGAGGAGCGCGAGACCGCCGCGCCCCGGCGCGAGCGTGTCACCGCCATCGAAGCAGCCGACGGCAGGTTGCTCTACGGCGCCGCCGAACTGCTGTCGCACGACCTCTGTGCGCCGGCCGCGTCCACCTGCACCGGTTGGCTCCGCGCGCGCCAGCGCATGCCCGACGGCGGCATCCACGACTGGATGGGCTACGCCTACCGGCTGCCCGACGGCGCGCGCTACGTCATCGCCTACGACGTGCTGCCCATGCTCGACCGCATCCACCCGGCACCGCTGGCCGGCGGCATCGGCGTTTTCGTGGTGCTGCTGGTCAGCCTGGGGGTGGGCCTGTACTTCAGCCTGGGCACGGTGCGCCGCATCGACCGCATCCGTCAGGCCATGAAGGCCTTCGTGCAGGGCGACCCGCTGGCGCGCGTGCCGGTGGCCGCGCAGAAGGACGAGTTCGACCAGTTGGGCGCCGACGTCAACCAGGCGCTCGAACGCATCGCTCGGCTGATGGAGGAAGTGCGCCACGCCACCAACCACATCGCGCACGAGCTGCGCACCCCGCTGACGCGGCTGCAGCAGCGCCTGGCCAACATCGCCGAGGCCGCCAGCGGCGACCGCGCGGTGGACTTCGAGCTGGCGCTGGCCGAGGAGGAAACGCAGAACATCCAGCACCTGTTTCGCACCGTCATGCGCATCAGCGAGATCGAGACCGGCCGCTGCCACCGCGAGATCAGCACCATCGACGCCCAGGCGCTGGCCGCCGACCTGCTCGAGTACTACGCCGGGCTGGCCGAGGAGCGGCAACTGGCGCTGCGCACGCAAGTCGATGCGGCGCTGGTCTTCGGTGGCGACCGCGCGCTGCTGTTCCAGGCCCTGGTCAACCTGCTCGACAACGCGGTCAAGTACGCGCCGCCCGGCAGCACCATCACGCTGGTGGCGCGGCGGCAACACAGTCCGAGCCCGGGTCAGCGCCCGATCTGGCTGGGCGTGGCCGACGAAGGCCCGGGCATCGCCGCCGGCCAGCGCGACCAGGCCGTGCAGCGCTTCCAGCGCCTGACGCGCGACCGCGGCATCAAGGGCTACGGGCTGGGCCTGGCCCTGGTGCAAGCCGTCGCCAATCTGCACGGCGGCCAACTGGCGCTGGCCGACAACAGCGACCCGGCCCTGCGCGGCGCAGCGGCCAAGCCGGGTCGGCCCGGGCTGCTCGCGTGGCTGCAGTTGCCAGACCTCGCCGTCGCCCCACCCGCCACGCAGACCTCATCTGCAGACGCATGAAAGAAGCGCAATGAGCGTTGCCCCCTTCGTCCGAGATGATTCGCAAGATGCCGTCCCTTCCGAAGGAGAGACCGGCACGCGCTCCGCACCGCAGCCAGCAGCCCGATGCCCGGCGTTGTGCTCTGCGCCTCGTCGTTTTCCTGGCGTAAGCTTCGTCGCTTCCGCATCCAGCAATGCCGTCGTGACGACGGCGGCGTGACCTCTGCCCGGCCCAGCCACTCCCCATCCTCATGGACCTCGCCCACCTCGTCATCGTCCCTGCGCTGCTGTGGATCGCCGTCACCGACGTGCTGTACCGGCGCATCGGCAACCCGGTGGTGCTGGCGCTGCTGCTGGCGTGGCTGGCGCACGCCGGCTGGCAGCTCTCGGCCGGCCACGACGCAGCGCTGACCCCCGGCGTGGTGGCAGGCGCACTGGTGCTGGTGGCCGGCTACCTGCTGTTCGTGATGGGTTGGATGGGCGCGGGCGACGCCAAGCTGATGGCCGTGCTGTGCCTGTGGCTGGGCGGCGAACAGACGCCGGTCTTCCTGATGGTGACCGCGCTGGCCGGCGGCCTGCTGGCGCTGGCCATGCCGCTGCTGCGCACGCTGGAACGCGCGCTGGCGCTGGCGCTGATGCGGGTCGACACCTGGCTGCCGCGTCCGGCTATCCCGCTGCCGCAGGCGCTGGGCAGCCAACCGGCCAGCGGCATCCCCTACGGTCTGGCCATCGCCAGCGGCGCGGCCTTCGTGCTGTGGGGAGGCGGCTGAGCCCCCCGTCGCCAACAACCGCCTCGGGACGACATCGCCGAAATGGAACGGCCGGGCGCACGGTCCTGACCTCAAAGAACCATCAGTCTGATTGCCATGAGCACCCCCTCCCTGATCCTGCTGGCCGACGCCATCCCCCTGGCCGCCAGCGGCCGCCGGCCACCGCTGCACAAGACGCCCGGGAGCAGCCGTGACTGACCGGCGCCCGGCGCCCTGGCCTGCGCGGTCCGGCGCGTTTGCGGCCCGGCGCGCCCTGCACGGCGCGCTCTCGGCCGAGGCCGCCTACGTACTGCCCGTCATCATCGCCGCGGCCATGATGTTCATGGAGCTCGCCAACATCGGCCTGACCATGCACATGGGCGCCCGCGCCCTGGAGCGCGCCATCCAGCAGTTCCACGCCGACAGTGTCGCCACGCTGCGAGGCAGCAACGACCTGGAGGCGCTGCTGCGCCAGCGCATGGCCGCCGCCTCGCACGGCTACCTGGCCGAAGACAACATCGCCACCATCGACATCGAGGACTATGCCAGCCTCGACGCCCTGAGCGGCGGCGACACCGGGGTGCCAGCCTGGCACATCTCGGTGGACATCCGCAAGGACTTCATCACCCCGCTGCCACGCCTGCTGGGCGTGGGCAGCGGCGCCTTCCGCTACCGCTACGAGCAGGTGCTGGGCTACCCGCCCCAGCCTCAGGAGAACGAGGAATGAACACCCGCCCATCCAGGCGCCGGCCGTCACGTGCGCAACGTGGCACCTTCGCGGTTGCAACCGCGCGGGTCGTGCTGGAGCGCGCAAGCGGGTTCTGACCGCCGCCCATCTTCATTAAAGAACTTTAACGTGCCATCGCGGCGGTCTTGCGATACAAAGAGCTACTTTCGAGGCGCCACCACGACGGCGGCGGCCACGCCCACCACCCCTTTTCCTCCTGTGCCATGACCGAAGTCATCGAACGTTCCTCGCTCTCGCAACGCCTCAAGCACGAAACCGCCGACCAGCACGAGCGCATGCACCAGTTGATGGCGCGCGGCGCGCCCTTCTCCAGCCGCGAGGCCTATGCCCGCTTCGTCGCCGCGCAGTACCTGTTCCAGCGCGACGTCGAGCACTTCTTCGCCGACCCGGCCATCCAGGCCGCCGTCGCTGACCTGCACGTGCGCGGCCGCGAAGCCGCCGCGCTGGCCGATCTGGCCGACCTGGGCGTGCCCGCGCCCCAAGGCGAAGTCGCCAGCGCCGGCGTGGCCATGCCCGAGGCACTGGGCTGGCTCTACGTGTCCGAAGGCTCCACGCTGGGCGCCGCCTTCCTGTTCAAGGAAGCCCAGGCCAAACTCGGCCTGTCGGCCGAATTCGGCGCCCGCAACCTTGCCGCCTACCCCGAAGGCCGCGCCATCGTCTGGCGCCGCTTCGTCGCCAGCCTCGACAGCGCAGCCATCGGCCAGGACCAGCACGACGCCGTCATCGCCGGCGCCAACGCCGCCTTCAACCGCTTCGGCGAGCTGCTGGTCCAGCACTTCCAACTGAGCTGATCGGACTTTGAACACGTTCTGATGTCCCCCTCGCCAGCATCCGCCGCCACGCTGCCGCCCGCCACGGTCACCGTCACCGCCACCGAGCCGCCCCACGATGAAGCGCCCGGCGGTGTCAGCCGGCCGGCCCGCATCAAGCGCGCCCTGCTGCTGGCCCTGGCCGTCCTGAGCCTGGGCGTCGCCCTGCTCGGCGTCGTCACCCCCGGCCTGCCCAGCACCGAATTCGTGCTGCTGTCCGCTTGGGCCGCCGCCAAAAGCTCGCCCCGCTTCCACGGCTGGCTGCTGCGCAACCGCCTGTTCGGCCCCATGCTGCGCAACTGGCACCAGGGCCGCACCGTCAGCCGCGCGAGCAAATGGTCCGCCACCCTCTCCATGCTGGCCTGCGCCACGCTGCTGTTCGTCTTCTCCCCCCACCTGTGGCTCAACCTCGGCGCCGTCGCCTGCATGCTGGGCGTGCAATGGTGGCTGTGGCGACGGCCGGAGCC
>JASGEH010000072.1:0-12002 GCA_047606565.1 Comamonas sp.
ATCGCCGGGCGCGGCGGGGCCGGCGGGACCCGCGTGCAGGCGGCCGCCCTCCAGGCGGGCGGCTTGACGACGCGCGGCCTCGCGCCACAGCGCTTCGAGGTCGGCCTCGGGCAACTGGATCAGGCTGGCGAACTCGCCCAACATCTGCCGCTTGAAGGCGCCATCGGGCAGCGCACCCCACAGCGGCTGGGCGTGGTTGGAGAGGCGGGCGCGGCCTTCGGCGGTGCTCAGGTCGCAGTCCTCGCGGGCGCTGTCGACCAGGAAGCGGCTCAGCGGCACGGCTTCGCCCACGGCCACGGCGAAGGCCTCGTGGCCGAAGGCGCGCACGTAGCTGTCGGGGTCGTGCTCGGCGGGCAGGAACAGGAACTTGATGCTGCGCGTGTCGCCGGCCCAGGGCAGGGCGGCGTCGAGCGCCTTGCGCGCGGCGCGGCGGCCGGCGGCGTCGCCGTCGAAGCTGAACACCACCTGGTCGGTGAAACGCATCAGCAGCCGGATGTGGTCGGGCGTGCAGGCCGTGCCCAGCGTGGCCACCGCGTTGGCGAAGCCCAACTGGGCCAGCGCCACCACGTCCATATAGCCTTCGGTGACCAGCGCGTAGCCCTGGCTGTGGATGGCCTGGCGCGCCTCGAACAGGCCGTAGAGTTCGTGGCCCTTGCTGAACACCGGCGTCTCGGGCGAGTTGAGGTATTTGGGCTCGCCCTTGTCGAGCACGCGGCCGCCGAAACCGATCACCTCGCCCTTGACGTTGCGGATCGGGAACATGATGCGGTCGCGGAAGCGGTCGTAGCGCTTGTCCTCGCTGCCGGCGTCCTCGCGCTGGATCACCAGCCCGCTTTCGGTGAGCAGCGCGTCCGCGTAGTCCGGGAACACGCCCGCCAGCGTGCGCCAGCCCTCGGGCGCGTAGCCCAGACCGTAGGTGCGGGCGATGTCGCCCGAGACGCCGCGCTGCTTGAGGTAGCCGACCGCCCGCGGCGTGGCGCGCAGGTGCTGGCGGTAGGCGCCTGCGGCGCGCGCCAGCACGTCGCTGAGGGTGGCCTGCTTCTCGCGCCGGGCGGCGGCGCGCGCGCGGTCCTCGGGCGAGGCGTCGTCGTCGGGCACCTGCAGGCCGAACTGACCGGCCAGGTCCTGCACGGCCTCGACGAAGGTCTCGCCGGTGTGCTCCATCAGGAACTTGATGGCGTCGCCGCTCACGCCGCAGCCGAAGCAGTGATAGAACTGCTTGGTCGGGCTGACGCTGAAGGAAGGCGACTTCTCGCCATGGAAGGGGCACAGCCCCATGTAGTTGGCGCCGCTCTTCTTGAGCTGGACGTGCTGGCCCACCACCTCGACGATGTCGGCGCGGGACAGCAGATCCTGGATGAATGAGGCGGGAATGGCCATGGGCGAAGCTCTGGGGGGATGGCGCACGAGTGGGGCAGGCATTATCGCGTACTCATGCCGTCAGAGCCTTGCATCAGTTTTCATAGCGCGAGATCACCATCTACATTGATGGAGCGCTAAGGCTGCGGACTTCTTCCCGGTTTTTTCCCGTCCCTCCCTTCAGGCGATGGTCGCGGGGCATTTTCAGTACGCCAGCGCTTTGCCACCTGCAGCTTGTGTCGTACGCCAGTTTTAGGCAGACGCTTGGCTTGTGGCTGGGAGGAGATTATCGGTGTAAGGCTCTGAAGATAAGTTGAGTTGAGCATAGAAGAATGAATAAATTCAATGCTCTTTTGAGAGAGGATGCTGATAGCTTGTTGGATAGGGCTACTCCAAAGTAGCTTCCAATAAATATCCCGCCGACCAGATAAATGGATGGCCAGAGAAAATCAAGGTCGCCATTGAATCTTCCAAAAAATGCACCGGATGCCGAAATGATGCCTGTGGCTGCAGATGTGGAAATGGCCTGTTTGATAGGAAGTCCGAAAATTGAGATTAATACGGGAAGGTAGATGAATCCACCGCCTTGCCCCGTGATGCCGCATAAAATTCCCAAGAGCATGCCCGTGAGTGGAAAGTAGAGGAACTTCTTCTCTGCCAGGAATTTCCATGGGGATTGGTTGAAAATGGTGATGAGCAAGGACATTAGGCCTAATGCTCCAAATATGAAGATGACGATATTTTCTGAGATTCGGTGTGCATTCAGTGATGCCAGGAGATTGGCCAGCGCCATGGGGGCGGCAAACCATTGGATAAGGGGCCAGTCTGGGCGATGCTTTTTTCGGTGCAGCAAAAATGAGATCAATGACGAGAAAAATCCTTGTGCGGATGAAAGTCCTGTGATCAGCGCTATGGATAGGGTTTGTTTGAATACGGCTGGGTAGGCGATGATCAGAAGTGGCGTCACGATCACGCCCCCTCCGATGCCAAACAGGCCGGACATGAAGCCTGCCAGAATACCGATGCCGATCATGTCGGGGTGCAGGTTTGTCAGCATTGTTGATCTTGATCTCGTGCTTTATTCGGGCGGTGTCGCAGCTTGGGGGGATTTGCGGGGGCGTCTGATGTGTCAGTCGGCATCAGGGTGCAGCAGCAGAAAATTTCCCTTGGTCCAGCCCTGCAAATTGACCCAGTTCCCCAAGGGGGTGTCTTTTTCTTGGGGCGGCCCGGCGAAAAAATACCGGGGCCATCCGAAAACGGATAGCCCCGGTACTTTGTTGACGTGATGCCGTTAGGTCAGTACACGCGGCGCTGCGCGCCCTGCAGGCGGTGCAGGGTGCCGACCAGCAGGTCGACTTCGGCGCGCGTGTTGTAGAAGGCCAGCGACGGACGCACGGTGGTTTCCACGCCCAGGCGGCGCAGGATGGGCTGCGCGCAGTGGTGGCCGGAGCGCACGGCGATGCCGACTTCGTTGAGCGCGACGCCGACTTCCTCGGTGCGGTAGCCCTGCAGCGTGAAGGACAGCACGCTGGCCTTGTGGGCCGCGGTGCCGATCAGGCGCAGGCCGGGCACGTCCTTGAGCAGGCGCGTGGCGTAGACCAGCAGGTCGTGCTCGTACTGGTCGATGGCGTCGATGCCCAGGTGGGTGACGTAGTCGATGGCCGCGCCCAGGCCCACGGCGTCGGCGATGTTGCCGGTGCCGGCCTCGAAGCGGTTCGGGGCGTCGTGGTACTGGATGCGCTCGAAGGTCACGTCCTGGATCATGTTGCCGCCGCCCTGCCATGGCGGCAGGCTGTTGAGCAACTCCTCGCGGCCGTAGAGCACGCCGATGCCGGTGGGCCCGAACACCTTGTGTCCCGAGAACACGAAGAAGTCGGGCTGCAGCGCCTGCAGGTCGACGCGCATGTGCGAGACCGACTGGGCGCCATCGAGCAACACCGTGATGCCCGCCGCGCGCGCGATCTCGATGACGCGCGCGGCCGGCGTGACCGTGCCCAGCGCGTTGGAGACCTGCGTGAAGGCGACCAGCTTGGTGCGTGGCGTGATGAGGCGGGCGTACTCGTCGAGCAGCAGCTCGCCGTCGTCGTTGACCGGGATCACCTTGAGCTTGGCGCCTTTTTCGGCGGCCAGGCGGTGCCAGGGCACGATGTTGGCGTGGTGCTCGAGGTTGGAGACGATGATCTCGTCGCCTTCCTTGATGTGCGTGCGCCCCCAGCTCTGGGCCACCAGGTTGATCGACTCGGTGGTGCCGCGCGTGAAGATGACCTCGTTGACCGAGCGTGCGTTGATGAACGCCCGGACCTTCTCGCGCGCGCCCTCGTAGGCATCCGTGGCGCGCGCGGCCAGCTCGTGGGCGGCGCGGTGGATGTTGGAGTTCTCGTGCGCATAGAAGTAGCTCACGCGGTCGATCACGCTTTGCGGCTTCTGCGTGGTGGCGGCGTTGTCCAGCCAGACCAGCGGCCGGCCGTTGACGCGCTCGCGCAGCACCGGGAAGTCGCGCCGCACCCGTTCGACGTCGAAGGGCTGGCGTGCCAGTCCCTGCACCTGCGGCGCGGCGTGCCCGGCGCCGAAGCCCGGCAGCTGCGAGGCGCCGAGCTGGGTCGACGGCGGGTAGCCGGGCGACAGCGGCCCGCCGCCCAGGCCGGGCCGGCGTTCGTCGAGGAAGTAGAAGCCGCTGGCGGCGGCGCCGGTCTGCGGCAGCTGCGCGGCGAAGCGGTCGTCCGGGTGGCTGGCCAGGGCTTGCTGCAGCTCGCGCTCGAAGGGCTGGGCGTCGGCATAGGGCAGGCCGTCCGGCTGTGCCGCGGTGGCGGTAGCGCCGTAGGACTGGCCGGTCTGGCCGTGCGTGGGCCAACTGCCCGGGAAGCGCCCCGGGTCCAGCTCGGCCGGGCTGCCCTGCGGCAGGTGCGGTGCGGGCGAGGCCGCAAAGGCGCTGGCCGACGGCGAGACGCCGCTGCCCGCCACCGAGGCCGGCAGCGAGCCGGGCGAGGGCGTCGTCGGCACGGGCGAGCCCGTTTCCGGCAAGGCCACGCCGTGCGGGTCGACCAGGCTGCTTTGCGGGTTGCTCAGGCTGCGCACGCTGGTGCCGCCCAGGCCGTGGTCGTCGAGCGAGGCCGCTGCCTTCGGCTGCTGCAGTCGTTCGGCGTAAGGCTCCAGCGGCAGTCCGGCGCCACCGGGCGGGGCCTGGAACAGCGCATTGGCCAGCCGCTGCAGCTCCGCCTCGTCGGGCAGGCCGGCAGGGAGGAGGTTACTTGTACTCATGGTACTTGCCGATCTCCACACCCTCGAGCACGGCCAGCGCGTCGTCGGTCAGCACGGCCAGCGAGCAGTACAGCGACACCAGGTAGGAGGCGATGGCCCGGTCGTTGATGCCCATGAAGCGCACCGCCAGGCCGGGGCTGGTGCCGCCGGGCAGGTCGGGCTGGAACAGGCCGACCACGCCCTGGCGGCTTTCGCCGGTGCGGATCAGCAGGATCTTGGTCTTGCCGCCGACCACCGGCACCTTGTCGGAGGGGATCAGGGGGATGCCGCGCCAGGTGATGAACTGCGAGCCGAACAGCGAGATGGTGGGCGGGGGGACGCCACGGCGCGTGCATTCGCGGCCGAAGGCGGCCAGCGCCAGCGGGTGCAGCAGGAAGAAGCCGGGTTCCTTCCAGACCTTGGAGAGCAGCTCGTCGAGGTCGTCCGGCGTGGGGGCGCCGGTGCGGGTCTTGATGACCTGCGACTTGGCGGCGCTGGCCAGCAGACCGTATTCCTTGTTGTTGATCAGTTCGCTTTCCTGGCGCTCCTTGACGGTTTCGATGGTCAGGCGCAGCTGTTCGCTGATCTGGTTGTAGGGCTTGCTGTAGAGGTCGGAGACGCGGGTGTGGACGTCGACTACGGTGTTGACGGCCGACAGCAGGTATTCGCGCGGGTTCTCGATGTAGTCCACGTAGGTGCTGGGCAGCACGCGTTCGTCGCGGCCGGAGCAGTCGACTTCGACGCTGCTGGCGTCCTTGACCTTGTTGACGCGGTAGATGCCGGCCTCGACCGGTACCCAGCTCAGCAGATGGGTCAGCCAGCGCGGGGTGATGGTTCCCAGCTGGGGGACGGTGCGGGTCGCAATGGCCAGTTGCCGTGCGGCGATATCGCCCAGGGCGGTCTGGGCTTCAGGTTTAGTGCTCATCAAGCTTCTCCATCAAAAAAACAGTGGGTTGTGAAAGGTGGCGGGCGCAGGGCCTGCATGGCCTTGCTTTCTTCAAGAATGATTCTGGCGCCGGGCATGTGTCAATTGCCACCCTGGCTGACGTTGCGGGCCTGGCTGATGCTGCTGTTGGGCGGCACGCTGTGCGTCAGCCAGACGTTGCCGCCGATGACCGAACCACGGCCGATCGTGATGCGGCCCAGCACGGTGGCGCCAGCGTAGATGACGACATCGTCCTCGACAATAGGGTGGCGCTCCAGTCCCTTGACCAGGCTGCCGTCTTCCTCGGTCGGGAAGCTCTTGGCGCCCAGGGTGACGTGTTGGTAGAGCCGCACGCGCTCGCCGATGATGGCGGTCTGGCCGATGACGACGCCGGTGCCGTGGTCGATGAAGAAGCTGCCGCTGATGCGGGCGCCTGGGTGGATCTCGATGCCGGTGCGGGCGTGGGCGATGTTGGAGAGCAGCCGCGCCAGGAAGCGGATGTCGAGCAGGTAGAGCTCATGCGCGAGGCGGTAGCAGATGATCGCCAGCACGCCGGGGTAGCACAACAGGATCTCCGAGACGCTGGTGGCTGCCGGGTCGCCCTGGTAGGCGGCCTGCAGGTCGCTGACCAGCAGGGCGCGGATGTCGGGCAGCTTGCGAAAGAAGGCCTGGGTGACCGTGGCCGCGCGCTGCCGGAGCTGGCCGGCGTCGCCGACGTCGAGGCCATCGACGAAGAACAGGCTGCGGCGCACCTGCTCCTGCAGCACCTGCAGGGTCGAGTGCAGTGTGTCGCCCACGAAGTAGTCGATGCTGTCGTCGGTCAGGTCGGGCCGGCCGTAATGGGTGGGAAAGAGGGCGGCGAGGCAGCCATTGAGCACGTCGAGCATGGCCTCGCGCGATGGCAGCTCGCGGACCTCGCCGCGGTGGCGGATCTTGTGGGCGTGTTCGCGCGAATGGCGCAGCGCCTGGACCGTATCGGACAGCTGCCAGCCGGCAGGCGATGCGGCTGCCGCTGGCGTCGGGGGAGAAATGGCGGATTCGTCGTCTGCTTTCATGGGGCCCTGCTGCCTGTTGTCCAACTTGTGACGGCGGCGGGCGGGCCCGCGACCGTATTGGTTTATGTGTCCCAGCAATGCAACTGGTGGCGGGCAGAAGTCTACGGACTGGGGCGGAAAGCGCGAACGAATTTATCCGGATAAAGAAAACACGAATGGCTACATAAGCAAATAACCTGGAGTGATTTGCAGATCGCTTGCGGGGCGCTCAGACGGCCGATGCCGTCGCGCGAACCTGGCCGGGCCGGGCGTCGAGCACGGGTGGAGCGGTGACGATGGAGGTCAGCGCCGGCTCGGCGGGGCGCAGGGCGGCCAGGTCGGGCCGGGGGCGGCGCAGCTCGGCGTCGTGGGCAAAGGCCTGTTCGAGGGCGTGCGCCGCGCCCAGTGTCAGGTGGTCCTGGCGGAAGCCGCCCACCACTTGCAGGCCGAAGGGCATGCCGGCATGGTCGAGGCCGCAGGGCAGCGCAAGGGCCGGGTGCGTGGTCAGGGTCACCACGTAGGTCAGCGCCAGCCAGCGGTAGTAGTTGGCCTGCGGTTCGCCGTTGATGGTGCTGGCGTAGGGCTCGGTCCAGGGAAAGGGCGATACCGGCGTGGTGGGCGAGAGGATCAGGTCGTACTCGGCGAAGGTCTGCTGGAAGCGCCGTGCCAGCCGGGTCTGCTCGGCCTGTGCCCAGGCCGCGTCGAGCAGGCTCATGCGCGCGCCCATCTCGTAGTTGGCGCGTGGATTGGGGCCCAGGCTGGCGGGATCGCGCTCATAGGCGGCCTGCATGCCGGCCACGAAGGCCTCGGCGCGCAGCACGTCGAAGCAGCGGTGGGCCTCGCCGAGGTCGAACTGGACTTCATCGCAGCGGGCGAACAGGTGCTGCATCGCGCCGATCTTGCGGCGGAAGGTGGCCTGGATGTCGCGGTCGACGGCGCAGACGCCGAAGTCCACGCTCCAGGCCACCCGCAGGCGGCTCAGGTCGACCGGCTGCGGCCGCAGGAAGGACAGTGGGTCGAGCGGATAGCTCAGCGGGTCGCCGGGGTGGGCGCCGGCGCTGGCGGCCAGTTGCAGGCAGGCGTCTTCCACGCTGCGCCCCATGGGGCCGACCACCGACAGCGGCGTCCAGCCCAACTGCTTGCGCACGCTGGGCACCACGCCGGGCGAGGGGCGGAAGCCCACCACCCCGCACTTGGCCGCTGGAATGCGCAGTGAGCCGCCGGTGTCCGAGCCGGTGCAGACCGGCAGCATGTCGCAGGCCAGCGCGGCGGCCGAGCCGCCCGAGGAGCCGCCGGCGTTGAGGTTGGGGTTGAAGGGGTTGCCGGTGGCGCCCCAGACCTCGTTGCGCGAGTTGGCGCCCGCGCCCATCTCGGGCACGTTGGTCTTGCCGGCCACGATGGCGCCGGCCCGGCGCAGCCGCGCCACCAGCTCGATGTCCTGCGCGGGCACGTGGTCGCGGTAGATCGGCGAGCCCCAGGTGGTCAGCAGGCCTTCGGTCGGCTCCAGGTCCTTGACGCCCAGCGGCAGTCCGTGCAGCAGGCCGAGTGGGTCGCCCCGCATGACGGCCTGCTCGGCGGCCCGGGCCTCGGCGCGGGCGCGTTCGAAGCAGGTGGCGGTGACAGCGTTGACGTAGGGGTTGACGGCCTCGATGCGCGCGATGCAGGCGTCGAGCAGTTCGACCGGCGAGATCTGCCGGGTGCCGATCAGGCGGCGCAGTTCGACGGCGGACAGCGCGACCAGCGGCTGCGCGGCACCCGGGGTCGGGCTGGAAGCGGGGTGGGATGGGCTCATGAATGTCTCTCGGCTCTTGGCGTTGTCGTTGTGAAACAGGGCGGCGCGGTGTCCGGGCCGCGCGCGAGGAGGGGATCGCGCGGCGCGGCTGGCCGGATTCAGTCCGCCGTGATGTGGGCGCTTTCGGCCAGCGCCTTCATCACGGGCAGTTCCTTCTGGATCAGGGCGGCGGCGGCTGCGGCGTCGGCGTAATGCGGCTCGAAACCCTGGGCCTTCATTTTCTCCTGCACCTCGGGGTCGGTGGCGATGGCGGCCAGCGTGGATTCGAGCCGGGTCTTGACCTCGGCCGGCAGGCCCCGGGGGGCGGCCAGCAGCAGCCAGGTGTCCATGTCGATGTCCCTGTAGCCGGCCTCGGCGAAGGTCGGCACGTCCGGCAGCAGCGCCGAGCGCCGGGCCGTGGTGACGCCGATGGCCTTGACCTTGCCGCTCTTGAGCTGCGGCACCGCCGCGGCCACCGTATCCACCGAGAACGGGATTTGCCCGCCGATCAGGTCGGTCATGGCCGGCGCGCTGCCTTTGTAGGGCACGTGCGTCATCTTGATGCCGGTGCGGGCCTGCACCAGCTCGCCGGCGAAGTGGGCGGTGGTGCCGCTGCCGTAGGAGCCGTAGGCGTGGCTGCCGGGCGCGGCCTTGACGTAGTCGACGAAGGACTTGACGCCTTGCACCGGCACGGCGCTGTTGGCCAGCACGATCAGGCCGGTGCGGGTGGGGATGCCGATGGGCTCGAAGCTCTTGACCGGGTCGTAGGGCAGGTTGGGACGGATGGCCGGGTTCACGGTGAAGGTGCTGCCGGAACTGAGCAAGAAGGTATAGCCGTCGGGCGCGGCCTTGGCGACGTAGGTGGCGCCGATGACGGTGCCGGCGCCGGCGCGGTTTTCGATGACCACCGGCTGGCCCAGTTTCTCGCCGAGCTTCTGAGCGAGCAGGCGGCCGATCACGTCGGTGGCGCCGCCCGGCGGGAAGGGAATGACCAGCGTGATCGGCTTGCTGGGATACGGCGTGGCGGCCAGCGCGGGGGCAGGGGCGGTGGCCCAGGCGGCGGAGCAGGTCAGGGCGAGGGCCAGGCGGGCGAGGGAGGCGGTGTTTTTCATGGCAGGAAGGCAGCGGCGGGTGGGTGGAGAAGCAACTGGCCCCTTCATGCTAGGGATGGGCAATGCGTGCAGCAAGCGCAATGTTTAGAATAAATGATTGCCAAAAACAGAATGATCATGGGGTCTGGAAGCGGGTGATGACGAAGACCACGGGGACCGGCGCCGCATTGCCGGCGCTCCAGGGCCGGGTACTGCAGGAAACGGCGGTGCGCTATTTCCTCGAGGTGGTGCGAACCGGTTCGGTGAAGGAGGCCGCGCTGCGGCTGAACGTGGCGCCGTCGGCCGTCAGCCGGCAGATTGCCCGGCTGGAAAGCGACCTCGACACGCTGCTGTTCGAGCGCCGCGCGCGCGGCATGCAGCCGAATGCGGCCGGCGAGCTGCTGGCGGCGCACGCGCGCCGGGTCGAGCAGGACATCGAGCGTGTCACCGGCGAGATCCTGTCGCTGCGCGGCCTGCGCAGCGGGCAGGTGCGCATCGCCACGGTCGAGGGTTTCGCCTACGACTTCATCCCGGCGCTGATCGCGCGCTTTCGCCAGCGCTACGAAGGCATCGTCTTCCACATCGACGTCTGTGCCCAGGGCGACGTCGCGCGGCGCGTGCGCGATGCCGAGGCCGACGTTGGCGTGACGCTGAGCGCGGTGCCCGAGACCGGCATCCGTGTCGAGCTGCGCCACCCCAGCCCGATCCTGGCGGTGATGGCCGTGGGCCACCCGCTGGCGCGCCAGCGCCAGGTCTCGCTCGGCCAGGTCACGGCCTACCCGCTGGCGCTGCCGCTCAAGGACAGCTCGCTGCGGCAGTTGCTCGACATCAGCTGCAGCCGCCAGGGTCTGCGTTACCGGACGGTGGTGGTCAGCAACCATGCCGACACGCTGGTCAACTTCGCCGCCGCCAGCGTGGGCGGCGTGGCCTTCTACGGCGAGCTGTCGATCCGCTCGCGGCTGGCCTCGCACGCGCTGGTGGCCTTGCCCTTGCGCGACCGCGAGATGAACGAGCGCCACCTGGAAGTGCAGACCCTGGCCGGGCGCAACCTGCACGAGGCCGGCCGCGCCTTCGTGCAGTACCTGGTGGACGCGATCCGCGCCGAGGGCGACATCGACGCCGTGCCGTTGATGTGATGAAACCAGTTCTCGATTGCTATGCAGTCAATCGACGATTCGGTTTTTTGCGGCGCCGGCGGCCGCCAGACGCGGGTGCGGCAGGCACAATCCCGCGTTCATCCTTGTCGTTTCTTCAAGAATCAGGAGTTCTCCATGAGCGCACCGGCTGTCTTGCCGTTTTCCAGGATCCGCACCGCCGCCGGGCTGGCCTTGCCGGCATCGGCCGCGCGCATCGAGCGCGCCGTGATCGCCGCGCTGCGCGGCTGACCCGCCACGCCGACGGACGCCCGCCATGGCGCGCGACATCCTGATCCTGGGCGCCGGCATGGTCGGCGTCAGCACCGCGCTGGCCCTGCAGCAGCGTGGCTGTGCCGTCACCCTGGTCGACCGCCGCCCGCCCGGCCGCGAGACCTCCTACGGCAACGCCGGCTTCATCCAGCGCGAGGCGGTGCAGCCCTATGCCTTTCCGCGCAGTTGGCCGGCGCTGTGGAATGTGGCGCTGGGCCGTGGCAACGACGTCCACCTGCACTGGCGCGCCCTGCCGGCGCTGGCCGGCCGCCTGCTGCGCTACTGGCAGGCCAGCGCGCCGGCGGCGTACGCGCGCACCTGTTCGGCCTATGCGCCGCTGATCGCGCACTGCATCGCCGAACACCAGCCCCTGATCGCCGCCGCCAACGCCGACGACCTGATCCGCCGCGATGGCTGGCTGCAGGCCTACCGGCGGCCCGCCCTGTTCGATGCCGCCGCGCGCGAGGCCGAAGCGCTCGCGCGTGAGCACGGCCTGGACTGCGCGCCGCTGGACGGCGCCGCGCTGGCACGGCTGGAGCCCGGCCTGCGCGAACGCCTGGCCGGTGCCCTGTATTGGCGCGACCCATGGACCGTGGCCGACCCGGGTGAACTGGTCGAGCGCTACGCCGCGCTGTTCCAGCAGCGCGGCGGCCGGGTGCTCGAAGGCGACGCTGGCACCTTGCGCCAGACCGCCACAGGCTGGCGCGTGCAGACGCGAGATGGGCGCGACGGGCGCGACGGCACGGCCGAGGCCGAGCACGCGGTGCTGGCGCTGGGCCCGTGGGCCGATGTGCAACTGCGCCGGCTGGGCTACCGCCTGCCGCTGTTCATCAAGCGCGGCTACCACCGCCACCACCAGGGTGGCGGCACGCTGGGGCGGCCGCTGCTGGACACCGACCATGGCATGGTGCTGGCGCCCATGAAGCGCGGCCTGCGTGTGACCACCGGCGCCGAGTTCGCCGCCCACGCCGCGCCGCCCACGCCGGTGCAATTGCGGGCGGCCGAGCAGGCCGCCGAGCGGCTGCTGGGCCTGGGCCAGCCGGTGGAGGATACGCCCTGGCTGGGCGCGCGCCCCTGCACGGTGGACATGCTGCCCGTGATCGGCCCGGCACCGCGCCATCGCGGCCTGTGGTTCCATTTCGGCCACGGCCACCAGGGCTTCACGCTGGGGCCGGCCAC
>JASGEH010000073.1:0-2530 GCA_047606565.1 Comamonas sp.
CGGGCCAGCGCGCACCGCCGGCAGCCAGGGCCCCGTGCGGCTCGCGCAGCAGGCGGGCGGCCTCCATCCATGGCCGGCAGTATGCGAGGCTGGCGCGCGCCGATCCACGCGGCGCGCGGAGTTTCCCTGGCATCCTTGATGTGCGTCAAGCGGGCTCGGAAAATGCCGCCCGACCCACGCACCGCCTGCGGCGGCCAGGCAACAGCCTGGGGAGGGAAGGCCTAGCCCTGGTCGAACTTGAAGACCGCCGTGTTGGCCCGCCCGTTGGGCCAGAAACGCCGGACCCGGCCGTCGTGCAGGCCGAAGGCGTCGAGGATGCGCAGGCCGTTCTTGCGCGCCAGCACCTCGAAGTCGGCGTAGGTGCCGACGCGGATGTTGGGCGTGTCGTACCACTGGTAGGGCAGCGTCTTGGTCACCGGCATGCGCCCGCGCAGCACGGCCAGGCGGTTGGGCCAGTGCGCGAAGTTGGGGAAGGCGACGATGCCGATGCGCCCGACCCGCGCGGTCTCGCGCAGCATGACCTCGGCATTGCGCAGGTGCTGCAGGGTACCGATCTGCAGCACCACGTCGAAGCTGGCGTCATCGAACATCGACAGGCCCTCGTCGAGGTTGAGCTGGATCACGCTGACGCCGCGCTTGACGCATTCGAGCACGTTGGCGTCGTCGATCTCCACGCCGTAGCCGGTGCAGCCGAGCTGGCGCTGCAGCGCGGCCATCAGCGCGCCGTTGCCGCAGCCCAGGTCAAGCACGCGCGCGCCGTGCGGCACCAGCGCCAGAATCTGGCGGTGGACTTCGTCGAGCCCGGGGCCGGCGCTTTGCTCGGCCTGCGCCTGGGAAGGGAATGTTCTGGCGGCCATCACAGCACCTCCGGGCCCGCCAGCAAGGCGGCCTCTGTCTCGTAGTGGATGCCCTCGAAGTAGGCGCGCATGACGCTCATGTAGCGCGCGTCCTCCAGCAAGAAGGCGTCGTGCCCGTGCGGCGCGTCGATCTCGGCGTAGCTGACGTCGCGCCGGTTGTCCAGCAAGGCCTTGACGATCTCGCGGCTGCGCGCCGGCGAGAAACGCCAGTCGGTGGTGAAGCTGATGACCAGGAAACGCGCCCGCGCGCCGGCCAGCGCCGCGCGCAGGTCGCCGCCGAAGGCCCGCGCCGGGTCGAAGTAGTCGAGCGCGCGGGTGATCAGCAAATAGGTGTTGGCGTCGAAATAGCCGCTGAACTTGTCGGCCTGGTGGCGCAGGTAGCTCTCGATCTGGAACTCCACGTCCTGCGTGCTGTAGAGGTACTCGCGCAGGACCGCCGGGTCGGCTGCGCCGGGCCCGGCGCTCGGCGGCGAGCGCAGGCTGCGGCCGAACTTGGTGTTCATCGCGTCGTCGCTCAGGTAGGTGATGTGGCCAACCATGCGCGCGATGCGCAGCCCGCGCCGGGGCACCACGCCGTGGGCGTAGAAGTGGCCGCCGTGGAAATCCGGGTCGGTCACGATGGCGCGCCGCGCCACCTCGTTGAAGGCGATGTTCTCGGCGTTCAGGTTGGGCGCCGTGGCGATCGCCACGCAATGGCGCAGGCGCTGCGGATAGCGCAGCGACCACGACAGCGCCTGCATGCCGCCCAGGCTGCCGCCCAGCACCGCCGCCAGCTGGTCGATGCCCAGCCGGTCGAGCAGCCGGGCCTGCGCGTCCACCCAGTCCTCCACCGTCACCACCGGGAAATCAGCGCCGTAGACGCGGCCGGTGGCCGGATCGGTGTGCATCGGCCCGGTCGAGCCGAAGCACGAACCCAGGTTGTTGATGCCGATGACGAAGAAGCGGTCGGTGTCGACCGGCTTGCCCGGGCCGATCATGTTGTCCCACCAGCCCTCGCTCCTGGCCTGCCCCGCGTAGACGCCGGCGACGTGGTGCGAGGCATTGAGCGCATGGCACACCAGCACGGCGTTGGAGCGGTCGGCATTGAGCGTGCCGTAGGTCTCGAACACCAGGTGGTAGCCGCCAGCCAGCGTCGCCCCACTTTGCAGCGGCAGCGGCTGCTCGAAGGTCATGGACTGGGGATGGGCGATGAAGGACATGGCAAGACCGCAAAAGCCCCCTGCCCGGCCCGTCTCGGCGGGCCGGCCGCAAAAAAACCGGCATCGCTGAAAACGAGGCCGGCCGGGGGAATGTCCTGCATGCGTTTTTAGCGGCATTTCTAACGCGCCCGCAAGCTGAGGCAAATCGGCGCAATGGCGGCAAGTGTAGCGCATGGCGCAGGCCCGGCCGCCCTCTAAAATCGACGGCCTTGCCCCGTGTCACGCGGCCCTCTGCGCGTGGCGCGGGCGGCAACGCGGCCCTCCCCGCACGGCGACGATGTCCTGGCCCAAACACATCCTCCCTGACGACCCCTACCCCGGCGCGGCGCCTGGCGTGCCGGCGCGGCTGCGCCTGTACCTGGTGCGCGCGGCGGCGCTGCCACCCGGTCTGGAGGCGCGGCTGACGCCGCTGCTGGCCGACGGCGAGCGGGCGCGGCTGGCGCGGCTGCGCCGCCCGGACGACCGCGCGCGCTA
>JASGEH010000074.1:0-6273 GCA_047606565.1 Comamonas sp.
GGCCGCGTCAAGCGGCAGATGGAGAAGAACCAGCGCGACTTCTACCTCAACGAGCAGGTCAAGGCCATCCAGAAGGAACTGGGCGAGGGCGAGGAGGGTGCGGACATCGAGGAGATCGAGAAGAAGATCAAGCTCGCCAAGATGCCCAAGGACGCGCTGCGCAAGGCCGAGGCCGAGCTCAAGAAGCTCAAGCTGATGTCGCCGATGTCGGCCGAGGCCTCGGTGGTGCGCAACTACATCGAAGTGCTGACCGGCCTGCCGTGGAGCAAGAAGAACAAGGTCCGCCAGGACCTCGCGCATGCCGAGGAAGTGCTCAATGCCGACCACTACGGCCTCGACAAGGTCAAGGACCGCATTCTCGAATACCTCGCCGTGCAAAGCCGCGTCGACAAGGTCAAGGCGCCCATCCTGTGCCTGGTCGGGCCGCCGGGCGTGGGCAAGACCTCGCTGGGCCAGTCGATCGCCAAGGCGACCGGCCGCAAATACGTGCGCATGGCCCTGGGCGGCGTGCGCGACGAGGCCGAGATCCGTGGGCATCGCCGCACCTACATCGGCGCCATGCCGGGCAAGGTGCTGCAAAACCTCAACAAGGTCGGCACGCGCAACCCGCTGTTCTTGCTCGACGAGATCGACAAGATGGGCTCGGACTTCCGGGGCGACCCCTCCAGTGCCCTGCTGGAAGTGCTCGACCCCGAGCAGAACCACACCTTCGCCGACCATTACGTGGAAGTGGATTTCGACCTCTCGGACGTGATGTTCGTGGCCACCTCGAACTCGATGAACATTCCGCCGGCCCTGCTCGACCGCATGGAAGTCATCCGCCTGTCGGGCTACACCGAGGACGAGAAGGCCAACATCGCGCTCAAGTACCTGCTGCCCAAGCAGATCGAGAACAACGGCGTCAAGGACGGCGAGCTGGAAGTGACCGAGGCCGCCGTGCGCGACATCGTGCGCTACTACACCCGCGAGGCCGGCGTGCGCTCGCTCGAACGCGAACTCTCCAAGATCTGCCGCAAGGTCATCAAGGGCCTGCAGCTCAAGCAGTACGCGGCCAAGGTCGTGGTCACGGCCGACAACCTCAACGACTTCCTGGGCGTGCGCAAGTACAGCTACGGCCGCGCCGAGCAGCAGAACCAGGTCGGCCAGGTGGTCGGCCTGGCCTGGACCGAAGTCGGCGGCGACCTGCTGACCATCGAGGCCGCGACCATGCCGGGCAAGGGCACCATCCAGCGCACCGGCTCGCTGGGTGATGTGATGAAGGAGTCGGTCGAGGCCGCGCGCACCGTGGTCCGCAGCCGCGCCCGGCTGCTCGGCATCCGCGACGACGCCTTCGAGAAGCGTGACATCCACATCCACGTGCCGGACGGCGCGACGCCCAAGGACGGCCCGAGCGCGGGCGCGGCCATGACCACGGCCTTGGTGTCGGCGCTCACAGGCATCCCGGTGCGCGGCGATGTGGCGATGACGGGCGAGATCACGCTGCGCGGCGAGGTTACGGCCATCGGCGGCCTCAAGGAAAAGCTGCTGGCGGCCTTGCGCGGCGGCATCAAGACCGTGCTGATCCCCGAGGAGAACGCCAAGGACCTGCAGGACATCCCGGCCAACGTGAAGAACGAGCTCGAGATCATTCCCGTGAAGTGGATCGACAAGGTCCTGGAAGTGGCGCTCGAACGCGTGCCGCAGGCACTGCTCGACAACGACGTGGTGCCGCCGGTCGAACCCGTCACCACGGACAAGGCCGGTCCCGGGGCCTCGGTCTCGGTCAAGCACTGAAAAAAGCAGACAGAAATCGCCGCGAGTTGCCAAACCCCGAATTTCTGTCATACAATGCAGGTCTTGCAGCGATGCAAGCAAATGCGGGAATAGCTCAGTTGGTAGAGCGCAACCTTGCCAAGGTTGAGGTCGAGAGTTCGAGACTCTTTTCCCGCTCCAGATCCTAAAAAAGGAAGCGCACACTGGCTTCCTTTTTTCATCGGCGGCACATGTTGCCGGTGAGTGCGAGGTGAGGCAAGGCGCGGTAGCAAAGCGGTTATGCCCCGGATTGCAAATCCGGTCAGTCCGGTTCGACTCCGGACCGCGCCTCCAGAAAAACAGTGCGGGAATAGCTCAGTTGGTAGAGCGCAACCTTGCCAAGGTTGAGGTCGACGGTTCGAGCCCGTTTTCCCGCTCCACATATTGCCATGGAAATTCATGGCGTCAGAAAAAGGAGCTTCGGCTCCTTTTTCCGTTCTGGCACGTGCCACGGAAATCCACCCACAGCCAGCGTTTTTGAGGCGCTAATTGAGGCGCAAGACGGTGTTTTCCCAGAGGATGCGCGGCGTCAGCCCCGAGCTGCGCGCCAGCCTTGCCACAGCGGCAGCAGGTGGGCGCGAAAAGGGCTGTCGCGCTCACGGGAGCAGGAAGGGTCGACAACAAGATCCCTTGCTTTGGCGACGTGCTGGACCTGGGGCGCTGGCACAGCGACATGCCGGGGTTGACCGGGAACGGCCAGGGGTCTTGCGGCCAGTGCAGGCTGCCCCCGCCAGATCGTCGATATATGGCCCGCTCGTGTACGGTTTCCAATGCTGTATGGAATTTCACCCCCGGCGTGATCGAGCTGCTGATCGAAGCATTCGAACGCGAGCTGCCAACGCTTGCCGGACACCGATTCGTGCAGCAGCCCGAAGCCTTGCGTGGCAACGACGGCGCGGACATGAACCAGAAGTTGTTTGGTTTCCTGGATCAGTTCATGCTGGCTGACGCCCTGTGGTGTTGACTCCGCTGCACTGTTCCGTCGTCAAAAAACGCTGGCGCGTGACATTGGCGATCCGGTGACACGCGATGTCGCCATCGTCATGCGTTCGCTCGGTCTTGCACGGGCGGTGTCGCCACGCGATTGGCCAGCCACAGCAGCGCCAGGCCTGCGCTCATGCAGGCCAGCATGGCGACGGCGATGGCCAGTGCCGAGTCCATCACTAGCGGCGCGACGAAGCTCGAGATGAGCGAGAACGTCATCATCTGCACGAAGCTCTGCATCGATGCGGCCAGGCCGCGCATGTGGGCGAAGATGTTGAGCACGCGCAGCATCATCACCGGCAGGAACAGGCCCATGCCCAGGGTGTAGAGCATCAGCGGCAGCACGGCGTAGGGCAGGCGCACCTCCCAGAAGGCGGCGTAGCCGACGTTGACCAGTGCCGCCAGCAGGCCCAGCCACAGGCCGGCGGCCTGCAGCGTGTCCGGCGCTACCTGGCGTGCCAGTCGGTGCGCCAGCCAGGAACCGATCAGGGTGCCGCCGATCAGTGGGATGAACAGCCAGCCGAAGGCGGTCTCGGACTTGCCCAGAACGGTCATGATGAAGCTGGCCGCCGAGCCGATGTAGAGCGGCACGCCGCCGAAGACTAGCGCGATCGACAGGGCCAACAGCACGAAGTTCGGGTGGCGCAACGATTCGACGTAGCGGGCCAGCACCTCGCGCGGGCGGAAGGCAGCGCGTTGCGCCGCCGGCAGGGTTTCGGGCAGGGCGCGCTGGCAGAGCAGCCACAGCAGCAGCCCGTAGAGCGTGAGGAAGACGAAGATCGAGCGCCAGCCGGTGGCGGCCTGCAGTACGCCGCCCAGGACGGGGGCGACGGCCGGGGCGACGCTGAAGACCATGGTCACGGTGGCCATCACGCGCTGGGCCTCGGCATCCTTGTACAGGTCTTGCACCATCGCGCGGCTGACGACCATGCCGGCGCCGGCCGTCAGGCCCTGCAGGGCGCGCAGGGCGATCAGCATCTCGATGCTGGTGGCCAGCGCCGCCGCTGCCGAGGTCAACGTGAAGCCCACCAGCGAGACCAGCAGCACGCGGCGCCGGCCGAACGAGTCCGACAGCGTGCCGGAGAACAGCATGGTGATCGACATGCAGGCCACGTAGATGCCGAGGGTCTGCTGCACGGCCAGCGGTGGGGCGTCGAAGGCCAGGCCGATGGCGTGGAAGGCGGGCAGGTAGGTGTCGATGCCGAGCGCGCCGATCATGGTCAGCAGGGCCAGCAGGAAGGGGAGTCGGGCGTGGTTCATGGAATGCGGGGAGAATGCGCGGGCGCCGGCCGGGTGCCGGGCCTGGCGTGTCGCTGATGGCACGTGATGGCACACGGTGGCACGCGTTGGCCGGGGCCTGGGCGGCCGGGCCGGCGCGTATTGTCGCCGCTTTGCCTTGGCGGCCGTGGCTGCGCCCGCCGATGCCCTTGGGCCGCTGCCGGATACCGCGCGCCGGATCGTTCGTGCCCGGCCGCTTCCTTCCATCGTCTCGTGATCCAGGAGTTTCATGTCCTCTCCCATGGCTTATGCCAGCCTGTTGCTGGCGATCGTGCTCGAAGTCGTCGGCACCTCGGCGCTGCAGCAGTCGCAGCAGTTCACGCGGCTGGCGCCGACGCTGCTGATGGCGGCGTGCTACGCCGGCGCGTTCTATTTGCTCTCGCACACCCTCAAGACCATGCCGGTGGGCATTGCCTATGCGATCTGGAGCGGCCTGGGCATCGTGCTGATCTCGCTGGTCGGCTACCTGCGCTTCGGCCAGCGGCTGGACGCGCCGGCCATCGCCGGCGTGCTGGTGGTCAACCTGTTTTCCAAGTCGCTCGCGCATTGACCGCTACCATGGCGGCATGACCGAGCCCGCCGCCCGCCTTCCCCTGTACTGGTCCGACCTCACCACGCGCGACTTCGCGGCGCTGGATGTGGCGCGCACCGTTGCCATCCTGCCGGTCGGCGCGACCGAGCAGCACGGCCCGCACCTGCCGCTGGGTGTCGATGCCGAACTGGCCTCGGCCATGGTGGCGCGCGCGCTGGCCGAACTGCCCGCCGACGTGCCCGTGCTGGCGCTGCCGGCGCTGCCGGTGGGCTACAGCCCCGAGCACACCGCCTTTCCCGGCACGCTGTCGCTGTCGATCGAGACGGTGGTGCGGCTGTGGTGCGACATCGGCGAGAGCGTGGCGCGCGCGGGGCTGAAAAAGCTGCTGATCTTCAACACCCACGGCGGCCACGTGGCGGTGATGGACATCGTCGCGCGCGAGCTGCGCACGCGCTGCGGCCTGATCGTCTACGGCAGCAGCTGGCACAACCTGCCGCTGGGCGACGCCGCCAACGGCCAGTTCAGCGCCAGCGAGCACCGCTTCGGCGTGCATGGGGGCGAGGTGGAGACCAGCCTGATGCTGGCGCTGCGCCCGGAGCGGGTGCGCATGGAACAGGCGCGCAATTTCGACTCCACCTCGCGCCAGCGCGCCGAGCGCTACCCCATTCTGGGCAACGGCCGCAGCGCCAAGCTGGGCTGGGCCATGCAGGACTACAACCGCCAGGGCGCGGCCGGGCACGCCGCGCTGGCGACGGCGGCCAAGGGCGAGGTGCTGCTGGAGGCCGTCGGCCGCCAGCTCGCGGCGCTGCTGGCCGAACTGGCCGACCTGCCGCTGGACACCGTCACCCCGGACGTGGACCTGGGCGACTAGCCCGCACCACGGCGCTCCAGTGCTACAGCGCCACCTGCCCGCTGATGCAGGTGATGCAGTGCCCGCCCACCCAGACCTGGCCTTGCGCGTCGCGCGCGATGTGGATCTGGCCGTCGCGGCCCAGGCTCTGGCCCTGGTAGGCGACGTAGCGCTCGGGCAGGCGGCCTTCGTCGATCAGCCACTGCGCCAGGCTGGCGTTGAGGCTGCCGGTGACCGGGTCTTCCGGCACGCCGATGGGGGCGGCGAAGCCGCGCACTTCGAGCGCAGGCGTGGCGGTGGCTGTGGCGGCGCCGGTGGGCGCAAAGGCGCGCGCCTCGCGGCTGGAGCGGCCGATCAGCAGCGACGGCGTGGCATCCTGACGCACCGCGCAGACGCCGATCTTGTGCCCGAGCCGGCGCACCGCCTCGTGGTCCGGCGCCAGCGCCAGCACCGTGGCCTCGTCGGCCAGCAGCAGGCCCAGCCAGGCGGTGCCGTTGTCCAGCAACTGCGCGGCTTCGATCTGCCGCGCCGGCAGGCCGAGCGCGGCGGCGGCCTGCGCCAGCACGGTCGGGCTTGGGGCGGCGCGCCGCAGCGCGGGCGCGGCGAAGGCCAGCCGGCCGTCCTCCTGGCGCAGCGTCACCAGCCCGGCGGCGCACTGCTGCACGATGCGGCCGGGCTGGCGCGGCTGGCCGCCGGCGGCCAGCCAGGCGTGGCAGGTGCCCAGCGTGGGATGGCCGGCGAAGGCCAGCTCGCCGCCGGGCGTGAAGATGCGCACCCGGTAGTCGGCCTGGACCAACCTGTCGGAAACCCCCTTCGTGCTGCCCGCCACCGACGCGCA
>JASGEH010000075.1:0-77032 GCA_047606565.1 Comamonas sp.
CAAGGAAGCCGAGGCCGCCGCGCACGCCGCGCTGGCCGCCGCCGGCGAACTGGAAGACTGGCAGCGCTGGCGCGCCGACCAGTTGCGCGAGGAACTGGTGCAGCGCGCCGAGGCCCTGTTCGAGTCCACCCCGGCCCCTGCCGCCGAGGCTGCGCCCGAATCCGCATCCGTTCCCGCGGCCGAACCCGCGGCCTCCACGCCCGATGCTGCGGCCGATGCCTCGGCCGAGCCCGTGGCCTCGGCGGAATCGGTGGAATCGGTGGAATCGGTGGAATCGGTGGAATCGGTGGAATCGGTGGCGCCGGTCGAATCGGTGGCGCCGGTCGAATCGGCCGAGCTGGCCGCAGCCGCCGCCACGCCCGCCCCCACACAGGAGCGCCCGGCCCGCGTGCCGCGCCTGGCCGGCCGCAAGCTGCAGGACGTGCTGCGCAAGCTGCGCGAGGAATGGAAGAAGATCGACCAGACCGGCCCGGCCAACCACGCGCTGTGGAAGCGTTTCGACGACGCCTGCAACGAAGCCCACAAGGCGGTCGAGGCCTGGCTTGAAAAGGCCAAGGCCGAAACCGAGGGGCTGAAGGCGCAGCGCCTGGCCCTGATCGCCGAAGTCAAGGCGTGGACGGCCGCCCACGCGCAAGGCGGCGACTGGAAGGCCGTCAACCGCCAGTTGCACGCCTTCAGCGACCGCTGGCGCCAGGCCGGCCACCTCAGCGAAAAGCTCTACGAACAACTGCAAGGCCAGTGGAAGGAAGCCATCTCGGCCGCCCACGCGCCGCTGGAAGCCGCTCAGAAAGCCAGTATCGAAGCCCGCCGCGCGCTGATCGCCGAGGCCACCGAGATCGGCCAGGCCGCGCAACTGCGCATCGACGCTGTCAAGGCGCTGCAGCAGCGCTGGCAGGCCGAGGCCCAGCGCGTGCCGCTCGACCGCCGCCAGGAACAGCGCCTGTGGGACGCCTTCCGCAAGCCTATCGACGAAGCCTTCAACCGCAAGTCGGCCGACCGCGAGAAATCCGCCTCGGCGCTCAGCGAAGTCGATCGCCGCGTGATCGAGGCCGCCAAGGCGGTCGAGGCCGCCAACGCCAGCGGCGACGCGCAGCGCATCCGCGAGGCGCTGGCCGAGCTCGACGCCGCCACGCGCGGCCAGCAGGCCGCCAGCAACGCCCGGGCCGCTGCGCCGTCCGCGAGCGCACAATCGGCCACGACCCCTGCCGCCACCCCGGCCGACGCCGCCGCGCCCGCGACGGGCGAGGCTGGCGAGGGCAATGCCGAAACCGCGCCGGCCGCCGAGGCCGGGACCGAGGCGTCCAAGCCCGCCACCGCCGCGCGCAAGCCCGTGGTGGCGGTGCGCGGCGATGACCGCCCCGGCACGCGCAAGGCCGAGGCCGCGCCGGCTGGCGCGCCCGGCAAGTTCGGCAAGCCCGGCGGCAAGTTCGGTGCCGGCCGCGACGAGCGCCGCGGCCCGCGCGAAGGGCGTGAGGGCGGCGACTTCCGGGGCGGCCGGCGCGACGAGCGCACCGACCGTTTCGGCGACGACCGCGCCCCGCGCGGCCCGCGCCTGTCGAACGCGGCCTTCCACGCCAGCCGCGATGCTGTCGAACACGCCCAGCAGGCCTTGCGCAAGCTGGCCGCGCAAGCCCATGGCGAAGTGGTCACGCAAGTGCTGTCGGCCTGGTCGGCGGGCGATGGCGAACAACTGCCCACGGCCCAGCAACTGGGCTCGCGCGTCAACGCCTCGACCCGCAACCAGTGGCAGCAGGCCGTCGGCACGCGCCAGGGCCAGCCGGCCGAGGCGGGCGAGGCGCTGCTGCGCCTGGAAATCGCCGCCGAGGTGCCGACACCCGCGGCCCAGCTCGACGCCCGCCGCGCGCTGCAGCTCAAGCTGCTGACCCGCCGCAACGACCCGGCGCCCGCCGAGACCTGGACGCAGGACGTCGGCCGCGTGCTGGCCGTGCCGCACGACGAGGCCTCGGCACGCCGCCTGCAGGCGGCCCTGAAGGCGCTGTTGCGCAAGTAGGCGCGAGCGATGTCAGCCGTCGAATTGCAGAGTGTTGCCGATCCGGGGCCGGACGGCCTGCTGATCCGGCCCTTCGAGGCCAGCGACGAGCCGGCCGTGGTCGCCTTGTGGCATGACTGCGGCCTGGTGCGGCCCTGGAACGACCCGCACAAGGACATCGCCCGCAAGCGCCAGGTCCAGCCCGAGCTGTTCCTGGTCGGCCTCTGGCGGGGCGAGCTGTGCGCCTCGGTCATGGTGGGCTACGAAGGCCATCGCGGCTGGATCAACTACCTGGCGGTCGCCCCCGGCCGGCAGCGGCTGCGCATCGGACAGGCGCTGATGCGCCATGCCGAGTCCAGGCTGCTGGCGCTGGGCTGCCCCAAGGTCAACCTGCAGGTGCGCAGCAGCAACCGGCAGGTGATTGCCTTCTATGAACGTCTGGGCTATCGCGAGGACGCGGCCGTCAGCCTGGGCAAGCGGCTGATTGCCGACGACTGACCGGCTAAGAACAGGTTCTAAGTCCCCAAACCCTGCACCCACGCCACAGCGAGCGGGACGGTGACCACGGCCAGGACGGTACTGACCATCACCGACAACGCCGCTTTCTCGGGGTGTACACCCAGGTTGCTGGCAATCACGACGGTGTTGCCGGCCATCGGCGTCGCCAGCATCAAGGCAATGACTGCAAGCGACTCGGTGGGCAGCCCCGCCAGGTAGTGAAAGGCGAGGATGCCCAGGACGGGATAGGCGATGTGCTTCCAGCCTATGGCGGCCAGCAGGAACGGCCAATCCACTTCGACCTTGCGGTAGGCCGCCAGCGTGATGCCGATCACCATCATGCCGAGGACGCTGTAGGCGCCCTTGAAGTTCGACAGGCTGGAGATGACGACCTCGCCCGGCTGGATGCCGAGCACCTTGAACAGCATGCCGAGCAGCGCGGCGTAGAGGATGGGCAGCCGCACGATCCGGCCCAGGCTCTGCCGCGTGTTCAGGACACCACGTGCCGCGATGAAGTAGCCCACGGTGAATTCGTAGATGTTCACCCCGATGATGATGAAGACCGCGATGGCGACCTGCTTTTCGTTGAAGAGGGCAAACACCAGCGGCAACGCGAAATAGCCGGTGTTGCCCGTGCCGCCGGCGAAGGAAAACAGGTTGGTGCGGCCATCGCGCCACAGGCCCCGTCCGATGGCATAGGCGACTGCCGCTGCAATGGACGTCGTGACCAGGGCGCCGAGCGAATACGCGAAATACGACCAGTCCGCGGGGGACTGGAGGATGGAGACGAAGATGACGAAGGGCGAGATGATGTAGATCAGCAGCGCCGAAATATCGGCCGATTTGATCTTCAGGAGGGTGCCCACGGTCCATCCCAGGCCCGCGATGAAAATGAGGAAAAGTACGCGGGTGACGATTTCAAGGGTCATGGGTTTAAGGGGTCTGTGCGTCAAGGGTCGAGTGGAGCCCCGTTACTGGCCGGGAGGGGATGCGAGCCATCGCGGCGCTGCAGCAAAGCGTCCCTTTTGGGGACGCGCAATTCTGCGATGAACCCTTTTTGATCCCGGATGGCCGGGCTCACATCAGCAGGTGCTCGCCCGCATTGTCGCCGCCCAGGATCACGTAGTTGACCTTGCGGATGTCGAGCAGCTTCTTGCCGCCCGCGTAGCTGATCGAGCTCTGGATGTCCTGCTGCATCTCGGTCAGCGTGTCGGCCAGCTTGCCCTTGACCGGCTCCAGGATGCGCTTGCCCTCGACGTGGCGGTACTCGCCCTTGTTGAAGTCGCTGGCCGAGCCGTAGTATTCCTTGAACAACTGGCCGTCGACCTCCACCGTGTTGCCCGGTGACTCCTCGTGGCCGGCGAACAGCGAGCCGACCATCACCAGCGTGGCGCCGAAGCGGATGCTCTTGGCGATGTCGCCGTGGCTGCGGATGCCGCCGTCGGCGATGATGGGCTTGGTCGCCACGCGCGCGCACCACTTCAGCGCCGAAAGTTGCCAGCCGCCCGTGCCGAAGCCGGTCTTGAGCTTGGTGATACAGACCTTGCCCGGGCCGATGCCCACCTTGGTCGCGTCCGCACCCCAGTTTTCCAGGTCGATCACCGCCTCCGGCGTGCCCACGTTGCCGGCGATCACGAAGGACTGCGGCAGCCGCGATTTGATGTAGCCGATCATGTCGCGCACGCTGTCGGCATGCCCGTGCGCGATGTCGATGGTGACGTACTCGGGCACCAGCCCCTCGGCCGCCAGCCGGTCCACCGTGTCACGGTCGGGCTGTTTGACGCCCAGCGAGATCGAGGCGAACACCCCGGCCGCGCGCGCCTGCCGCACGAAGGCCACGTTGTCGAGGTCGAAGCGGTGCATCACGTAGAAAAAGCCGTCGCGCGCCAACTGGAAGCAGATCTTCTCGTCCACCACGGTCTTCATGTTGGCGGGCACCACCGGCAACTGGAAGCGGCGGCCGCCGAGTTCGATGCTGGTGTCGCACTCCGAGCGGCTGTCCACGCGGCATTTGCGCGGCAGCAGCAGGATGTTGTCGTAGTCGAAGATTTCCATGGTCTCTCAAGCTCCAGATAAAAGGGAAGAAGGCTTGAGCGCTTGGCTTGCGACCCGGCTCGTGCGCGTGACTTGGGCGTTGCCTTGCACAACGCGGCGCACAAAAAACCGGGCACAAAAACTTGGGCCCGGTGCGCGATTCTAGGCGCCATGAACCGGCTGTTCCATATGCCGGGCGTGATGTTGCCTATAGTGAATCGCGTAACGGTGCGGCGCGTGGCGAGCGTGGTCGAGGGGCGCATCCCTAAAATGCGCGCATGTCTTTCGATTCCCTCTTTGCCAGCGCGCCGACGGTGCCGCTGGATTCGCCGCTGCTCGCCACCCTGAACGACGAGCAGCGCGCGGCGGTCGCCTTGCCGGCCGTCCCCGCGCTGATCCTGGCCGGTGCCGGCTCGGGCAAGACCCGCGTGCTGACCACCCGCATCGCCTGGCTGCTGCAGACGCGGCAGGCCGCGCCCGGCGGCATCATGGCGGTCACCTTCACCAACAAGGCGGCCAAGGAAATGCTCACGCGGTTGTCGGCCATGCTGCCCATCAACGTGCGCGGCATGTGGATCGGCACCTTCCACGGCCTGTGCAACCGCTTCCTGCGCGCGCACGCCAAGCTGGCCAACCTGCCGGCCACCTTCCAGATCCTGGACACGCAGGACCAGCTCTCGGCCATCAAGCGGCTGATGAAGCAGCACGGCGTGGACGACGAGCGTTTTCCGCCCAAGCAGGTGATGTGGTTCATCGCCGGCGCCAAGGAAAACGGCGAGCGCCCGGGCGACCTGGAAGCGCGCGACGCCGACACGCGCAAGAAGATCGAGCTCTACCAGCTCTACGAGGACCAGTGCCAGCGCGAGGGCGTGGTCGACTTCGGCGAGCTGATGCTGCGCAGCTACGAGCTGATGCGCGATAACCCGGCCGTGCGCGAGCACTACCAGCGGCGCTTCGGCCACATCCTGGTCGATGAGTTCCAGGACACCAACAAGCTGCAGTACGCTTGGCTCAAGCTGTTCGCCGGGCAAGGCACGGGCCAGGTGGCCAGCGTGTTCGCCGTGGGCGACGACGACCAGAGCATCTACGCCTTTCGCGGCGCGCGGGTGGGCAATATGGCCGATTTCGTGCGCGAATTCGGCGTCGAGCACCAGATCAAGCTGGAGCAGAACTACCGCAGCCACAGCAACATCCTGGACTCGGCCAACGAGCTGATCAGCCACAACCGCCACCGCCTGGGCAAGAACCTGCGTACCGATGCCGGCCCGGGCGAGCCGGTGCGCGTGCTGGAGGCCGCGCGCGACCTCGACGAGACGCAGTGGCTGGTCGACGAGATCAAGCAGCACGTGCGCGACGGCGGCAGCCGCAGCGAGGTGGCGATTCTCTACCGCAGCAACGCGCAGAGCCGGATCATCGAGACCGCGCTGTTCAACGCCGCGATTGCCTACCGCGTCTACGGCGGCCTGCGCTTTTTCGAGCGCGCTGAAATCAAGCACGCGCTGGCCTACCTGCGGCTGATCGAGAACCCGCGCGACGACACCAGCTTCCTGCGCGTGGTCAACTTCCCGCCGCGCGGCATCGGCGCGCGCAGCATCGAGCAGTTGCAGGACGCGGCACGCGCCAGCGGCCGGGCGCTGAGCGACGCCGTGGGCGAAGTGGGCGGCAAGGCCGGCGCCAACCTGACGGCTTTCGTCGCCAAGATCGACGTGCTGCGCGAGCGCACCCGCAACGCCACGCTGCGCGAGACCATCGAGGCGGTGCTCGACCTCAGCGGCCTGGTCGATCACTACCGCGAGGAGCGCGAGGGCGCCGACCGCATCGAGAACCTGCACGAACTGGTCAACGCCGCCGAGAGCTTCGTCACGCAAGAGGGCTTTGGCCGCGACGCGGTGGCGCTGCCCATCGACGAGCACGGCGCCACTGCGCTGCAGCAGTCCCCGGCCAGCCAGGGCCTGGATTTGTCGCAGCCCGTGCTGGATGAGCCCTTGGCGGTAGCGCCGGGCTTGTCGCCGATCTCGCCCGATGGCGAAACACTGAGCCCGCTTGCCGCGTTCCTGACGCATGCCGCGCTGGAGTCCGGCGACAACCAGGCCCAGGCCGGGCAGGACGCGGTGCAACTGATGACGGTGCACGCGGCCAAGGGCTTGGAGTTCGACGTGGTGTTCATCACCGGGCTGGAAGAGGGCCTGTTCCCGCACGAGAACAGTCTGTCCGACTTCGACGGGCTGGAGGAGGAGCGCCGCCTGATGTATGTGGCGATCACCCGCGCGCGCAAGCGCCTGTACCTGAGCCACGCGCAGACCCGGCTGCTGCATGGGCAGACGCGCTACAACGTCAAGAGCCGTTTCTTCGACGAGCTGCCGGAGTCGGCGCTGAAGTGGATTTCGCCGCGCACGGGCGGCTTCGGCAGCGGCCTGGGGCCGGGCGCAGCGCGCCACGCGGGCGCCTACGCGGCCTCGTCGACGCGTCGCCATGGCGACTTCGGCGCCTATGACGCGATGACCGGCGCTGGCCCGGTGCCGCCCCAGAAGGCGGCGCCCAGCCATGGGCTGAAGCTGGGCATGCGGGTCTTCCACACCAAGTTCGGCGAGGGCACGGTGCTGACGCTGGAGGGCTCGGGCCCGGATGCGCGCGCGCAGATCAACTTTCCGCGCCACGGCGTGAAGTGGCTGGCGCTGAGCGTGGCCAAGCTTACGCCGGTGCCGTGATGGCCGGGCCTTGCGCCCGCTGCCGGCGCGAGGTCAACTCGGGATGAAACTGTCGCGCAGCGGAAAGTAGGACGAGCACAGGAAGACCGCCGCGGCGATCAGCATGGTGGCGCTGGAGACGATGCGCAGCACCGTCGCCACCACCGCGCCGCCGCCCACGCTGGAGAGCAACAGGCCCAGCACCACGACGGCGACGTTGAGCGCCAGCAGCAGCGCCACCCAGCCCAGCACGAACACCGCATAGGCGCGCCAGTTGCGCAGGCAGGCCACCAGGCTGAAGAACAGCGCCTTGGCCGGCGGCACTTGGTACCAGTGCAGCAGGCCGGGCGCGTGCCAGAACATGAGCGACAGCGGGATCGACAGCAGCGCTGTCACCCAGGTGGCGGCGGCGAAGCCGGGCTGCTCCAGCAGCTCGGGCGTCAGCCGCTCGCCCACCAGCATCACCCGTGCCAGCGTGCCGCCGTCGATGAGGTAGCTGATGCCCAGGATCAGCAGATAGCCCGCCGCGTACAGCAGGCCCAGCAGCAGCAGCGCGCGCACGCTGCCGCGGATGTCGGCCAGGGCGTGGCCGATCACGCCCGGCACCGGCAGGCTGGACTCGGAGACCAGCCGGGTCGCGCTCATCATGGTCAGCATGCCGCAGGGCAGCAGCACCAGGGCGATGATGCTGCCGACCAGCGAGAGAGCCGACAGCACCGTCATCACGATCATGAACAGGATGAAGGTGGACGACAGCGCCAGCGGGTTACGAAAGAAGGTGCGGGCGCCTTCCTTGATCCAGTCGATGCCGGAGCGCGCCGGGACGAGATTGAGTTTCATGGGGGAGTCGGGGGCCGATCAGGCGGCCAGTTCGGCGGCCAGCAAGTCGTCGGCGCGCAGCGGGTGGTCGATGCGCTCCTGCAGCACGCGCTCGAAGTGGGTGGGGTCGTGCGGCTGCAACAGCGCGGCCTCGCGCGGCAGGTGGAAGTCCCACAGCCGCGAGATCCAGAAGCGCAGCGCCGCCGCGCGCATCATGGCCGGCAGCAGTTCTCGCTCGGCTGGAGTCAGGGGGCGCACCCGGGCATAGGCCAGTGCCAGCGCCTGGGCGCGCGCGGCGTCGTGGCGGCCGCTGGGCCAGTCGATGCACCAGTCGTTGAGGCAGACCGCCAAGTCGAACAGCCAGCTGTCGACGCCCGCGAAATAGAAGTCGAAGAAGCCGGTGAGCCGGGCCTGTCCGGCCGCGTCGGTGTCGAACATGACGTTGTCGCGGAACAGGTCGGCGTGGATGGGACCGCGCGGCAGGGCCTCGTGCGCGGGGCTGGCGGCGATGTGGTTCTGGTAGGCCAGCTCGGCTGCCAGCCGCCGCGCCTGCGGCGCGCCGACGTGCGGCAACACCGTGGGCACGGTCTCGTTCCACCACGCCAGGCCGCGCAGATTGGGCTGGCTGCGGCCATAGTCGCGCCCGGCCAGGTGCATGCGCGCCAGCATGTCGCCAACCAGGGCGCAGTGCACGGCCTCGGGCGCCAGCACGCTGGCGCCGCGCAGGCGATCGACCAGCGCGGCGGGCTTGCCGGCCACGGCCAGCAGGATCTCGCCGCTGGCGTCGGCCACCGGGTCGGGCACGGGAATGCCGCGCGCGGCCAAGTGCTTCATGAGGTGCAGGTAGAAGGGCAGTTGCTGGGCCGTCAGCCGCTCGAACAGCGTGAGCACGAATTCGCCGCCACGGTCGGTGGTGACGAAATAGTTGGTGTTCTCGATGCCGCCGGAGATGCCCTGCAGCCGGGCCAGCCGACCCTGATTCAGATTGCGCAGCAGCGCATCCGCCTCCGTTTTGGAGACTTCGGTGAAAACCGCCATGTCCTCGCCTTGCCGGGAAAGTGGGGGAGCTTACTTAGAGTGTGCCGGGTGCGTGCTCAGAACGTGCCCAGGCGCCAGACGCGGCGGCCGGCCGGGCTGGCGCTGTCGTTGCTGCCGTCGGCACTGCTGCGCGAGGGGTCGTTGGGCACGATCTCGTAGGCCGGGGCGCCGTTCTTGGGTGTGACGGTCACGCTCTTGATGCGGCCGCCCACGCGCAGCTCGTCGACGCGGCTGCCGGCGTCTTCGTGGCTGAGGCGCTCGATGCGCTGGTTCCCGGCCGAGGGCGCGGCCGAGCTTGTGTCTTCCGTGGCCGGGGCGGTCGAGGCGGTCGGAGTGGCCTCCTGCGTCTGGGCCATGGCGGTGCCGCCCACCAGCACGCAAGCCAGCAGCAGGGCGCCCGAAGTGGAGCGGAATGTAGAGGTCATGCACCGATTGTAGGCGGATGCTTGGGCCGATGCGGCCAGGACCCGCGCCAGGCGGGCCGGGGTGCGGGCGGTCATCCCTCACAATGCGGGCATGAGCGCTTCCAACGAGATCGAAAAAGACCTGCCCCGGCCCACTGGCCCCGGAACCCACGTGCCGCCCAACCTGCTGGACGACCGGCCGCCGGCCAAGACGCTGCTGCTGGTCGATGGCTCCAGCTACCTGTACCGCGCCTTCCACGCCATGCCCGACTTGCGCGCCGTGCCGGGCGACATGGACAGCGCGCCCACCGGCGCCATCCGCGGCATCATCAACATGCTGCAGGCGCTGCGCAAGGATGTGCAGGCCGACTACGCCGCCTGCGTGTTCGACGCCAAGGGCCCGACCTTCCGCGACGCCATCTATCCTGACTACAAGGCCAACCGCTCGCCCATGCCCGACGCGCTGCGCGCGCAGATCGAGCCCATCCACGAGGTGGTGCGGCTGCTGGGCTGGCCGCTGCTGGACATCCCGGGCGTGGAGGCCGACGACGTCATCGGCACGCTGGCGCGGCTGGCCGAGGCGCAGGGCTTCGAGGTGCTGATCTCCAGCGGTGACAAGGACCTGAGCCAGTTGGTGACGCCCGCCGTGACGGTGATCGACACCATGACCGGCAAGCGGCGCGACATGGTTGGCGTGGAGGCCGAGTTCGGCGTGCCGCCGGCGCGCATGATCGACTACCAGACGCTGGTGGGCGACGCCGTCGACAACGTGCCCGGCGTCGACAAGGTCGGCCCCAAGACCGCCGCCAAGTGGCTGGGCGAATACGGCTCGCTCGACAATCTGCTGGCGCATGCGCAGGACATCAAGGGCGTGGCCGGCAAGAACCTTGCGGCCGCGCGCGACTGGCTGCCCACCGGCCGCGCGCTGGTCACCATCAAGACCGATTGCGACCTGTCGGCGCAACTGTCCGGCCTGCCCGCGCTCGACGGCGTGCGCGTGCAGCCCAGCCAGCGCGAGGCCCTGATCGCGTTCTGCGAGCGCTACGGCTTCAAGAGCCTGGCCAAGGCCCTCGAAGCCGAACGGCCGGCCGCAGCCCCGGCCGGCAAGGCCCGCAAGCCCGCCGTGGCGGATGGGCAGGCTGGCTTCGACTTTGGCGATGACGTCGCCGATACCGATGCCGACGCGCCCGCCGCCGCGCCGCCGGGCGAGCCCGTGACCTACGACACCGTGCTGACCTGGGACGCCTTCGAGCGCTGGCTGGCGGTGCTCGAAGGCGCCGAACTGGCCGCCATCGACACCGAGACCGATTCGCTCGACGAGAGCCGCGCGCAGATCGTTGGCATCAGCTTCAGCGTCGAGCCGCGCCATGCCGCCTACGTGCCGCTGCTGCACGACTACCCGGACGCGCCCGCCCAACTGCCGCGCGAGGAGGTGCTGGCGCGCCTCAAGCCCTGGCTGGAAAACCCCGCGCGCGCCAAGCTGGGCCAGCACGTCAAGTACGACCGCCACGTCTTCGCCAACCACGGCATCGAGGTGCGCGGCTACCGCCACGACACCATGCTGCAGAGCTATGTGCTGGAAGTGCACCGCCCGCACGGCCTGGCCAGCCTGGCCGAGCGTCACCTGGGGCGCAGCGGCATCCAGTATGAGGACTTGTGCGGCAAGGGCGCCAAGCAGATCCCGTTCGCCCAGGTCGACATCGCCCGGGCCGCCGAGTATTCGTGCGAGGACTCCGACCAGACGCTGGACGTGCACCGCGTGCTGTGGCCGCAACTGCAGGCCGACGACAGGCTGCGCGCCATCTACGAACTGGAGATGGCCACCAGCGAGGTGCTCTACCGCATCGAGCGCAACGGCGTGCTGATCGACGCCGAGGTGCTGGCCGCGCAAAGCCACGCGCTGGGTACGCGCATCCTGCAACTGGAGCAGGAGGCCTACGAACTGGCCGGCCAGCCCTTCAACCTGGGCAGCCCCAAGCAGATCGGCGAGATCTTCTTCGAGCGCCTGGGCCTGCCGGTGGTCAAGAAAACCGCCAAGGGCGCGCCCAGCACCGACGAGGAAGTGCTGGAGAAACTGGCCGAGGACTACCCGCTGCCGGCCCGCATCCTGGCGCACCGGGGGCTGTCCAAGCTCAAGGGCACCTACACCGACAAGCTCGGCGCGCTGGCCAACCCGCGCAGCGGCCGCGTGCACACGCATTACGCGCAGGCCGTGGCGGTGACCGGGCGGCTTTCCAGCAACGAGCCAAACCTGCAGAACATCCCCATCCGCACGCCCGAGGGCCGGCGCATCCGCGAGGCCTTCGTGGCGCCGCCGGGCCGCGTCATCGCCAGCGCCGACTATTCGCAGATCGAGCTGCGCATCATGGCCCACCTGAGCGACGACGAATCGCTGCTGCGCGCCTTCGCCGAAGGCCAGGACGTGCACCGCGCCACCGCCGCCGAGGTCTTCGGCGTGTCGGTCGGGCAGGTCAGCGCCGAGCAGCGCCGCTACGCCAAGGTCATCAACTTCGGCCTGATCTACGGCATGAGCGCCTTCGGCCTGGCACGCAACCTGGGCATCGACAACACGGCGGCGCGCAACTACATCGACCGCTATTTCCAGCGCTACCCGGGCGTCAAGCGCTACATGGACGAGACCAAGGCCCAGGCCAAGGAGCAGGGCTACGTCGAGACCGTGTTCGGCCGCCGGCTGGTGCTGCCCGAGATCAACTCGCCCAACGGCCCGCGCCGTGCCGGCGCCGAGCGCGCGGCCATCAACGCGCCCATGCAGGGCACCGCCGCCGACCTCATCAAGAAAAGCATGGTGGCCGTGCAGGACGCGCTCGACGCCGAGAAGCCCGGCATCCTGATGATCATGCAAGTGCATGATGAACTGGTGTTCGAGCTGCCCGAGGCCGAAACCGGCTGGCTGCGCCAGCGCATCCCCGAGTTGATGGCCGGCGTGGCCGAACTCAAGGTGCCGCTGGTGGCGGAGGTCGGCATCGGCGCCAACTGGGACCAGGCGCATTGACCGCCTGACGGCCGCGGCCGGTTCGCGTGGCGGGCCGATCTTTTCTGGAATGCAAAGTCGGTGAACGCGCCGGGGGCCTGCGGCTCCAACCGTGGGCGGCATGGTCGCGCCGCCATCGACTGGAGATTGAAGAATGACCCGTAAAACGATCTATTTGCTGGCCGGCATGCTGCTGGCGGCTGCACCGGCGACCTGGGCGGACGAGGCGAGCCAGACCCTCGACAACTCCGTCACGGCCCAGGACAAGCAGAACCCCTTGGGCTGGCGCGATGCGCCGCAGGCGACCCGTGGCACGGCGGGCGCGGACGATGCGGCGGCATGCGACAACGCCAGCTATTCCAAGCCCGAAATCCATGGCGCGGTCGGCGTGGGCGTCGCCACCGGATCGCACACGGGAACGACGACGGGAGAAACCGGCGCCGTGTCCTTGACCAAGCGGCTGGGGGGGGACTGCGACCACCCTGGCATCACCCTGGGTGTCGACGTCGGAGTGACGCGGAGCAACGGCGGGCGCAGCGGCTTGCTGCCCTGAACCCGCACGGCCCATCACGGATTGCGCCAGGCCCGTTTGTGCGATGGGGCCGTGGTCTTGGCGCGACCAAAGAAAAAGGCCACCCGAAGGTGGCCTTTTTTGAGGAATTGATCTGGAATTTTCCGACCAACCCTTCTGTGTTGGTAGGCGCGATTGGACTCGAACCAACGACCCCCACCATGTCAAGGTGGTGCTCTAACCAGCTGAGCTACGCGCCTGTCGTTCTGTCTTCAGACACCCCGTGTCGTCAACAGAACGCTAGTCTACCACGGTTTTTCGGGGCAAAGCAATTCGTGCGGACTGAGGCGGTGGAACAGGAGGGGGCGGGCATACGCCACAAGGCGTATTGGTGGCCAGGGCGGCGCTGCGTACGCTCGGGGCATCGATGGGGAGGCTGGGCCTGCGAGGGCCGCGAGGTGCAGGCCAGGCCGGCCGGGCCCGTCGATGACCCGCTTTCATTCCACGGCTCTCACTTCTCCCCTGGAGGCATTCATGAAGATCAATCGTCGCAGCGCCGGCAAGGCTTTTTCCGCGGTCGCCCTGGGCGTCATGGCCCTGGGCCTGACTTCGCTGGCCCAGGCGGCCGACACCATCAAGGTGGGTGTGCTGCACAGCCTGTCGGGCACCATGGCCATTTCGGAAACCGTGCTCAAGGACACCGTGCTGATGGCGATCGACGAGATCAATGCCAAGGGCGGGGTGCTGGGCAAGAAGCTCGAACCGGTGGTGGTCGACCCGGCTTCCGACTGGCCGCTGTTCGCCGAGAAGGCGCGCCAGTTGCTGACGCAGGACAAGGTGGCCGTGGTGTTCGGCTGCTGGACCTCGGTGTCGCGCAAGTCGGTGCTGCCGGTGTTCGAGGAGCTCAACGGCCTGCTGTTCTACCCCGTGCAGTACGAGGGCGAGGAGCTGTCCAAAAACGTGTTCTACACCGGCGCGGCGCCCAACCAGCAGGCGATTCCGGCGGTCGAGTACCTGCTGAGCAAGGAAGGCGGCGGGGCCAAGCGTTTCGTGCTGCTGGGCACGGACTACGTCTACCCGCGCACCACCAACAAGATCCTGCGCGCCTTCCTCAACAGCAAGGGCGTGAAGGACGCGGACATCCTGGAGACCTACACGCCGTTCGGCCACTCTGACTACCAGACCATCGTGGCCGACATCAAGAAGTTCTCGGCCGGCGGCAAGACGGCGGTGGTCTCCACCATCAACGGCGACTCCAACGTGCCCTTCTACAAGGAACTGGGCAATGCCGGCCTGAAGGCCTCGGACGTGCCGGTAGTGGCCTTCTCGGTGGGCGAGGAGGAGTTGCGCGGCGTCGACACCAAGCCACTGGTGGGGCACCTGGCGGCCTGGAACTACTTCATGAGCGTGAAGAACCCGACCAACGCCGAGTTCATCAAGAAGTGGTCCGACTATGCCCGGGCCAAGAAGTTGCCGGGCCAGAGCACCAAGCCGCTGACCAACGACCCGATGGAAGCGACCTACATCGGCATCAACATGTGGAAGCAGGCGGTCGAGAAGGCTGGCACCACCGATGTGGACAAGGTGATCGCCGCCGTGGGCGGGCAGACCTTCAAGGCGCCCGATGGTTACACCGTGAAGATGGACGAGAAGAACCACCATCTGCACAAGCCGGTGCTGATCGGCGAGGTCAAGGCCGACGGCCAGTTCAGCGTGGTCTGGAAGACCAAGGGCCCGATCAAGGCCCAGCCCTGGAGCCCCTACATCCCCGGCAACGACAAGAAGAAGGACGAGCCCGAGAAGCTGTGAAGCGGCGGACGCGGGTGCAGGACGGGGCCGTGCGCATGCGCGCGGCCCCGCTGCCGGGACCAGGGCCGGCTGGGGCAGGGCGGCCAGAGCAATACACCAGAGCAGAGGCGCGAGGCGCATGACCAAGACCATCGATCGAAAGCCGGCGCGCGCCGCCGGCAGGCTGCGCACGGCATGCGCCTGCATGCTGTCCGCGGCCGTTTTGCTGTGGAGCGGCGCGGCCCAGGCCTTGACCTCCGAGCAGGCGCTGGCCATGGCCTCGGGCGCTGCGGCCGAGCGTGCTGATGCCATCACCCAAGCCATCACCCAAGCCGTTACCCAGACCACCGGTAGCGCGCCGGACGCTGACGCGCGCACCGCCGCCTTCCTGCAGGCGCTGGCCGATGACGGCGTCAAGTTCACCGCCGACCAGGTCTTCATGCTCGAAGGCGACGGCTACGTCGATCCCGCCACCGGCGCGGCCGCCGAGCCGCCCGAAGATGCGGAGGACGTGGTCAACAACAACTACATGCGCGAGGAAATCGCCGCCGGCATCGCCGCGCTGCAACTGGCCTCGTCCGATGCCGCCGTGCGCGCGCAGGCCGCCGCCGCGCTCGAAGGCCGCACCGACCCGGCCAAGCTGCCGCTGATCGAGCGCGCGCTGGCCGCCGAGCAAGACGAGGGCATCCGCACGGCGCTGCAACGCGTGCGCGCGAGCATGCTGCTGGGCAGCGACGACGCTGCCCAGCGCCTGGCGGCCGTGGCCGCGCTGGCCGACCTCCAGACGCCGGCCACGCAGTCGCTGCTCAACCAACGCCTGCGCGACGAGGAGGACCCGGCGGTCCGGCAGGCCATCGCCGCGGCGATCACCGCCATCGACGAGCGGCTGGCCTGGGGCGAGCGTCTGGGCGTGCTGTTCACCGGCGTCAGCCTGGGCTCCATCCTGCTGCTGGCCGCGCTGGGTCTGGCCATCACCTACGGGCTGATGGGCGTTATCAACATGGCGCATGGTGAGCTGATCATGATCGGAGCCTACGCCACCTTCGTGGTCCAGGGGCTGTTCCAGCGCTACCTGCCGGAGGCCTTCGGCTGGTATCTGGCGGTGGCGGTGCCGGTGTCCTTCGCGGTCTCGGCGCTGGTTGGCGCGGCGCTGGAGCGTTCGGTGATCCGCTTTCTCTATGGCCGGCCGCTGGAGACGCTGCTGGCAACCTGGGGCATCAGCCTGGTGCTGATGCAGGCCGTGCGCAGCCTGTTCGGCGCCCAGAACGTGGGCGTGGAAAACCCGGCCTGGATGAGCGGCGGCGTGGCGGTGCTGCCCAACCTGATGCTGCCGTGGAACCGGCTGCTCATCATTGTCTTTGCGCTGGCGGTGCTGCTGGGCGTGTTCTGGCTGATCGCGCGCACCCGGCTGGGCCTGTTCGTGCGCGGCGTCACGCAGAACCGGCCGATGGCCGCCTGCATGGGCGTGGACACCGCGCGCGTGGACACCTATGCCTTCGCGCTGGGCTCGGGCATCGCGGGACTTGCAGGCTGCGCGCTCAGCCAGATCGGCAACGTCGGGCCGGACCTGGGGCGCGGCTACATCGTCGACTCCTTCCTGGTGGTGGTGCTGGGCGGCGTTGGCCAGTTGGCCGGCACCGTCTACGCGGCGCTGGGCCTGGGCATCGTGGGCAAGCTTCTGGAGGGATGGTCGGGCGCGGTGCTGGCCAAGATCGCCGTGCTGGTGCTGGTGATCGTCTTCATTCAAAAACGGCCGCAAGGCATCTTCGCCGCGAAAGGGCGCTCGGCATGAACACGGCGATTGCTTCTCCGACCCTGGTGCTGCCGCCTCGTGCGCCGCTGCTCACGCGCGGCGGCTGGTCGGCCTTCGTGGTCGCGCTGATCGCCGTTTGCGCGGTGGCGCCCGCGCTCAACTTGTGGCTGCCGGCCGACAGTCCGCTGCACATGAGCGACTACATGGTCAACCTGCTGGGCAAGATCATGTGCTACGCCATCTGCGCGCTGGCCATCGACCTGATCTGGGGCTACGCCGGCATCCTCTCGCTCGGCCACGGCCTGTTCTTCGCGCTGGGCGGCTACGTGATGGGCATGTACCTGATGCGCCAGATCGGCACCGACGGCAACTACGGCAGCGTGCTGCCGGACTTCATGGTGTTCCTGGACTGGAAGGAGCTGCCCTGGCACTGGGCGCTGTCGGACAGCTTCCTGGCCACGCTGGCGCTGATCGTGCTGGTGCCGGGTCTGGTCGCCTTCGTGTTCGGCTACTTCTCGTTTCGCTCGCGCATCAAGGACGTGTACTTCTCCATCATCACCCAGGCGCTGGTGTTCGCGGCCATGCTGCTGTTCTTCCGCAACGAGACCGGCTTTGGCGGCAACAACGGCTTCACCGACTTCAAGCGCATCCTGGGCCAGCCCATCGCCACGCAGGAAACGCGCATGGCGCTGTTCGTGCTGACCGGGCTGGCGCTGCTGGGCTGCTTTCTGTTCGCGCGCTGGCTGGTGCGCAGCAAGTACGGCCGGGTGCTGGTGGCGATCCGCGACGCGGAGAGCCGCGTCATGTTCTCGGGCTACGACCCGGTGGCCTACAAGCTCAGCATCTGGACGATTTCGGCGGTGATGTGCGGCATTGCTGGGGCCTTGTACGTGCCGCAGGTCGGCATCATCAACCCCAGCGAGATGAGCCCGGCCAACTCCATCGAGATGGCGATCTGGGCGGCCGTCGGCGGGCGCGGCACGCTGGTCGGGCCGATCGTCGGCGCCTTCGCCGTGACCGGGGCCAAGAGCTGGTTCACCGCCGCCTATCCCGAGATCTGGCTGTACTTCCTGGGCGGGCTGTTCATCGCCGTGACGCTGTTCATGCCGCAAGGCATCGCCGGCCTGGTGCGCCGCTGGACCCGCCGCAAGACCGCCGCCCCGGCATCGAAGCAAGGACCCGCCGCATGACCCCCGACCTGATGGAAGAAGGCGCGCGCCGGCTGGCCGCGCACACCGGCGCCATCCCGCCCGCATCCAGGCCCACGCCCACCGAGTCGGGCGGGCGCGCGGCGCCCACCGGCCGCGCCGTGGCCGCCGGCGAGCTGGACCTGACGCACGGCCGCATCCTGTACCTGGAGGACGTGCACGTTGCCTTCGACGGCTTCAAGGCCATCAACGGCCTGTCGCTGGACATCGCGCCGGGCGAGCTGCGCTGCATCATCGGCCCCAACGGCGCCGGCAAGACCACCATGATGGACATCATCACCGGCAAGACCCGACCCGACAGCGGCACCGTGTTCTTCGGCGGCACCATCGACTTGCTGCGCCACCGCGAGGCCGAGATCGCCGGCCTGGGCATCGGCCGCAAGTTCCAGAAGCCCACCGTGTTCGAGCAACTGACGGTCTACGAGAACCTGGAGCTGGCGCTCAAGACCGACAAGAAGGTCTGGCCCTCGATGCGCTTCGTGCTGGACAGCGCGCAGGCCGACCGGCTGGCCGAGGTGCTGCACACCATCCACCTGGCGGGCAGCGTCAACCGCCAGGCCGGCACCCTCAGCCACGGCCAGAAGCAGTGGCTGGAGATCGGCATGCTGCTGATGCAGGAGCCCAAATTGCTGCTGCTCGACGAGCCCGTGGCCGGCATGACCGACGAGGAGACCGCGCGCACCGCCGAGCTGTTCCTCAGCCTCAAGGGCCGGCACTCGCTGATGGTGGTGGAGCACGACATGAGCTTCATCCGCGCCATCAGCGACATCGTCACCGTGCTGTGCGACGGCGCGGTGCTGGCGCAGGGCACGCTCGACCAGGTGCAGGCCGACGAGCGCGTGATCGAAGTCTATCTGGGGAGGTGAGCGCGCATGCTCGAAATCAGCAAGGTCAACCAGTACTACAGCGGCGCCCACATCCTGCGCGACGTCAGCCTGCGCGCCGAGGCCGGCAAGATCACTGTCATCCTCGGGCGCAACGGCGTGGGCAAAACCACGCTGCTGAAGTCGCTCATGGGGCTGGTGCCGATTCGCTCGGGCGAGATCACGCTGGCCGGCCAGCGCATCGACCGCCTCAAGCCCTACGAGCGCACCCGCCTGGGCCTGGGCTACGTGCCGCAGGGCCGCGAGATCTTCTCGCGTCTGACGGTGGAGGAAAACCTGCGCATGGGGCTGGCCTACAAGCCGGCCTCGACGCCGCTCGATGCGGAGATGTTCGAGCTGTTCCCGGTGCTGCGGCAGATGCTGCAGCGGCGCGGCGGCGACCTCTCGGGAGGGCAGCAGCAGCAACTCGCCATCGCGCGCGCGCTGCAGCCCAAGCCACGCGTGCTCATCCTCGACGAGCCGACCGAGGGCATCCAGCCATCCATCATCAAGGACATCGGCCGCGTCATCCGCATGCTCGCCGCGCGCGGCGACATGGCCATCGTGCTGGTCGAGCAGTACTACGACTTCGCCGAGGAACTGGCCGACCACTACGTGGTGATGGAGCGCGGCGAGGTCATCCGCAGCGGCCTGGGCAAGGACATGCCGGGCGACGGGGTGCGGCAACTCGTGGCGATCTGAACGCGGTATCTGATCGCCGTCAGGTCGCCCAGATGCGCGGCGGCACGGCGGGCAGCGCCCAGGCCAGCGACCGCCAGCGCGACCAGACCTGCTGCAGCAGGCCGGCCGCGGGCTCGACCACGGGGGCCAGCACGCGTAGCACGATCAGGCGCGCATCCGGGCTGGTGGCACCGGCCGTGGCCGCCAGTCCATGTTGCTGCGCGACGTCCTGGGCCACCTCCAGCAGCGCCTGGCGTCGGCCGCGTTCGATCGGCGAGCCGGCCACGAAGAACAGCGCGGCGCAGCAGCGGTGGCCGGCCAGGCCGAGGGCGCCGTCCATCAGCAAGGTGTCGGCGGCATCGATCAGGCCGCGTTCCAGCCAGGCGCCCGGCGCCTCGATGTGTTGCAGCAGGCGGCCGCGCGTGAACGGCTTGCGGGCGCCGGGCAGGCCGAAGGCCGCGATGTCCCAGCCCATCATCTCGGCGCCGGGCGCCAGCTCGATGCGCAGGCGGTTTTCCGCCTGGCAGCCGTCGTAGCAGATGGCTTCCAGCGGCAGCCATTCGAGCCGCCCGCCCGCGGCCACGCGCAGCCGCGTGGCCTGCAGCGCGGTTTCGCCTTCGCTGCGGTAGAAGCGCGTGGCGCCAGGCGTGGTCAGCAGGCCGTGCGCGCCGGGGTCCACCTGCACGTCGATGTCCAGCACGTCGCCGCCCACCAGTCCGCTGGGCGGATGCACCATCACGTTGTGGCAGACCGCATCGCCCTCGGGATAAAGGCTTTGCAGGATGCGCAGCGGCCCGTCGTGCTCGAAGCGGGCGACGGTGCGGGCGCTGGTGCGAGCGGGTGTGGCGGCGGTGTAGTGCAGTCGGAGTCGGGCGTGCCAGGGCATGCGGGCGAGTGTAGGGGCTAACGTTCGCCCTTGCGGTAAGGCTTCATCAGCGCCTGCGGATAGCTGGCCTTGCGCGCCACCAGCACCAGCGCGGCGATCGACAGCAGGTAAGGCAGCATCAGGAAAACCTGGTAGGGCACGTCAATCGCACCGCTTTGCTGCAGGCGCAGTTGCAGGGCATCGAAAAAGGCGAACAGCAGCGCGCCGAGCAGCGCCTTGCCGGGCCGCCACGAGGCGAATACCACCAGCGCCACGCAGATCCAGCCGCGCCCGTTGACCATGTTGAAGAAGAAGGCGTTGAAGGCCGACAGCGTGATGAAGGCACCGGCCACGCCCATCAGCGCCGAGCCGATCACGATGGCCGCCGTGCGCGTGGCGGCCACCGGTACGCCCTGGCTCTCGGCAGCCTGCGGGCTTTCGCCCACCATGCGCACCGCCAGCCCGGCCGGCGTGCGGTAGAGCACCCAGGCGGTCAGCGGCACCAGCAGCAGCGCCAGCAGCGTCAGCGGGGTTTGCTGCGACAGGATGGGAATGGGCAGCCAGTCCATCGGCGCGAAGGGCTGGATGGCCGGCGGCGTGCTGACTTTGGGAAAGGCCACGCGGTAGCCGAAGTAGCTCAGCGCCGTCGCCAACATCGTCACGCCCAGGCCCGAGACGTGCTGCGACAGCGCCAGCCCGACCGTCAGCGCAGCATGCAGCAGCCCGAAGGCCGCGCCGGTTGCCGCGGCCAGCGCGACGCCGCCCCACAGCGGCAGGCCCTGGTAGACGCCATACCAGCCGGCGAAAGCGCCGGCCACCATGATGCCCTCGATGCCCAGATTGAGAACGCCCGCGCGCTCGCACCACAGCACGCCCAGCGTGCCCAGGATCAGCGGTGTGGCGATGCGCAGCACGGCCACCCACAGCGAGGCGTTGGAGAGAAGGTCGAACAGTTCGCTCATGCAGCCTGCTTGGGAGATGTCGTTGATGTCCAGCGCACGCGGTAGCGGGTCAGCCACGTCGCGACCAGCACCGCCAGCAGCGCGGTCGCCACGATCACGTCGGCGATGTAGCTGGGTACCCCGACCGCGCGGCTCATGCTGTCGGCTCCGACCAATACGCCGGCCACGAAAACCGCTGCCGCCACCACGCCCAGCGGGTTCAGCCCGGCCAGCATGGCGATCACGATGCCGGTGTAGCCATAGCCCGGCGACAGGTCGAGCGTGACGTAGCTGCTGCGCCCGGCCACCTCGATGGCGCCGGCCAGCCCGGCCAGCGCGCCCGACAGCAGCGCCGTCACGGCCAGCGTGCGGGTGATCGGGACCCCCGCGAAGCGCGCCGCCTCGGCATTGGCGCCAGTTGCGCGCATGTCGAAGCCCAGCACCGTGAAGCGCTGCACCGCCCAGACCAGCAGCGCCAGCGCCACGGCCCACAGCAGGCCGGTGTGGATGCGCGTGCGCTCGACCAGCTTGCCCAGCTCCAGCTCGGGCTGCAGCGCCAGGCTCTGCGGCCAGCCCATGGCCATCGGGTCCTTCATGGGGCCGTCGAGCAGGGCCGAGACGCCCAGCAGCACGATGAAGTTGAGCAGCAAGGTGGTCACGACCTCGTCCACGCCCAACTGGCGCTTGAGCAGCGCCGGGCCCAGCAGCAGAAGGCCGCCGGCCAGCGCGGCGGCCAGCATCATCAGTGGAAACAGCAGCACTGGCGGCCACGCCAGGCCCACGCCGTCGTACAGGCCACCCACTGCCACGGCGGCCATGGCGCCGGCGTAGAGCTGGCCCTCGGCGCCGATGTTGTAGAGCCGGGCGCGGAAGGCCACGGCAGCGGCCAGCCCGGTCAGGATCAGCGGCACGGCGCGTGTCAGCGTCTCGCTCCAGGCGAACACCGAGCCGAAGGCGCCGCTCAGCAGCAACTGGTAAGTGCGGCCGACCGGCGCGCCCGCCAGGGCTACCAGCAAGGCGCTGACTGCCAGCGTGCAGGCGATGGCCGCCAGCGGGGCCAGCCATCGGGCGGTCCGGCTGGGCTGTGCGCGTGGCTCGATTCTCATGGCCGGACCTCCAGGGTGGGCGGCGTGCCCGCCATGGCGAGGCCGAGCGTTTCGCGGCTCCATTGCGCGGCCTCGCGCGCGGCGCTGAGCCGGCCTTCGTGCATCACGGCGATGCGGTCGCCCAGCAGCATGACTTCGTCGAGGTCGTCGGAGATAACCAGGATGGCCGCGCCGGCGTCGCGCGCGGCGAACAACTGGCGGTGCACGAAGGCGACGGCGCCCACGTCCAGGCCCCAGGTCGGCTGATGCGCCACGATCAGCCGTGCGGGCGGCTCGGGCTGGCCGTCGGGTGCCAGCAGCGCGCGGCCGAGGATGAGCTTTTGCATGTTGCCGCCCGACAGCAGGCGGGCGCTGCTCATCGGCCCGCCGCCGCGCACGTCGAAGGTTTCGAGGATGCGCCGGACGTAGCGCAGCGCCGGCTGGCGCCGGATCCAGCCCCAGCGCGACAGCGCGGGGCTGCGCAGGCGTTCGGCGACGGCGTTTTCCCACAGCGGCAGATCGCCGACTACGCCGGTGCCGTGGCGATCCTCGGGCACGCGCGCGATGCCGGCGTTCACGCCATCGGCCACGCGCGCCGGCAGCGGCGCGCCGGCGTAGAGCGCCTGGCCCGAGTGCAGCGGCCGCATGCCGCACAGCACGTCGGCCAGCGCCCGCTGGCCGTTGCCCGAGACACCGGCCACGGCCACGATCTCGCCGGCATCCAGCCGCAGGTCGACCTGGTCGAGGCGGTCGCGTGAGCCGGCTTCGCTGCAGGCGCCGCGCAGCTCGCAGACCGTGCGCTGCGCCTGGCGGGCAGCCGGCTGGCGGCCGGGGCGCTCCACCGCGCGCCCGACCATCCAGTTGGCGAGTTCGGCGGCGCTGGTTTCGGCCGCCGCCGCCGTGGCCACCAGCCGGCCCGCGCGCAGCACGGCCACGCGGTGCGACACCCGCAGGACCTCGGCGAGCTTGTGGCTGATGAAGACGATGGACAGCCCCTGCGCGACCATCTGCGCGAGCGTCTCGAACAGGTCCTCGCTCTCGCGCGGCGTCAGCACGGCGGTCGGTTCGTCCAGGATCAGGATGCGCGCGTCGCGGTAGAGCGCCTTCAGAATCTCGACGCGCTGGCGCTCGCCCACGCTCAGGTCGCCCACCCGCGCGTCCGGGTCGACCGCCAGCCGGAAGCGCCGCGCCGTGTCGAGCAGCCGGGCGCGCCCCGCCGCGCGCGATGAAGCCAGGCGCCACAGCGATTCGGTGCCGAGCATCACGTTGTCCAGAACCGAAAGGTTGTCGGCCAGCGTGAAGTGCTGGTGCACCATGCCGATGCCGGCTTGCAGCGCGCGGCGCGGCTGTCCGGGCGGCAAGGGTTGGCCGAACACCTCGATGCGGCCGCTGTCGGCCACGTAGTGTCCGAACAGGATGCTCATCAGCGTGGACTTGCCGGCGCCGTTCTCGCCCAGCAGGGCCAGGATTTCGCCGCGCGCCAGCGTCAGGCTGATGCCGTCGTTGGCGAGCAGCGGGCCGAATCGCTTGGTGATGCCTTGCAGCGACAGCGCCGGCGGGCCGCCGCTGCTGTCGCTGCCGGGAAGGGGATGGCTCATCGCTGGCGGTTTACTTGGCCTTGGGCGCGGCGTCGTCGATCCTGACGGTGAACTTGCCGGACTGGATGTCGGCCTGCCGCGCGGCGACCCGGGCCTTGAGGTCGGCCGGCACCTTGGACTCGAAGGTGCCCAGCGGCGCCAGCGACGCGCCGCCATGTTTCATGTGCGAGTAGATGCCGTATTCCTCGCCCTTGAAGGTGCCGGCCTTGAGCTGGGCGATGGCGTGGTCGATGGACGGCTCGAAATGCCAGAGCGCCGAGGCCACCACGTTGTCCGGGTACTGCGGCTGCGTGTTGATGACGTTGCCGATGACCAGCTTGCCGCGCTCCTTGGCGGCGTCGGCCACGCCGAAGCGCTCGGCATACATCACGTCGGCGCCGGCGTCGATCATGGCGAAGGTGGCTTCCTTGGCCTTGGGCGGATCGAACCAGCTGTTGATGAAGCTGATGCTGAACGCAACCTGCGGGTTGACCTCGCGCGCGCCGGCCATGAAGGCGTTCATCAGGCGGTTGACCTCGGGGATCGGGTAGCCGCCGACCATGCCGATCTTGTTGCTTTGGGTCATGCCGCCGGCGATCATGCCGGTCAGGTAGGCGGGTTCCTGGATGTAGTTGTCGAAGGTCGAGAAGTTGGGCTGCACGGGCTTGCCCGACGAGCCCATCAGAAAGGCCGTCTTGGGAAAGTCGCGCGCGACCTTGCGCATGGCGGCCTCGACCGGGAAGGCCTCGCCCACGATCAGGTCCTGGCCGCGCATGGCGTACTCGCGCACCACGCGCTCGTAGTCGGCGTTGGCGATGCTTTCGGTCGACTGGTACTCGATGTCGCCACGCGCCTCGGCGGCCTTGAGGGCCTGGTGGACGCGGCTGATCCACTGCTGCTCGTAGGGCACCGAGTAGATCCCGGCGACCTTGAGCTTCTTGCCGCCGGCCTGCGCATGCGCCGCGCCGGCCAGCGCCAGGCTGCCCGCGGCGCTCAGGATGGACGGCACCGCCGCGGCCAGTGCGGCGGCCGACGAGGCGAAGTGGCGACGATTGATCATGGACTTCTTTCTGTGATCGGTTGAGGAAGGGCGGGTGTTCGACCGTTCGGCTTGGCAGCAAAAGACGTGCCACTCGAAGGGGGTGCCGGGGAGCACGCACTGGGTTGTGCTAGGTCTTCCATGCCCCCACATGCGAGGCCGCGGCTTCCTGCAGCAGGGCGGGGCCGATGCATTCGATGGCCACGGGCGCGGCGCGGAAGACGTCGCGGCACGACAGCTCGGCGTCGCGCTGGTCGAGCCGTTCGCCCCGGAAGACGCGCAGCCGTTCGGCGTCGATGCCGAAGACCACGCGGCGGATGTTGGACCAGTAGATGGCGCCGGCGCACATCACGCAGGGCTCGCCGGAGGCGTAGAGGGTGGCGGTGGCCAGCGTCTCGCGGCTGTGGCGCGGGCTGGCCTGGCGGATCGCCTCGGTCTCGGCGTGGGCGGTGCAGTCGCCGGTCTCGCCGTTGCGGTTCCAGGCCTCGGCCAGCACCTCGCCAGCGGCCGAGACGATGACCGAGCCGAACGGCCGGTTGCCGCGCGCGCGGGCCTGGTCGGCCAGCGCGATGGCGTGGCGCAGGTAGCGGCCATCGGCCTCGCCCAGGGGCTGCTCGGCAGGGCCGGCGAGGGCGGTGGCGTCGGTGCCTTGAGGGAGAGATGTCATGTTTTTCTTATGTCTTGGCGGGCAGCCATTGCGGGTTGAACAACTGCTCGACGCTGGGCTTGCGGGCCAGGCCGAACACCGAGGCGACTTCGTCGATCTGCGTGGCGAGCACTTCGGGGCGCACGTGGCCCAGGCCGATCTGCCGGCTTTCGGCGGTGAGCAGGTAGTCGCGCGTGATGGCCCAGCGCTGGCGCTCGACATCGAGGTTGAGGATGCCTTCGCGGGCCTTGATGGCGTGCAGCGCCGGTTCGGGATCGGCCAGCGTCTCGGTCATGGCGCGCCGGGTGGCGGCCAGGAAGGCGCGCACTGCCTCCGGCTGTTCGGCCAGCAGGCGCTGGCTGGCCAGGATGGCGTTGCCGTACAGGTGGACACCGGCCTGGGCGTAGGCCAGCACCGCCAGCTCCTGCTGCGGGATGCGGGCGAACAGCGACACCGCCGAGTCGTGGAAATAGGTGGCCGCGTCGACGTCGCCGCGCACCACGACGTTGTCGCGTGCGCTGAAATCGGTGGTCACCCACTCGAAGAAATCGGGGCCGAACTGGCGCTTGCGCGCCACCATGGGCCAGCAGCGCCGGGTGGATTCGACCGCTGCGGCGGCGACGCGCTTGCCCTTGAGGCTGGCGAAATCGTCGCTCACGCCCTTGTCGCGGCGGCCGATGATGACGAAAGGGGCGCGGTTGTAGTACTGGAAGACGGCCTGCACCGAGGCGCCGGCACTCTCTTGCGACTGGAATTCGATGAGCGCGCTGATGTCGCCCAGGCCGAGGTCGTAGGCGCCGCTGGCCACGCGTGTGATCGAGGCGACCGAGCCGGCGCCGACGTCGATGCTGACGTCCAGCCCGGCGTCGCGGTAATAGCCCCGGTTGAGTGCCAGGAAGAAGGGCGATGTCTGGCTGGTGACGCGGAAGTCGAGCGTGAACTTGAGGGGGATCGCGTTCGGCCGGGATTGCGCGTGCAGGGCGGGGGCGCCCAGGGTGGCGGTGCCGGCAAGGGCACCGGCCAGTGTTCGGGTCAGGGCGCTGGTGGACAAGGCGGGCGCGGGCAGCGCGGCGAGGAAGTGGCGTCGTTGCATGGGGCGTTCTCGGACGGGATGGCTCGATCGGCCCGTGCGCAGCGCGCTGGCACGGACCGGTTTCGAGCAATTTCCGGGCGCTGCCACCCGACTGGGGCAGCGGCGCTGAACGCTTCTACTCGCCCCGGGGCTGATGCAGAAAACATGCCAATGGCCGCTTGCCGTGGGCAGGTTGCGCGGTCATGGTCCAGGTGGGCTGCGTTGCGGCTGCCTGGTGCCGGTGTGTGCCGCGAGGGACTCGGGCGTGGCTTGCGCCTGTGGATGGTGCATGCGGATTGCTGGATGCACCGGAAATGGGATCGACATCCGCGGCGTGAACGGGCACCCCGGGGCGCATGGCTTTTCTGGTGGCTGGTATGGCGTTTGCTTGACCCGAAACAAGAGTAGAAGCGTTCAGCGCGACCGGGCGGCCTGCCTTGCAGGCTTTGGGTTGGCGGGTCATTGCTCTTGAAGCGGGCCGGGGTTCCTGTGTGGGTACCGGCCGATTCCCCACCTTCAAGAGTTGCCGTCGTCTGCTGCTCGGCCGTCCATCCCTGGATGGTGTGGCGTGCGATACCGCTCCTGGAACATAAAAGACAGGACTGACTGCATGACCGCCTCCCAAACAACCACCCCCACCCTGGCTTGCGATTCCCATGCCGCGTCACGAGGCGACGCGAGGGGCGAACGCGAGAAAGAATCGCGCATGGGCGAACTCGAAAGAGAATCGCGCATGGGCGCGATGGGCCATGAGAAGGCGCGCGAGGTGCGCGTCATCGATTTCTCCGACTTCGAGCGCCGCAGGCCCGAGATTGCCGAACAGATCTGGAGCGCCTCGGTCGACATAGGCTTCTTCCAGGTCAAGAACCATGGCATCGCGCTGGCCGACATCGACGCCGCCTTCCAGCGCGCCGAGCAGTTCTTCGCGCTGCCGCGCGAAACCAAGGCCCGCTGGCCGCTGGCGCGCAACGCCGGCTGGGAGCACAAGGCGCAGATCCGGCCTTCGACCCGCACGCCCGACCAGAAGGAGTCCTACCAGGTCACGCGCCCGCGCATGGAAGGCCTCTGGCCTGGCGAGGACGAACTGCCCGGCTTCAAGGACGCGACGCTGGCGTTCGAGCGCCAGTGCTGGACGGTGGGCATGCAGTTGCTCTCGTGCTTTGCTTACAAGCTGGGCTTCGACACCGAGTTCTTCGCCCGCGCGCACGATCCCGAGACTCCGGCCTACCAGAGTACGCTGCGCATGCTGCATTATTTCGCGGTCGATCCGGCGCTCAAGGACGAACTGGGCCTGTGGCGTGCCGGCGCGCACACCGACTTCGACTGCCTGACGCTGCTGTTCCAGCGCGCCGGGCAGGGCGGCCTGCAGGTGCTGCCGGGCAAGGAGATGGAAGGTCAGGCCTGGACGCCGGTCGAGCCCATCGAGGGCGTCATCACCTGCAACATCGGCGACATGCTCACGCGCTGGAGCGACGACCAGTTGCCCAGCAACTTCCACCGCGTGCGCAATCCCCGGCCCGACGAGTACCAGGGCGCACGCTACAGCCTGGCCTTCTTCTGCCAGGCCAACGAGGATGCGGTGATCGAAGGGCCGGGCCGCAAGTACCCGCCGATCAGCGCCGGCGACTACCTGCGCCAGCGGATCGCGGCCAATTTTTCCAACCGGTATTGAGGTGCGGGCTGGCCGCGCCGGGGGCTGGGCCGGTCAGCGCGAACGATCGCCCAGTGCGGCCGAGATGGCCAGGGCGGTGCGTTCGAGCAGGTTCAGCCATTTTTCTTCCAGCCGGTCGGCGGGCGCGGAGATCGACAGGCCGGCGATCAGCCGGTGCTGGTCGTCGTAGATGCCGGCGGCGATGCAGCGCACGCCCAGTTCCAGTTCCTCGTTGTCGCGCGCGGTGCCGTACTGGCGCGCTTTGGACAGTTCGCGTTCGAGCTGCGGCAACTGGGTGATGCTGTTGTGGGTTTGCCCCGGCAGGCCGGTGCGGGTGGCGTAGGCGCGCACGCGCTGCGGGTCGTCGGCGGCCAGGAACAGCTTGCCGACCGAGGTCAGGTGCAGCGGCGCGCGCGCGCCGATGGCGCGCACCACCTGCATGCCCGAGCGCTCGCTGTAGGCGCGTTCGATGTAGACGATCTCGTCGCCCTGGCGCACGCTGAGGTTGACCGGTTGCTGGATGTGCCGGTGCAGCTCGCGCATGGGTTCGAGCGCGGCATCGCGCACGTTGAGCCTGGCCTTGACCAGGTTGCCCAGTTCCAGCAGCCGCATGCCGAGCCGGTAGCTGCCGACTTCGGGCCGGTCGACGAAACGGCCGATGGCGAGGTCGTTGAGGATGCGGTGGGTGGTCGAGGGGTGCAGCCCGGTCTTCTCGCTGATGTGCTTGAGCGACATCGCGTCCTCGCTTTCGGCCAGCACGTCGATGAGCGTGAACATGCGCTCCAGGACCTGGATGGCGGGGGTGGTCGGCAGGTTTTTTTCGGTGGGAGCCATCACGTCGTTATCAAAGCGAAACGGTGTGAAATTTTACGCTATGAAATCCGGGCGTATGGCGGCGCGGGATTCGTGTGGGGCGACTGGCGTCCGACGCGTGGCAAAGGCGCGGGCGGGGCAGGGTCAGCCGCGCGGCTCGAACCAGTCGTGGCCGTCGAAGAGCTGGTGGGGCCGGAAGTCGGACTTGTAGCGCATTTTGGGGCTCTGTTCGATCCAGTAGCCCAGGTAGGCATAGGGCAGCCCCATGTGGCGCGCCTGCTCGATCTGCCACAGCACGCCGAAGGTGCCGAAGCTGTTGCCGGGCGCGGTGTCGTAGAAGGTGTAGACGGCCGAGAGCCCGTCGCTCAGGATGTCGACGATGCTGACCATGCGCAGCGCGCCCGGCCCGGCTTCGGTGGCGGGGTCGCGGAACTCGACCAGCCGCGAGTTGACGCGGCTTTGCAGCAGGAACTGTGTGTACTGGTCGATGCTGTCGTGGTCCATGCCGCCGCCGGCGTGGCGCTGTTTCTGGTAGTTCAGGTAGAGCCGGTAATGCTCGGGCACGAAGCCGAGCTTGAGCACGCGCACGGCGAGCGTCTGGTGCTGCTTCCAGGCACGCCGCTGGCTGCGGCTGGGCTGGAACTGCTGGGCCAGTACGCGCAGGGGCTGGCAGGCGCGGCAGCCGTCGCAGTGCGGGCGGTAGGTGAACATGCCACTGCGCCGGAAGCCCTGGGCGACCAGATCGGAATAGACGTCGTGGTTGATGAGGTGGCTGGGCGTGGCGACCTGCGAGCGCGCGCTGCGGTCCGGCAGGTAGCTGCACGGATAGGCGGCCGTTGCATAGAACTGCAGGGCCTGGAGCGGGAGATCGGTCAGGCGGGCCATGGGGGTGTGGGCAGAGCGGAAGGCTGGGCTGTGGGCGGGCTCAGGCGCAGGGGGCCGGCGGCAGCAGTTGGTTCCAGTATACGGGGCTGAACTGCCAGCGTGGCGCGGGTTCATCGATGACCTGGCGGACGTGGCCGAGGAAGGTTGCGCGCGCGATTTCAGCCGCGCCCAGCGAGGCCAGGTGGCGGGTGTTCTGCTGGCAGTCGATCATGCGGATGCCGTGGGCGCGGGCGAAGGCCACCAGGGCGGCCAGCGCGATCTTGGAGGCATCGGTGTGGTGGGCGAACATCGATTCACCAAACACCGCGCGGCCCAGGTTGACCAGGTAGAGCCCGCCCGCGAGCTGGCCGTCGATCCAGGTCTCGACGCTGTGCGCGTGGCCGGCGCGGTGCAGGCCGCCGTAGGCGGCGATGACGTCCGGCACGATCCAGGTGCCGGCCTGGCCCTGGCGCGGCGTGGCCGCGCAGTGGCGGATGACGCGGTCGAAGGCGCTGTCGATGCGGATTTCGCAGCCGGGCTGGGTACGAAATCGCTCCAGCGTCTTGCGCAGCGAGCGGTGCAGCCGGAACTGGCCGGCCTGCAGCACCATGCGCGGGTCCGGACTCCACCAGAGGGTGGGGTCGCCCGGGCTGAACCAGGGAAAGATGCCGTGGCGGTAGGCGCGCTCCAGGCTGGCCGCGTCCAGCTCGCCGCCCGCGGCCAGCAGGCCGGGCAGCGGCGCGTCCGGCCCCCAGGCCGTCTCGGGGGCGGGGAATTCGTCGCCCGGCTGCAGCCAGGGCAGGGGTGGGATGCGGGCGGGGGACTTCACGGCAGGGGGCGAGAGGGCTGAGGGGAAGGTCCAGTATGGGCGGGCGATCGAGGCGGTGGCGTTCCTCAATAGAATAGGCGGGTTTCCGTCGTCGGCCGGGCCCAGCCGGGCTGGGCGGATGCTCATTTTCTCGGATTCATTCCACACATCCAGGGCCTCATCCCATGTCTTTCGAAAAAATTCCCGCGGGCAAGAAATTGCCCGAACAATTCAACGTCGTCATCGAGATTTCGGCCAACTCCGATCCCATCAAGTACGAGGTGGACAAGGATTCCGGCGCGGTCTTCGTCGACCGTTTCCTGGGCACGTCCATGACCTACCCGGCCAACTATGGCTACGTGCCGCAGACGCTGGCCGGCGACGGCGACCCGGTCGACGTGCTGGTGCTCACGCCCTTCCCGCTGCCGCCGGGCGTGGTGATCCCGGCGCGCGCCATCGGCATCCTGAAGATGGAAGACGAGAGCGGCGTCGACGGCAAGGTGCTGGCCGTGCCCACCGAGAAGATCCTGCCGCTGTACAACCACATCCAGAAGCTCGAAGACCTGAACCCGCTGCAGCTCAAGCAGATCGCCCATTTCTTCGAGCACTACAAGGACCTGGAGCAAGGCAAGTGGGTCAAGGTGCTGGGCTGGGAAGGCATCGAGGCCGCCCACCAGGAAATCACCGACGGCGTGGCCAACTACAAGGGTTGACCGGCCCGGCGGTGTTCGCGCCGCGCGCTTGGCATCATGAAAAACAGCCACTGCGAGTGGCTGTTTTTCATGGGAGGTAGGGCGCAGGGGCTCAGCGGTTGCGGCTTTTCATGGCGCGCTCGACCTCGCGCTTGCCTTCACGGTCCTTGATGACGTCGCGCTTGTCGTGCTCGGCCTTGCCCTTGGCCAGCGCGATCTCGCACTTGACCCGGCCATTGGCCCAGTGCAGGTTGATCGGCACCAGGGTGTAGCCCTTTTGCTCGACCTTGCCGGTCAGGCGCTTGATTTCTTCTTTCTTGAGCAGCAGTTTCTTGGTCCGAACGGCGTCCGGATTGACGTGGGTGGAGGCGCTCTTGAGTGGGTTGATCTGGCAGCCGATGACGAACATCTCGCCGTCGCGGATCACCACATAGCCATCGGTCAACTGCACCTTGCCCTCGCGCAAGGCCTTGACTTCCCAGCCTTCGAGGACCATGCCGGCCTCGTGGCGCTCCTCGAAGAAATAGTTGAACGCGGCCTTCTTGTTGTCGGCGATCCGGCTGGACTTCTGGGCGGGGGTAGCGGTTTTCTTGGCCATGCGGTGGAGATGGGGGTATACGGCAAACTTACAATGCGAAGGCATGAAGCCGGGCGCGGCGGCCATTATTGCCGTGGCGGCAGCCCCCAGTCCCCGCAGGCACCGCGCGTGCGGTCGCCGAGCCCTGGCGAGAGCCCGTGATTGTATGAAAACCGTCGATAAATCCGTCCTCATCTGGTATAGCCCCCAGCAAATGTTCGAGCTGGTGGCCGATGTCGAGCATTACCCGCAGTTCCTGCCCTGGTGCGACCAGGCCCGGGTGGTGGAGCGCCACGCCGACGGCCTGACGGGCGAAGTCGGCATGAAGCTCGGCGCGATCCACCAGAGTTTCACCACACGCAACACCCACGTCGTCGAGGGCGACAGCCGCAAGCTCGTGATGGATCTGGTCAAGGGGCCGTTTTCCAAGCTGCATGGGGAATGGCTGTTCTCGCCGGTCGGCCCGGCCTCGGCTTCGACCTCAGCCCTCGCGGCGGCCAGTGCGCCAGCCCTGACGGCCTGCAAGGTGACGCTCAAGCTGAGCTACGGCTTCAGCAACTTCGCGCTGGCCGCCGTGGTCGGCCCGGTCTTCGAGAAGATCGCTGCCAGCATGGTCGACGCCTTCGTCAAGCGTGCCGAGCAGGTCTACGGCTGACGGCCATGTCGCACGCAGTCGCCACCACAATGGTCATCACGCTGGCCTATGCGCCCGCGCCCCGGCAACTGGCGCTGTGCGAGCTGGCGGTGCCAGCCGGGGCCACGGTGGCGTCGGTGCTGCCGCTGGTGGCGCGCGCGCTGGGCGTGGACGTGGCCGCCGGCCTGCATGACGAGACGCTGGCGCTCGGCATCTGGGGCCGCAAGGCCGAACTGGACGATGAACTGAAGGCCGGCGACCGGCTGGAGTGCTACCGCGCGCTGCGGGTGGACCCCAAGGTGGCGCGGCGCCAGCGGTTTTCGCGCCAGGGTGCGCGCGCCACGGGCCTGTTCTCCAAGCGGCGCGAGGGCGCCAAGCCGGGCTATTGAGCGCGTGGCTGACTGGGTGATCGGAACCGGGCGCGTCAGCGCGCGGGCGCGCGGCCCAGGGACAAAACGGGCACAAAAGGTACAATCGCTCTTTTGGAGATTCTCATGCGCCTACTTGGAAAAGCGCTCACATTCGACGATGTCCTGCTGGTCCCTGCGTTCTCCCAGGTGCTGCCCAAGGATACGTCCCTGGCGACCCAGTTTACCCGCAATATCCGCCTGAACCTGCCGCTGGTCTCGGCCGCGATGGATACCGTGACCGAAGCCCGCCTGGCCATTGCCATGGCGCAGGAAGGCGGCATCGGCATCGTCCACAAGAACCTTACGGCGCAGGAGCAGGCCGCGCAGGTCGCGCGCGTCAAGCGCTACGAATCGGGCGTGCTGCGCGATCCGGTGGTCATCACCCCGACCTTCACGGTGCGCGAGGTGATGGAGCTGTCCGACCGCCTGGGCGTCTCGGGCTTCCCGGTGTGCGACGGCGGCAAGGTGGTCGGCATCGTGACCGGCCGCGATCTGCGCTTCGAAACCCGCTACGACGTGCCGGTCAGCGAGATCATGACGCCGCGCGGCAAGCTCATCACGGTCAAGGACGGCACCACGCCGGCCGAGGCCAAGGCCTTGCTTAACAAGCACAAGCTTGAACGCCTGCTGGTCGTCAACGACGATTTCGAGCTCAAGGGCCTGATCACCGTCAAGGACATCACCAAGCAGACCAGCTTCCCGAATGCCGCGCGCGATGCGTCGGGCCGGCTGCTGGTTGGCGCGGCGGTGGGCGTGGGCGCGGGCACCGAGGAGCGTGTCGAGCTGCTGGCCAAGGCCGGCGTTGACGTGATCGTGGTCGACACCGCGCACGGCCACAGCAAGGGCGTGATCGAGCGCGTGCGCTGGGTCAAGCAGAACTATCCGCAGATCGACGTCATCGGCGGCAACATCGCCACCGGCGAGGCCGCGCTGGCGCTGGTGGAAGCCGGCGCCGACGGCGTCAAGGTCGGCATCGGCCCGGGCTCGATCTGCACCACCCGCATCGTGGCTGGCGTGGGCGTGCCGCAGATCACCGCCATCGACAACGTGGCGCAGGCGCTGCAGGGCAGCGGCGTGCCGCTGGTGGCCGACGGCGGCATCCGCTTCAGCGGCGACATCTCCAAGGCGATTGCCGCGGGCGCCTCCACCGTCATGATGGGCGGCATGTTCGCCGGCACCGAAGAAGCGCCGGGCGAGGTCATCCTGTTCCAGGGCCGCAGCTACAAGAGCTACCGGGGCATGGGCAGCATCGGCGCCATGCAGCAGGGCAGCGCCGACCGCTACTTCCAGGAAGCCACCAGCGGCAACCCCAACGCCGACAAGCTGGTGCCCGAGGGCATCGAGGGCCGCGTGCCCTACAAGGGCTCGGTGCTGGCCATCATCTTCCAGATGGCCGGTGGCCTGCGTGCCTCCATGGGCTACTGCGGCTGCGCCACGATCGAGGACATGCGCGAGCGTGCCGCCTTCGTGGAGATCACCGCCGCCGGCATCCGCGAGTCGCACGTGCACGACGTCCAGATCACCAAGGAAGCCCCGAACTACCGTGCCGATTGAAGCGTCGGCCTGAATGCCAGCAAGCGCCGCCTGCGGTTTTTTGCCGCAGCGGCGCTTTGTCCTTGTCTACCGCCCATGAGTGAAATCCCCGCCACCCGCCGCCAGGCCGCCATGCCCTTCATCATGCTGACCGTCCTGATCGACATGGTGTCGATCGGGCTGATCATCCCCGTGCTGGCGCCCCTGGTCGGCCAGTTGGCCGGCGGCGGCCAGGACGCGCAGGCCTACTGGTATGGCGTGATCGCGCTGGCCTATGGTGCCGCGAATTTCCTGGGTGCGCCGGTGCTGGGTGCGCTGTCGGACCGCTACGGCCGGCGGCCGGTGCTGCTGCTGGGCTTCTGCGGGCTGGCGTTCAGCTTCTTTGGCACGGCGCTGGCGACCTCGGTCACCGGGCTGCTGGTGATCCGGCTGCTCGCGGGTTTCCTGCAAGCCAACGTCGCGGTGGCGCAGGCCTACGTGGCCGACATCTCCAGCGCCGAGGAGCGAGGCCGGCGCTTCGGGCTGCTGGGCGCGATGTTCGGCCTGGGCTTCATCCTGGGCCCGGTAGCCGGCGGCCTGCTGGGCGCGGTCAGCGTTCATCTGCCGTTCTACGTGGCGGGCACCCTGGCCCTGGTCAACCTGCTGTATGGCGTGCTGGTGCTGCCCGAGTCGTTGCCGGCCGAGCGCCGCACGGCGTTTCGCTGGCGCGCGGCCAACCCGGTGGCGTCGCTGGTCGCGTTGTATCGCCTCAAGGCCCTGCGCACGCTGGTCGGCGCCATCATGCTGGCCTCGCTGGCCCAGTTCACCATGCACTCCGTCTGGGTGCTCTACACCCAGTTCAAGTTCGGCTGGGGACCGCTAGAAAACGGCTGGTCCCTGTTCGCCATCGGGCTGGTTTCGGCGCTGGTGCAGGGTGGGCTGCTGGGCTGGCTGCTGCGCAAGCTGGGCGCCGAGCGACTGGTGGTGTGGGGGCTGATGTCGTCCACCGTGGCCTATGTGCTGTGGGGCCTGGCGACCGAGGGTTGGATGATGATCGCCGTCATCCTGTGCAATGTGCTGGGCTTCGGCGTGGCCGCCGCGATCCAGGGCATGATCTCGAACGCCGCCGGCGCCGAGCAGCAAGGCCGTACCATGGGCGCGGTGGCCGGCATCAACAGCCTGTCCACCGTGCTGGCGCCGCTGGTGGGCGCGCCCATGCTGGTGCTGGTGTCGCACCTGCCGCCGGGCGACTGGCGCATTGGCGCGCCGTTCTTCGTTTGTGCCCTGTTGCTGGCCGCAGCCAGCGTTCTGGCCGGCCTGTCGGCACGCCGCCGACGCGCGGCGCAGCCTGCCGTGCGGGTCGCCTCCTGACGGCCGTGCCTCGTTTTCCTGATCCCCGTCTTGTCCTTGGACTTCTTCCATGTCCCATCAAAAAATCCTCATCCTCGACTTCGGCTCCCAAGTCACGCAGCTGATCGCGCGCCGCGTGCGCGAGGCGCACGTGTTCTGCGAAGTCCATCCGTGTGACGTCAGCAGCGACTGGGTGCGTGAATACGCGGCGGACGGCAATCTCAAGGGCGTGATCCTCTCGGGCAGCCACGCCAGCGTCTACGAGGAAACCACCGACCGCGCGCCGCAAGCCGTCTTCGAGCTGGGCGTGCCGGTGCTGGGCATCTGCTACGGCATGCAGACCATGGCGCAGCAGCTCGGCGGCAAGGTCGAGGGCGGCCACCAGCGCGAATTCGGCTATGCCGAAGTCCGCGCCCACAACCATACCGCGCTGCTCACCGACATCGCCGACTTCACCACCGCCGAAGGCCACGGCATGCTGCGCGTGTGGATGAGCCACGGCGACAAGGTCACCGCGCTGCCGCCGGGGTTCAAGCTCATGGCCAGCACGCCGAGCTGCCCCATCGCCGGCATGGCCGACGAGGACCGCGGCTTCTACGCCGTCCAGTTCCACCCCGAAGTCACCCACACCGTGCAGGGCAAGGCCCTGCTCGAACGCTTCGTGCTGGGCATCTGCGGCGCGCAGCCGGACTGGATCATGGGCGACTACATCGAGGAAGCCGTCGCCGCCATCCGCGCGCAGGTCGGCGACGAGGAAGTCATCCTGGGACTCTCCGGCGGCGTCGACTCCAGCGTTGCAGCGGCGCTGATCCACCGCGCCATCGGCGACCAGCTCACCTGCGTCTTCGTCGACCACGGCCTGCTGCGCAAGGACGAAGGCAAGCTGGTCATGGAAATGTTCGCCGGCAAGCTGCACGCCCGCGTCGTGCACGTCGACGCCGCCGACCAGTTCCTGGGCCAGCTCGCCGGCGTCAACGACCCCGAGGCCAAGCGCAAGATCATCGGCCGCGAATTCGTCGAAGTCTTCAAGGCCGAAGCCGCCAAGCTCGTCGCCAGCGGCAACGGCCACAAGGGCGCGACCTTCCTGGCGCAAGGCACCATCTACCCCGACGTCATCGAATCCGGCGGCGCCAAGAGCAAGAAGGCCGTCACCATCAAGAGCCACCACAACGTCGGCGGCCTGCCCGAACAGCTCGGCCTCAAGCTGCTCGAACCCCTGCGCGAACTGTTCAAGGACGAAGTCCGCGAACTCGGTGTCGCCCTCGGCCTGCCGCCCGACATGGTCTACCGCCACCCCTTCCCCGGCCCCGGCTTGGGCGTGCGCATCCTGGGCGAAGTCAAGAAGGAATACGCCGACCTCCTGCGCGAAGCCGACGCCATCTTCCTCGAAGAACTGCGCAACTTCCGCGACGAAGCCACGGGCAAAACCTGGTATGACCTCACCAGCCAGGCCTTCACCGTCTTCCTGCCCGTCAAGAGCGTTGGCGTGATGGGCGACGGCCGAACCTACGACTACGTCGTCGCCCTGCGCGCCGTGCAGACCAGCGACTTCATGACCGCCGACTGGGCCGAACTGCCCTACGCGCTGCTCAAGAAGGTGTCGGGACGGATCATCAACGAAGTCCGCGGCATCAATCGGGTGACCTACGACGTGAGTTCCAAGCCGCCGGCGACGATTGAGTGGGAGTGAAATCAGGTTCTTCGGGGACTATCGCCCGTCATGCCATTTCCGCAGCGAACCGGGCCGCTGCACTCAGCACGGCCAGCACCGACGCGGTCGCGATATTCGCATGTCGGCCCAAGCCAAAGCGCGAGCCGGGGACGCCAGGCATGGCGGCTTCCACAATGGCCAACGCCACTGCATCGGAACCCGCGCTCAGGCTGCGTTCCTCATAACTGTCAATGCGCAACGGCAGCCTCAACGCCGCCACCGTCGCGGCAATCGGGCCGTTGCCTGTTCCCTCGATGGCCTTGACGTTGCCCTCCTGATCCGCCAATTCCAGCGCAATACCTTGTCCATCCGCGTGCTCGAACAGGCGATGGCCGCGATAGATGAAGTGGGACTGTTCCCGTATCGGGGCGATGTAGGTCCGCTCGAACACGTTCCAGATTTGCGCACTGCTCAGTTCCGTTTCGCTGGTGTCGGCCAACGCCTGGACGATGGCGCTGAACTCCACCTGCATGCGGCGCGGCATGACGATGCCGTGGTCACGGTTGAGCAAGAAGGCGATGCCGCCCTTGCCTGACTGGCTGTTGACGCGCACGATGCTGTCGTAGGTTCGGCCCAAATCTTGTGGGTCGATGGGCAGGTACGGCACACGCCAGGGCGCATCGGCCTTTTGCGCGGCAAAGCCCTTGGCGATGGCATCCTGGTGCGAGCCGGAGAAAGCCGTGAACACGAGATCGCCCACATACGGGTGACGCGGGTGGATGGGCAACGCGGTGCATTCCTCGGCCACACGGGCAACCGCTGCGATGTCGGAGAAGTCCAGCCCCGGCGCAATGCCCTGCGTATACAGATTCAACGCCAGCGTCACGACATCCACGTTGCCGCTGCGCTCGCCATTGCCGAACAGGCAGCCTTCGACACGTTGCGCACCGGCCAGCATGGCCTGTTCGGCGCAGGCCACGCCCGTGCCTCGGTCATTGTGTGGATGCACGGACAGCACGATGTGCTCGCGCCGCTCCAGCCGCCTATCCATCCATTCGATCTGGTCGGCGAAGACGTTGGGCGTGGAGACTTCCACCGTGGTCGGCAGATTGATGATCATCGGCCGCTGCGGCCCGGCATCCCAGGCTCGAATGGCGGCGTTGCACACGGCCAGCGAAACATCCAGCTCGGCCATGCAGAACGTCTCGGGCGAGTATTGCAAGACCCATTCGGTTTCGGGGTGGTCGGCCGTCAGTCGCTTGAACAGCGCAATGTGACGCTCCACCATTTCGATGATCTGCGGCACGTTCATGCCGAACACGATTTCGCGCCAGGCGGGCGCGATGGCGTTGTAGAAATGCACGATCACACGCTGAGCGCCCGCTACCGCGCGTACCGTTTCGGTGATCAGGTCATCGCGCAGTTGCGTCATGACCATAGGGGTGACGTCTGCGGGAATCTGTCCCGCGTCGATGAGGTGGCGCACGATCTCGAAATCAGTGCGCGACGCTGCGGGAAAACCGACTTCAATTTCCTTGAAACCGATGCGCACCAGCTCATGGAACAAGCGCAGTTTGCGCTCGCGGTTCATCGGCTCGAACAGCGCCTGATTGCCGTCGCGCAAGTCGGTGGACAGCCAGATCGGGGCTTGCGTCAGAGTTCGTGAAGGCCATTGACGGTCGGCAAGGTCGACCGGGGCAATGGGGCGGTATTTCTGGGAAGGATCGGTCAGCATGAAGAACACTCCAAAGGAATCGTTGGCACCCGATTTCCCTGGCTTGGAACAAGCTGACGACGGTCGGGGTCAGGGGGAATCAGGATGGGTCGTGGCACGAATGGACGCGCACAGACCCCGACCGGAAATCAGCGGTAGTAGCCGTTGCGAAAAACCGTGTGCGGACATGAGTGATTGACCCAGTAGATTGCTTTGCCACCGATCTTAGGCTTGCACGCTTAGTCCATCTACATAAAAATAGACAAATTCTTTATTCATTTGGACAAATCACGCGAGCATGGGTTGTTCCTCTCCCGAAGACGGCGGCCATGCGCTCGATCTGAACGCAGGAACCGCTCGCGGTTTGCCGGTGTTTGGTGTAGCCGCGCATTACCCTGCGGGTCACGTCGTACCTTGGCACGAGCATCCCTATGGCCATCTGATCTATGCAGATCGCGGCTTGTTGCGTGTGGAAGCCGAAAGCGGCCAATGGCTGGTGCCGCCGACGGCAGCCGTCTGGTTGCGGTCCGGTGTGCCACACCAGTTGATCGTCCCCGTGGCGCTGCAAGCGCACGGCCTGTTTGTGCGCGAGGATGTTTGCGCCCGCCTGCCGGCGGCCGATTGCGTCGTGCATGTCTCCGGTCTGCTGCGCGAATTGATCATGGCGCTGGCCCAAGCCAACGACCAGGCCAAATCGCCCAAGCGCATGCGTTTGCTTGGTGCGCTCTTGGTCGAAGAACTGCGCGCCCAGCCAGTTCTTCCACTCCATCTGCCGTGGCCGACGGGCGGTGCTGACCGCCCGATGCGGCACGTATGCCAGGCGCTGCTGGACAATCCTGGCGATGCCGCCACCGCCGCCGAGTGGGCCGACAGGCTGGCAATGGGCGACAAGACCTTCCACCGGCACTTTCTCCAATCGACCGGCATGACCTTCGGCAAATGGCGGCAGCAACTGAGGCTCATGTCGTCGCTGACGCTATTGATGCAGGGAATACCGATCACACAGGTAGCGCTGGCGAGTGGCTACGCTAGCCATAGCGCCTACACCACGGCGTTCAGCAAGCAATTCGGACAGCCACCTTCTGCTTTTTTGGTGAACAGGTAAGAGCTGCTGTCCCATCAGGGGACGCATCGACATTCAAACCGGCGGGGCCAGCAGATGCACGCCCTGGCGCAGGCGCTTGGCTTCCCGTTTGGCAGCCGCGGCGGCTTCCGCGACGGTTTCGGCATCGCGGAATTGGCGGGGATCGATGGGGACGGCGCCGATCGAGACCGTGGTGCACGGGAAGAATTGCCGCTGTCCGTTGCGGTCCTCGGCTTCGAAGCCGCCGGCTGCGCGTGTTGCCGCGTCGAACTCGTTGGCCGCATGCTGGGCGAAGGCGGTGCAGATCGCCCGCGCGCGCTGCTCCCAGTCGGGACTGCACATCAGCAGCATGAAGTCGTCACCGCCGATATGCCCCACGAAGTCGAGTTCGGGCTGGCAATGTGCGGTGGCCAGGCTGGCCAGCAGCCGGATCATGTCATCGCCGCGCCGATAGCCATAGCGGTCGTTGAAAGGCTTGAAATGATCCAGGTCCGCATAGCAGGCCATGAAAGGCCGTCCCTCGCCGAGCAGCCGCTGCACATGCATGTTGATCGGGATGTTGCCCGGCAGTTGGGTCAGGGGATTGGCGTGCCGAGCGGCTTCGATGCGTGCTTCGGTGACGGCGCGCACCAACTGCTCGCCCGTGACCAGCCCGACGTAGCGGCCCTGGTCGACCACGATGATGCCGTCGGCCAGATAGCGCTGGTCGCTGGAGGTGAGGATGCCGAGCAGGTCGCTGATGCGGTCCGAGCGCTCGACGATGCGCGGTGATGGATTGGCGCTCACCATGCACGGCTTCTTGCCGTGAACTTCGCGGAAGTACAGCTTGGCGAACTGATTGATGAAATGCCGCCGGTTGATGAGCCCTACCGGCAGGCCGTCCTGCGTGATCACGGCCACGGCGTGCAGTTCCGGATGGTTCTGGAACAGCGTGGCAACGTCGCTGTGCGTGGTGTGAGGGGTGACGATGGGCGCGGAGGTCAGTTCCAGCTGCTGCAGGATGCCGGGTGTGACCGCGCGTGGAGGCCTGGCGGCTGAGGCTTCCGTGGCTGTCGTGAGGTGGAGGTTCTGGCGGCTGACCGATGGTGTCGACGGGGTGCTGGCTGGCAGAGGACCCGGTCGGCCCAGGAAGAAGCCCTGGCCGATGGCGATGCCCAGGTCGCGCAGAATCTTCCAGTCCTGCTCGGTTTCGATGCCTTCGGCAATCAGCGTGCTGCCCAGGACTTGCGAGATCTCCTGGATGGACCGCATGAGCCGCTGCTTTTCCTTGGCGTTTGCGATATCGCGGCTGAAGTATTTGTCGATCTTGAGGAAGTCGGGCTTGAGTTCATGCCAGAGCCGAAGGTTGGTATGGCCGTCGCCGAAGTCGTCCAGTGCCAGGCGTACGCCGCAGTCCTGCAGCGACTGGCGTACCGCCTGTAGCGCCTGGATGTCGTCGACCCGGTTGTGCTCGGTGATCTCGATGACCAGCCTGGACAGCGCCAGGTTTTTCGGCAGCACCGCGGGCCAGCGTGACGGCGGGGTTTCGTGGCAGGTCTGGATCAGCGCATGCGCGCTCATGTTGAGGAACAGCAGGCCATGCGCCTCGCGCGCAGCGGGCTGGCGAGCGCACCACGTCTCCAGTGCCTGCCGCGCACAGGCTTTTTCGAGCAGGGTGTTCATCCCTGCGCGCTGAGCAGCCGCGAACAAGGCGTCGGGCCGGTGCAGACTCGACGCCAGGGGGCCGCGTATCAGGGCTTCGTAGCCCAGGGTTTGCCCGGTTTGCAGGTAGATGAGGGGCTGGAAAACAGCCGAGAGCTGCTGCTGGCGCAGGAGGCGCACCAAGGCCTCGCGGCAGGACTGTTTCGAGCCGGCTTCCGGCGTGGAGGGTGTAAGAAGAATGGCTAACATGGCGAAGGCCATGCTAGCGGGCGTTGATGACAGGACCGCGGACTTGCTTGGATGAACAGCAAAAAACCCGGTCACCTTTCGATGACCGGGTTGATGCTTGGTGCGGCTGGCAGGATTCGAACCCACGACCCCTTGGTTCGTAGCCAAGTACTCTATCCAACTGAGCTACAGCCGCTAGAAAAAACGAATTTTGAAGAAAAAACCCTGCAAACCGTTGCAGGGCTTTTTAAAGGTTGGTGCGGCTGGCAGGATTCGAACCCACGACCCCTTGGTTCGTAGCCAAGTACTCTATCCAACTGAGCTACAGCCGCCGAGAAAAAAATTATAACCCGGTTTTTCGGCAAGTCCAAGTTCGCCGATTATTTTGTTGGACGCATGCCGAGGCGAGGCCTGGGCGGGCCGGGCCACTGCCGGCCGTGCCGGAGCCGGCAGGCGGGCTATTCGGTGGCAGGGGGCAAGGGCAGGGCGCGTGCGGCACCCAGCACCTCGGGCATGCGGCGCAGGCTGCGCAGGACGCCGTCGAGGTGCTGGCGGTCGCGCACCGCCACGATGAAACGCAGGTCGATCGCGTCCTGGCTGTCCTTGTCGTCCATGTCCACGTGCACGATGTCCGCCTCGGCGGCCGCCAGCGTGACGGCGACGCGCGCGAGCAGGCCCTTGCCGTTGGCGATGGTGACCACGATCGCCGTCTGGAAGGTGCGGACCGGGTCTTCTGACCACTCGACGTGGATGAAGCGTTCGCTGTCCTTGTGCTGCAGCCGGCGTGCCACCTCGCAGTCGCCGTGGTGGAGTACCAGCCCTTCGCCCCGGCCCAGGTAGCCGACGATCGGGTCGCCCGGCACCGGGCGGCAACACTTGGCGAACTGCACCGACGAGCTTTCGCTGCCGTCGATGGTGACCGCACCCTGCGACACCGTTTCATGGGCGGTGTAGCGTTCGCGGCTCATCAGCAGCGCGTCGCGTCGCGCGCCTTGCTCGGTCAGCATGGCCACCATGCGCTTGGCGACGATGCTGGCGATGCGCTTGCCCAGGCCGATGTCGGTCAGCAGTTCGGCGCGGCTCTTGCTGCCGGCGAAGCGCAGCAGTTTGTCCCAGATGGGCTTGTTCTCCTCGTCCTCGCCGGGCAGCATCTGCATGCCTTCGGCGCGCAGGGCCTGGGTCAGCAGCTTTTCGCCCAGGGTGGCGGACTCGGTCTGCGCCAGCGACTTGAGGTGGTGGCGGATCTTGGAGCGCGCCCGGCCCGTGCGCACGAAGCCCAGCCAGGCCGGATTCGGGCGGGAGACCGGGGCGGTGATGACCTCGATGACGTCGCCGTTCTGGATCTCGGTGCGCAGCGGCACCTGCTCGCCATTGACCTTGGCGGCCACGGTGTGGTCGCCAACGTCGCTGTGGATGGCGTAGGCGAAGTCGACGATGGTGGCGCCGCGCGGCATGGCCATGATCTGGCTCTTGGGCGTGAAGACGTAGACCGCGTCGGGAAACAGGTCGACCTTGACGTGGTCCCAGAACTCGGAGGCGTCGTTGGTCTCGTGCTGGATGTCGAGCAGCGACTGCAGCCACTGCGTGCCCAGGCGCTCGGCGACCGGGTCGTCGCTCTCGGTGCTTTTGTAGAGCCAGTGCGCGGCCACGCCGGACTCGGCGACCAGATGCATGGGCTGGGTGCGGACCTGGAACTCGATGTTGATGCCGGCGGGGCCGACCAGCGTGGTGTGCAGTGACTGGTAGCCGTTGGCCTTGGGAATGGCGATGTGGTCCTTGAAGCGGCCGGGCACGGGCTTGTAGAGCTGGTGCAGTAGGCCCAGGGCGGTGTAGCAGGCGGTCACGTCCGGCAGCAGCAGCCGAAAGCCATAGAGGTCGCTGACCTGGGCGAAGCTCAGGCGCTTGTCTTCCATCTTGCGGTAGATCGAGTAGAGCGCCTTCTCGCGTCCCGTGATCTCGACGGCCACGCCGGCGGCCGAAAATACCGCGGCCACGTCGGCCTGGACCTTGGCGATCAGGTCCTTGCGGCGGCTGCGTGCCTTGTGCAGCGCCTTGGTCAGCACCTCGTAGCGCCACGGCAGCATGTAGCGGAACGACAGGTCCTGCAGTTCCCGGAATGCCTGGTGCAGGCCCAGCCGGTAGGCGATGGGGGTGTAGATGTCGAGCGTTTCCTGCGAGATCCGCCGCCACTTGCTCTTGGGCGAATCGTTGAGCGTGCGCATGTTGTGGATGCGGTCGGCCAGCTTGACCAGGATGACCCGCACATCGCGCGCCATGGCCAGCAGCATCTTGCGGAAGGATTCAGCCTGGCTTTCCTCGCGCGTGTGGAACTGCAGCTTGTCGAGCTTGGTCAAGCCGTCGACCAGCTCGGCCACGCTGCTGCCGAACTGCTCGATGAGTTGGGATTTGGTGACCCCGCAGTCTTCCAGCGTGTCGTGCAGCAGCGCCGCCATCAGCGCCTGCGCGTCGAGCTTCCATTCGGTGCACTGGATGGCGACGGCAATCGGGTGGGTGATGTAGGGCAGGCCGCTGTTGCGTAACTGGCCCAGGTGGGCCTCGTCGGCGAAACGATAGGCGCGGCGCACCTGCTCGACGTCGTCCACCCCCATGTAGTCCAGGCGTTCGAGCAACTGGGCGAAGCTGGCCGCAGCCGAGTCGGGCTCGGCCGTGCCTCCGCCGACGATCTTGGGAAAGGGGTCGGAAGGAATCGATTGCGGTTTTTTGACAGGGGGCATGACAACGCTCATACCGTAAAGAATATAGCCACAGGCCGTAAGCTTTGCCACGGCAGGCATAAAAAAACACCGCGGCGCGGTGTCTTTTGATGCATATCGGCGTCAGGCGACGCCAGCGGGCAGGGGCGTGGGGCGCTTAGCCCGGCACTTTCTTGAGCATTTCCAGGCCCACCTTGCCTTCGGCGATTTCGCGCAGGGCGGTCACGCCGGGTTTGTTCTTGGACTCGATGCGGGGCGTGTGGCCCTGGCTCAGCATGCGGGCGCGGTAGGTCGCGGCCAGGACGAGCTGAAAGCGGTTCGGGATCTTTTCCAGGCAATCTTCAACGGTGATGCGGGCCATGTTCGGGTTCCTGTCAGGCAATGTGCAACGCTTCGAAGGTCGAAGCGCGGGCGCGGCGCTGGGCTGCGTACTTGAGGCGTTGGGCGTGCACGATGCTCTTGAGGTCGAAGAGCGCACGCTCGAATAACTCATTGATTATAACGAAGTCGAATTGCGCAGCCTGGGCCATTTCCTCGCCCGCGTTCTTCAGGCGCAGCTCGATCACGTCGGCCGCATCCTCGCCGCGCCGCTGCAGGCGCGAGCGCAGCTCTTCCCAGCTGGGGGGGAGAATGAAGATCAGCACCGCATTGGCGAACACCTGCTTGACCTGCATGGCGCCCTGGAAATCGATCTCCAGCACCACGTCGCCACCCTCGGCCATGCGTTTTTCGATGGCATGGCGCGAGGTGCCGTAGCGGTTGCCGTGCACCTTGGCCCATTCGAGGAAGGCGTTGTCGGCCACCATGCGGTCGAATTCGTCGTCGGCCACGAAGTAGTACTCGCGCCCATGCTTTTCCTGGCCGCGCGCCGCGCGCGTGGTGTGCGAGACCGAGGGGCGCACGCCCTGGTCGACTTCCATGAGCGCCTTGACCAGGCTGGATTTACCGGCACCGCTCGGGGCGGCGACGACGAACAGATTTCCAGGATAGTCCATATCGATGACCGGGCCCGGGCGGGCCACAAAGCAAAAGGGAAGCAAAAAAGCGCTGCAGGCGGGGGCGTGCAGCGCTTCGTATTTTGGCGGAGAGGGCGGGATTCGAACCCGCGGTGGGCTATTAACCCACACACGCTTTCCAGGCGTGCGACTTAAACCGCTCATCCACCTCTCCGGAAAGTCGGCCATTGTAGCAGGGACTTTCGGGGTTCTGGACAAAGGCGGCGCAAGGTCGCGTTATGCACCGTTGTGTTGAACAATGTTGTGGATAACCCTGTATGCGCCGCAGGGTTGTCTTGCAAGTCCTTGTTTTTAAAAGACCTGATTTGGCGTGCCGAAAAAAAGGGCAGGCCACGGCCGGGTCTTCGGCCGGGTGGAGAGGGTCAACTCGCGCTTTTGCTGCCGGTCTGGATCATGCGCATGGCCGAGCCGATCAGGGCCGAAACCTCGCTCATGTTGCTCGGGATGATGAGTGTGCTGTTGGCGTCGGCGGCGACCTTGGCGTAGGCCTCGACGGCTTTTTCGGCCACCTTCAGTTGCACGGCTTCCTCGCCGCCGGGCTGGCGGATGGCGGTGGCCACGCGTTCGATCGCCTGCGCGGTGGCATCGGCCACGGCGGTGATGGAGGCTGCCTCGCCCTGGGCCTTGTTGATGGCGGCCTGCTTCTCGCCCTCCGAGCGCGCGATAAAGGCTTCGCGCTCGCCGGTGGCGATGTTGATCTGCTCCTGGCGACGGCCCTCGGAGGCGGCGATCAGCGCGCGCTTCTCGCGCTCGGCGGTGATCTGGCGCTGCATGGCGTGCAGGATTTCCTTGGGCGGCGTCAGGTCCTTGATTTCGTAGCGCAGCACCTTGACGCCCCAGTTCAGCGCGGCCTCGTCGATGGCGGCGACCACCTGGGCGTTGATGATGTCGCGCTCCTCGAAGGTCTTGTCGAGTTCGAGCTTGCCGATGACGCTGCGCAGCGAAGTCTGTGCCAGTTGGGTGACCGCCATCACGTAGTTGGACGAGCCGTAGCTCGCGCGCATCGGGTCGGTGACCTGGAAGTAGAGGATGCCGTCGACCTGCAGTTGCGTGTTGTCGCGCGTGATGCAGATCTGGCTGGGCACGTCGAGCGGGATTTCCTTGAGGCTGTGCTTGTAGGCGACGCGATCGACGAAGGGAATGAGCACGTTGAGACCGGGCGAGAGCGTGGCGTGGAACTTGCCCAGGCGCTCGACCACCCAGGCGTTTTGCTGCGGCACGATCTTGACGGCACGCGCCACGAAGACGATGAAGATGATGAACAGGACGATGGCGATTTCCGGCATGGAATGAGGGCTCCTCTGGGCTGGCGGTCAGGGTTGTCGGGTTGAAGATGTGTCAGGCTTTCTCGACGACCAGCCGATTGCCGTCGAGGTCCTTGACGCGGTGCAGCCCGGTGCCGGGCGCGCTCCCGGCCGCCGGCACGGCGGTCCAGCGGGCGCCACGGTAGTGCACGCGGGCCGTGCCGTCGGCTTGCCAGGCGTCGATGGTGACGTGCTCGCCGATGTCCAGGTTGATGTCGCGGTTGGGCCGCTGGCGCGTGGCGGCCCGCTTGCGGCGCACCCGGTAACAGGCCAGCACGAAGCCCGATCCGACCACGGCCGCCGCCGCCAACTGGCCGACCGGGCCCAAGCCCAGGTGCGCGGCGACGGCGCCGGCGGCCAGGCCCACGGCAATCATCAGCAGGTAGAACATGCCGACGAACAATTCGGCGGTCACGGCCAGGCCGGCCAATACCCACCAGATGGTCGAATCCGCCAGGGCGATCATGCGGTGTCCTCTCTTGTCGTGTGAAGCAGTCCGCAACAGATTACCCCATGCGCGTCACCTGCCGGGCCGGTGTGCGGACCATCGCCATGATGGGGCGGACGTGCAGGGCGCATCTTCGTGAAAGCCAGATGAACCGGCCCGTGCGCCGGCTGGGTTTGTCGGGCGCGCACCACATTTGGACATCGCAGGGCAGGGGAGGGCGAGGGCATCCGCTTTTTTCATACACTGCGGGCTTTTGAACGCCCCCACGGGCCTGGAGCCGCGCATGAAATTCCGTTTTCCCATCGTCATCATCGACGAAGACTTCCGCTCGGAGAATACCTCCGGGCTGGGCATTCGCGCGCTGGCACAGGCGATCGAGGAAGAGGGCTTCGAGGTTCTGGGCGCCACCAGCTATGGCGACCTCAGCCAGTTCGCGCAGCAGCAAAGCCGCGCCAGCGCGTTCATTTTGTCGATCGACGACGAGGAATTCATCCAGGGCGACGAGGTCGCGCCGGCCGTGCTCAACCTGCGCGCCTTCATCAACGAAGTGCGGCGCAAGAACCTCGACGTGCCGATCTATGTGTATGGCGAGACCAAGACCTCGCGCCACATGCCCAACGACATCCTGCGCGAGCTGCACGGCTTCATCCACATGTTCGAGGACACGCCCGAATTCGTGGCGCGCCACATCATCCGCGAAGCCAAGGCCTACCTGGAAACCGTGCAGCCGCCCTTCTTCAAGGCGCTGCTCGACTATGCCGAGGACGGTTCGTATTCGTGGCACTGCCCGGGCCACTCCGGCGGCGTGGCCTTCCTCAAAAGCCCGGTGGGCCAGATGTTCCACCAGTTCTTCGGCGAGAACATGCTGCGCGCCGACGTCTGCAACGCGGTCGAGGAACTGGGCCAACTGCTCGACCACACTGGCCCGGTCGCCGAGAGCGAGCGCAACGCCGCGCGCATCTTCAACGCCGACCACTGCTTCTTCGTGACCAACGGCACCAGCACCTCCAACAAGATGGTCTGGCACCACACGGTGGCGCCGGGCGATGTGGTGGTGGTGGACCGCAACTGCCACAAGTCCAACCTGCACGCCATCATCATGACCGGGGCCATCCCGGTCTTCCTCAAGCCCACGCGCAACCACTTCGGCATCATCGGCCCGATTCCGCGCAGCGAATTCGACGTCGAGGCCATCAAGGCCAAGATCCGTGCCAACCCGCTGCTCGCCCACGTCGACGCCGACCAGGTCAAGCCGCGCATCCTGACGCTGACGCAGTCCACCTACGACGGCGTGGTCTACAACACTGAGACCATCAAGCAGGCGCTCGACGGCTACGTCGACACCCTGCACTTCGACGAAGCCTGGCTGCCGCACGCCGCCTTCCACCCCTTCTACGGCCCCTACCACGCGATGGGCAAGAAGCGCGCGCGGCCCAAGGAGTCGCTGGTGTTCTCGACCCAGTCCACCCACAAGCTGCTGGCCGGCATCAGCCAGGCCAGTCACGTGCTGGTGCAGGATTCGACCCACCGCAAGCTCGACCGCCACCTCTTCAACGAGGCTTACCTGATGCACACCAGCACCAGCCCGCAATACGCCATCATCGCGAGTTGCGACGTCGCTGCGGCCATGATGGAGCCGCCCGGCGGCACCGCGCTGGTCGAGGAAAGCATTCTGGAGGCGTTGGACTTCCGCCGTGCCATGCGCAAGGTCGAGGCCGAATTCGGCGAGAACGACTGGTGGTTCAAGGTCTGGGGCCCGGACCGCCTGGCCGACGAGGGCATCGGACGCGCTGACGACTGGATCATCAAGGACAACGACGAGGACGCCAAGTGGCATGGCTTCGGCCGGCTCGCCGACGGCTTCAACATGCTCGACCCGATCAAGTCGACCATCGTCACGCCCGGCCTGGACATGGACGGCAAATTCGCCGAAACCGGCATTCCCGCCTCCATCGTCACCAAGTTCCTGGCCGAGCACGGCGTCATCGTGGAGAAGACTGGGCTCTACAGCTTCTTCATCATGTTCACCATCGGCATCACCAAGGGCCGCTGGAACTCGCTGCTGACCGCGCTGCAGCAGTTCAAGGACGACTACGAGAAGAACCAGCCGATGTGGCGCATCCTTCCGGAGTTCTGCCAGCAGCACAAGCGCTACGAGCGCATGGGCCTGCGCGACCTCTGCCAGCACGTGCACGCCATGTACGCCGAGTACGACATCGCCCGCCTGACGACCGACATGTATCTGAGCGACCTCGAACCCGCGATGACGCCGAGCGACGCCTATGCCCACATCGCACACCGCAAGACCGAGCGCGTGGCGATCGACGACCTCGAAGGCCGCATCACCACCAGCCTGATCACGCCGTACCCGCCCGGCATCCCGCTGCTGATCCCGGGCGAGGTGTTCAACAAGAAGATCGTCGACTACCTCAAGTTCTCGCGTGAGTTCAGCGCCAAGTGCCCGGGCTTCGAGACCGACATCCACGGCCTGGTCGAGCTGGAAGACGAGAACGGCCAGGTGCGCTACTACGCCGACTGCGTCGCCGAGGGTCTGGCCTCGACCACCGAGCGCCGTTGAGGTCGTCCCTGCTGGCGGTCGCTAGGCCCGGCGGCGGTCGGGGGAGGGGACGGTCAGGTGCCCCGGGGTTCAGGCCAGCTCGAAAGCGCTTTGGAGCACGTCGCGCGAATCCAGCCCGACTTGCACGTTGAAGCGGCCGCTTTCGGCCGCGAAGTGCAGCTGGGCGTTGAAGAAGGCGAGTTGTTCCTCGCCGATCTCGAAGCGGACGACACGGCGCGCGCCGGCCTTGAGCGCGACTTTCTGGAAGCCCTTGAGCTCCTTGACCGGACGGGCCACGGAGGCGTAGGGGTCTTCGATGTAGAGCTGGACCACGGTGGCGCCGTCGCGCGGCCCTTCGTTGGCGAGCGTGACGCTAGCCGTCAGCTGTTGCCCGCGCGCCAGCCGGGTGGTGGATAGCGACAGGCCCGAGAGACTGAAGCGGCTGTAGCTCAGGCCATGGCCGAAGGGGTAGAGCGGCCCGTTCGGCTCCTCGAAGTATTGCGAGGTGTAGTTGCCGGGCTCGCCCTCGGTGTAGGGGCGGCCGATGCGCAGGTGGTTGTAGTAGGTGGGGATCTGGCCGACCGAGCGCGGAAAGCTGATCGGCAGCTTGCCCGAGGGGTTGTGGTCGCCGAACAGCACGTCGCAGATCGCGTGGCCGCCTTCGGTGCCGGGGTACCAGGCTTCGACCAGCGCGTCGGCGTTTTCCTGTTCCCAGTTGACCGCCAGCGGCCGGCCGTTGAACAGGACCACGACCAGCGGCTTGCCGGTGGCCTTGAGCGCGTCCAGCAGCGCGCGCTGCGTGGCGGGCAGCGCCAGGCTGGTGCGGCTCGACGATTCGTGCGACATGCCGCGCGACTCGCCCACGGCGGCTACCACCACGTCGGCCTGGCGGGCGGCGGCGACGGCCTCGGCGATCATGTCGGCGGCGGGGCGCGGGTCCTGCACCACCTCGGGCGCGTCCCAGTTGAGGTGGTTCAGGTAGTCGACGATGCCTGCATCGTCGGTGACGTTGGCGCCGCGCGCGTGCAGCAGGCGGGCGTTGCCGCCGAGCGCCTGCAGCATGCCCTCGCGCAGCGTCACCGACTGCCGGGCCACGCCGGCCGCGGACCAACTGCCCATCATGTCGTTGGCGGAGTCGGCCAGTGGGCCGACCAGGGCAATGGTGCCGGCTCTGCGCAGCGGCAGGGTCTGGCGGCGGTTTTCCAGCAGCACGATGGATTCGCGGGCGATTTCGCGCGCATCGCTGCGGTGCAGCCGGCTTTCCGCGTTGACTTCGGGCGGGTCGTCGGCGGCCGTGCCGATGCGGCGGAAGGGGTCGTCGAACAGCCCCAGGTCGTACTTGGCGCCCAGCACCTCGCGCACGGTGGCGTCGAGTTCGGCGCCCGTCACGTCGCCCGAGGCCAGCAGGCCCGGCAGCTCGGCCAGGTAGATCTGGTCGGCCATGCTCAGGTCGATGCCGGCCTCGATCGCCAGCCGGGCCGCCTCGCGGGCGTCGCGGGCGACGCCGTGCTTGAGCAGTTCGGTGATGGCGCCGTGGTCGCTGATGGTCACGCCGCGAAAGCCCCATTGCTGCCGCAGCAGGTCTTGCAGCAGCCAGGTGTTGGCGGTGGCCGGCACGCCGTTGATGGAGTTGAGCGCGACCATGACGCCGCCGGCGCCGGCCTCGATGGCGGCGCGGTAGGGTGGCAGGTAGACCTGGTGCATGCGCATCGGGCTCATGTCCACGGTGTTGTAGTCGCGTCCGCCCTCGACCGCGCCGTACAGCGCGAAATGCTTGACGCAGGCCATGATGCAGTCGGGCGCGGCGGCGGAGGCGCCCTGGAAGCCGAGCACGCTGGCACGCGCGCACTCGGAGACCAGGTAAGGGTCTTCGCCGAAGCCCTCGGAGGTGCGGCCCCAGCGCGGGTCGTGGGTGACGTCGACCATGGGTGCGAACGTCATGTCGATGCCATCGGCCGCGGCCTCGGTGGCGGCCACCCGGGCGCTGCGTGCGACCGCCGCCATGTCCCAGCCGGCGGCCAGCCCGAGGCTGATCGGGAATACCGTGCGGTGCCCGTGCACGATGTCGTAGGCGAAGAACAGCGGGATCTTCAGGCGGCTGCGCTGCACGGCCGCTTCCTGCAGCGGGCGGTTGTCGTGGCGCGTGACGGTGTTGAACATGGCCCCGATGCGGCCGGCCGCGATTTCCTCCAGCAACTGGGGTTGGGGCATCTCGGGGCCGATGCTGATGAGCCGCAACTGGCCGATCTTCTCGGCGACCGTCATCTGCGCCAGCAAGCGCTCGATCAGTGCCGTCTTGCGCGCATCCGGGGCCGCCTGGGCCCGGGCCATCCCGGCCGCGGCGAGGCTAGTGGCCCAGACGGCGTAGCCCATCGCTTGCAGCGCGCGGCGGCGCGAGAGGAGGCTGGCGGCAGGGTGAACCGAATCCTGGGCGTTGGCGTCGGCGGGTGCTGGGCTGAGCGTGTCTTGCGTGGAGTGATTCATCTTGCGTTTGCCAGGGATGGCCTAAACTCTTGGGCCCATGCGAAAGCGTCTGCCGCGACCCCGACCGGCATGGATTATGCGGCGTGCGCCTCCCCCCATCGTCATTCCGGAGCTTGTGTGATTTCCTCGATCCTTCATGCGTTGCCTCTTGCAGGCACACACCTGGGACCTGGCCTTTCCCGGCCTGCCTTCATGGCGCGTGTGCGCGCCATCCTGCTGGGTTTGGCCGCAGGGCTGGCCTGCGCGCAGGCCAGCGCTTTTTCCCTCGACGACGTGACCGCGCAGGCGCGGACCCTGGCCGCCGCGCCCTACGTGGCGCCGGCGAGCAACCTGCCCGAGGTGTTCAGCCGCATGCAGTTCGAGGACTACCAGAAGCTGCAGCCCAAGCGGGAAGGCTTCGAATGGGCCGACCTGAACACGCCCTTCAAGCTGGCCTTCTATCACCAGGGCATGCAGTTCAACACGCCGGTGCGCATCAGCGAGATCGTCGGCGACGCCGTGAGCGAGATCCCCTACGACCCGGCCCGCTTCGATTTCGGCGACCTGCACTTCGACCGCGAGCAGACCCGCAACCTGGGCTGGGCCGGCTTTCGCGTGCTCTACCCCATCAACCAGTCCGGCAAGGACGACGAAGTCATGAGCCTGCTGGGCGCGAGCTATTTCCGCGTGATCGGAAAGGGGCAGATCTACGGCCTGTCCTCGCGCGGACTGGCGATCAACACCGGGCTGCCGGTGGCCGAGGAGTTCCCGCGCTTCCGCGAGTTCTGGATACGCCGGCCCGGGCCGCAGGACCGTCAGCTGACCATCTACGCGCTGCTGGATTCGCCGACCGCCACCGGCGCCTACCAGCTCACGCTGACGCCGGGCGCCGACTCGCTGCTGGACGTCCAGGCCCGTGTCTTCCTGCGCCAGGAGCCTGCCAAGCTGGGCGTGGCGCCCCTGACCAGCATGTTCCTGTTCGGGCCGAGCCAGCCGCCCGACGTGCCCAACTACCGGCCGGCCATCCATGACTCCAATGGCCTGGCCATCCACACCGGCGAGGACGAATGGATCTGGCGCCCGCTCAACAACCCGCCCCAGGTGGCCGTCAGCCGCTTCGCGGTGGCGCATCCCAAGGGCTTTGGCCTGCTGCAGCGCGGGCACAATTTCTCGCGCTACGAAGACCTGAAAGACCGCTACGACTTGCGTCCCAGCGCCTGGATCGAGCCCCGCAACGACTGGGGCAAGGGCTGGGTGGAGTTGATCGAGATCCCGACCCCCGACGAGACCAACGACAACATCGTCGCTTTCTGGGTGCCCGGAGAGCGGCCGCCGGCCGGCCAGCCCATGGCGCTGGACTACCGCATGCACTGGACGCTGGACGAGCCCGCGCTCATGGCCGGCGGCCCGGCCTGGGTGCGCCAGACCCTGCGCAGCAACGGCGAGCGTTACCAGCCCAACCTGATCCGCCAGCACGACGGGACGCTGGCCCTGCTGGTCGACTTCGAAGGCCCCACGCTGCGCGCGCTGCCGCCCGATGCCGCCGTGGCAGCACGCATCGGCGCCAGCGCCAACGTGGAAGTGGTGGGCACCCAGGTGCAGCGCAATCCGGCCATCGGTGGCTGGCGCCTGACCTACCGGATCAAGGTCAAGGACCCGACCCAGGCCTCGGAACTGCGCGCGGCGCTGGTGCTGGGCGACCGGACGTTGACCGAGACCTGGAGTTACCAGCTGCCGCCGACGCCGGCTTCGGAGACGAGCAAGGCGGGGGACGAATACCTCAATCGGTTCAAGATGGTGGGGCGGTGAGTGCCCTTGCTGGCCGCGCGGTGCAACATCGTTGAGAGGCCGAGTCCCCTTGGCGCTGCGCCGGCCCTGGCACTTTTCCAGATGCCCAGCGCGGGAGGCCGCGCGCGAATTGGTACACTGCGCGGTGTTGCCTTCGTAGCTCAGTGGATAGAGCGATCCCCTCCTAAATTTTGGGCACCAGACGGCGAAAGCCGCTGTGTGAATTGAGTCAAATTCGGTGAACCCTGTGGGCGTCCAGCCCGTGGCAACGCCGAGCCAAGCCCCTCGCGGGGAAGGTGTAGAGACTAGACGGCTCAGGCCGCCAGGACTTTCCGGGTCCTCGGCCAAGGCATAGTCCAGCCCACGAACACACGCAGTGACCCCTGCGCTTGTGGCGGTGAAAACCGAAGTGGGATGAAGGGATAGGTCGCAGGTCCGATTCCTGCCGGGGGCACCACTTCACCTCTTTCACGCGTTCTCGCGCGTTCCCACCCGTTTCCGCCCATACGTTTTCTTCCAGCCACGGGCTGGAACGACAGCGCAAGCGGGCGAGGGGCGTCAGCCGGCGCGCCGGAACACCAGATCCCACACGCCGTGGCCCAGGCGCAGTCCGCGGTTCTCGAACTTGGTCAGCGGTCGGTAGTCGGGCTTGGCGGCGTAGCCGCTGGCATCCGTCGCGCTGTTGGCCAGCAGCGGTTCGGCCGACAGCACCTCCAGCATCTGCTGGGCATAGGGCTCCCAGTCGGTCGCGCAGTGGATGTAGCCGCCCGGCTGCAGGCGCTGCGCCAGCTTGCGCACCAGCGGCGGCTGGATCAGCCGGCGCTTGTTGTGGCGCTTCTTGTGCCAGGGATCGGGAAAGAAGACGTGCACGCCGGCCAGGCTGCCGTGCGGCAGCATGTGGTCCAGCACTTCGACCGCGTCGTGCTGCAGGATGCGGATGTTGCCGATGCCGTGCTCGCCGATGCGCTTGAGCAGCGCGCCCACGCCGGGCTCGTGCACCTCGCAACACAGGAAGTTTTCATCCGGCCGGACCTGCGCGATGTGCGCCGTCGCCTCGCCCATGCCGAAGCCGATTTCCAGGATCACCGGCGCCACACGCCCGAAGGCCGCGGGCAGGTCCAGCGGCTGCGGGGCATAGTCCAGCAGGAACTGGGGCCCAAGTGTTTCGAACGCCTTGGCCTGGCCCGTGGTGGTGCGCCCCGCGCGGCGCACGTAGCTCTTGATGCGCTGCGGGTGGGCCACGCCTGCGGGCGCGGCGCTTCCGTTCTCGCGCGGCGCTTCGTGGGGGGCGGGGGAGGGGGCGTTGTCGTCGGTCACGGCGCGAGGGGAAGAAGGTCGATGCAGGAGAGGTGGCAAGAGGACACCCAAGGAGGTCACGGTGTATCCGGGCGGCGTATTCTAGTGAACTCATTTCTCACGCAGGCCGGCGAAGCCGGCAAGCCGCGCTTTGTTCAGAAGCATGAACGGCCTGCCGGCTGTGATCACGCCCATCTCAAGGCCGTCAGCTCGGCTTGACGAGCAATTCGATGAGGCTCAGGCTCACCGCGCGTAACTGCTTGGGGTCATGATGGACCCGTTCCATCACGGCCAGTCCTCTGGTGAATGCAATGACGATCTTTGCCGCTTTGTCGGGACGTGTGTTCAATGAGTCGCGAATCTTCGCGTGAGATAGCGCGTCGATGACCGTAGTCTCAAGTTTTCCTAGCAGCAATCGGACTCGATCGTATGCGGCTGAGCCGATCAGCCCGCTTTCGATTGCCGTCTTCGTCGTGAAGCAACCGCGTGGCGGACTGTCCGCAGTCATGCTCGTGATGGAGACGTCAAAAAAGCGCTGAAGCGCTGCTTTTGCTGATGGCGCATCCAGCGCCGCCCGTGACTCGGCAAGCACGCGTTCGGCGTACTGATCGAAGGCAAGAAGGAAGAGGTGTTCCTTGCTGCCGTACGCGTGGTAGAGAGAGCCTCGCTGGACATTGGCTGCCCCAGCCAGATCTGCCATCGACGTCGCCTGCCAACCCTTGGTCCAGAACACTTCCAGCACCTTCTCAAGCACAACGTCTTCATCGAACTGCCTGACCATCACCATTCGCCATAGCCTCTTGAAATTGATTCATGTGTCAACAATGACTAAGATGTCATCATTGACGATATTGTTGATTTTAGCTGAGAGCGTCTCGTTGGCTAGCCCTTCGTCATGCCTTCGGCGAGCGCATACCCGTTGTGGCTGAACATGGTCTATAGCGATGTTGTGCTCTGTTTTTCGTTCTCGCAGTTCTCCTCGGATCACGGGGGCGTCAAGCTAGTCACCAAGAGTTTTTCTCTATTCAAGGGGTGAGGGAAATGAGCACTCAAAGTTCGGTTGAACGTCTGGCATCGGGGGCGGCTGAGATTTCTCACAGAACAGCTTGGGCGGCAGTGCTCGCTGCTGCCTCTTTATGGGGAACGACAGGTCTGGTCTTCCAGGCCTTGGGTACAACCGGCGGAGCCGATGCGGTGTCGATTAGTTTCTTGCGACTCGCCTTCTCGGTGCCGTTTCTGATGCTGATGGCGCGTGTCTATGCAGGAACGTGGATGCCGGTCCTCACGCCGAGAGGCCTATCCATCCTTGTCGTGCTTGGCGTCAGCATGGCGTTTTATCAGTTGACATACGTTCTTGCGATTGAGCGGGTAGGGGTTGCCATCTCGGTGCTCCTCAGCATTTGCGGGGCACCCATCTTCGTGGCGTTGATCTCGGTGTTCTGGTTCCGAGAGCCACTTCATTTAAGGACGTTTCTTGCCTTGGTGGCGGCTATCGTTGGCACAACACTGCTCGTCGGCCTGCCGTCGGACGTGACCCCTGATGTTTACCGATTCTGGATTGGCGTCGCGATTGCGGTCGCGTGTGCGCTGTTCCAAGCGTTCTATGTACTTGCGGCGCGCGCCTCCGCAGGGGTGTGCAGCCCAATGCATGCTGGGGGCATTGGCTTTGCCATAGGCGCGTTGGCATTGATGCCGTTCTGGCCTCAAGATGGATTGCATCTGACCTACTCGGTTGGCGGATGGCTGATGCTGCTGTACGTTGCAGCGGTACCTACGGCGCTCGCACAGACGCTGTTTCTGAACGGAATCAAAGGGACGGGGGCGATAGGTGGCGCGATTGCGAGCTTATTGGAGCCCCTGGTTGCGACCGTTTTGGCCGTGATTGTCTTGCATGAGCGGATGAGCGGATACAGCGTGCTGGGTGCGTTGATCTTGCTGATAGGGATCGTCATCATCCAATGGAGGCCCAAGAAATAGTGCCAGTGACGGCTCGTTGTATGGAGCCGCCCTGGATTTGAACTAACCCCCCGAGAAGTTCGCCGCCGCAGCCGGCCAGATCAGCGCGCCCCCGGCAGCGTGCGCCGCAGCTGCGCGGGCACGTAGCGGTCGGCCTGCACGTCGGGCGTGATGCCATGCGTGAAGACTTCGTCGGTGATGGGCAGGAACTGGCGGTCGAGTTCTTCCCACTGCGCTTTCAGGCGCGCGAAGTCGTGCGACTGGCGGTCCTTGAGGTTGGCGCGTTCGCGCGGGTCGGCCACGACGTTGAAGAGGAATTCGTTGTCGTTGATCCTGAGGTACTTGAGGTCGCCGTCGCGCAGCGCGCGCTGGCCTTGCGCCTTGTAGCGCCAGTACAGGGTACGGTCGTGTGGCGGCGCCTGGCCTTCGAGGATGGGCAGGATGTTTTCTCCATCGCTCGGGTAGTCCGGGTGCGGCGCGGTGCCGGCGGCGGCCAGCAGGGTGGGCAGCCAGTCGGCGGTGAGGGTGACTTGCTCCTGCACCTGCGGGCGCAGCCGCGCCGGCCAGCGCAGCAGCGTGGGCACGCGCAGGCCGCCTTCGAGCAGCTCGGTCTTCTGGCCGATGAAGGGCCAGTTCTTGGAGAAGCGTTCGCCGCCGTTGTCGCTGGTGAAGACGATGATGGTGTTGTCGGCCTGGCCGCTGGCCTCGACCGCGTCGAGCACCTGGCCGACGGCGGCGTCGAGCGCCTGCACGATCTCGGCGTATTTTTTCAGGCTGCCGCCGTCGTAGTGGAACAGGTCCTTGATCTGGTGCGAGACTGCTTCGTCGCCGGGGCCTTCCCAGGGCCAGTGCGGGGCCGTGAAGTGCAGCGACAGGAAATAGGGCTGGCCGGGCTGGGCCGCCCGCACGTAGCGGGTGGCTTCGTCGGCCAGGATCTGGGTGTAGTAGCCGGTGCGCTCGACCGGCACGTCGCCTTCCCACAGGTCGGACGGCAGTTGCGCGCCGACGCCGGCCTTGTGCGTGAAGTAGTCGATGGCGCCGGCGTGGTTGCCGAAGAAGTGGTCGTAGCCGCTCTTGAGCGGGCCGTAGTGTGGCGGGCGCCCGAGGTGCCACTTGCCGATCAGCGCGGTGTGGTAGCCCTGGGCCTTGAGCAGCGAGGGCAGCGTGGGGTGTTCGGGCGGCAGGCCCAGGCCGTCGGCCACGCGCGCCAGCGGTTCTTCCAGGCCGCCGGGCAGCCGGTACTGGTAGCGGCCGGTGATGAGCGCGAAGCGCGTGGCCGAGCAAACGGCCGAATTGGCGTAGGCCTGGGTGAAGCGCACGCCCTGCGCGGCCAACTGGTCGAGCCGGGGGGTCTGGAAATCGGTCTGTCCGTAGACGCTGAGGTCGGCCCAGCCGAGGTCGTCGGCCAGGATGAAGATGATGTTGGGTGCAGTGGTCATGAGCGGGCGTGTGGAGGCGATCTATGGTTGTTCAGGCCGCGAGGCTGGCGGGCGCCTGGGTGAGCTGCGCGACAATGCCGGCGACCCGCTCCTGGAAGGCGGGGGCGTTGCGGTCGCGCGGCTGGGGCAGGTCGATGCGGGCGATGTCGTGGATGCGGCCGGGCCGCGGCTGCAGCACGACCACGCGGTCGGCCAGGAAGACGGCTTCCTCGACGTCGTGGGTGACCAGCAGCGTGGTGATCTGGCGTTTCTGGCGGATGCGCAGCAGCTCTTCCTGCATCTGGCGGCGTGTCAGCGCGTCGAGCGCGCCGAAGGGCTCGTCGAGCAGCAGGATGCCGGGGCTGGCGACCAGCCCGCGCGCGATCGCTACGCGCTGCGACATGCCGCCCGAGAGCTGGTGCGGCAGCGCCGACTCGAAACCCTTGAGGCCGACCAGCGCGATCTGCTCGTCCACGCGGCGGGCTTTTTCGTCGGCTGGCAGCGGCTCGTTGATGATGCCCAGCGCGATGTTCTGCCGGACCGTCAGCCATGGGAACAGGCGGTGCTCCTGGAACACGATGCCGCGGTCGGCGCCGATGCCGCGCACCGCCTGGCCGCCGGCGTGGATGTGGCCGCTGTAGTCGCGGTCGAGCCCGACCAGCAGGCGCAGCAGGGTCGATTTGCCGCAGCCGCTGGCGCCGACGATGGCGGTGAACTCGCCCGGGGCGATGCGCAGCGAGATGTCGCGCAGCGCCTCGAAGGCGCGGCCATCGACCGTGAAGGTCTTGCCGACGTGGGCGAACTCGACGGCCGGCGCGGTGCCCTCGCTGTTGGGGTGGGACGAAGGGTGAGGCGTGGTCATGCGTGTCTCCAGCGCTGCAGGTGGTACTCCAACTGCTGTCCGGTGAAATGGAGGAGGGCGCCGGTGGCGCTGACCAGCAGCAGGCCGGCGAAGATGACGTCCACGTTCATGAGCTGCTGGGCGTTGATCATCAGGCTGCCGATGCCGACGCTCGAGGCCATGAAGTATTCGCTGCCGATGGTGGCCAGCCAGCCGTGGATCAGGCCCAGGCGCAGGCCGGCGAGGATGGCCGAGGCGGCGCCGGGCAGCACCAGGTAGCGCAGGCGCTGCGGCCAGCTCAGCCGCAGGGCGTCGGCGGCTTCCTGCAGCGTGCGCGGCAGGTTGGCGACGCCGCGCAGGGTGGCGACGAAGAGCGGAAAGAAGCTGGCGATGGCGATGAACACCACGCGCGCGCCTTCGCCGGTGCCGGCCCAGGCCGTCAGCAGCGGCAGCCAGGCGAAGATCACGATGTGGCGCAGCGCCCCCAGCGTGGGCGCGAGCAGGCGGTTGAGCGCGGGCAGCAACCCGCAGGCCAGCCCCAGCGCGATGCCGATGGCGCCGCCGGCCAGCAGGCCCAGCGCGTAGCGCGCCAGGCTCTGGCCCATGGCGTCGGGCAGCGAGCCGTCGGCCGTGCCTTGCGCCAGCGCCTGCCATACGGCCGAGGGGGCGGGCAGCACGTGCGGATCGGCCCAGGTGCGCGCCGTGGCCAGCCACCACAGCGCGGCCAGCAGCAGCGGCAGCAGCCAGGGCAGCAGGGCGGCGGCGCGGCCGCTGCCCCCGGCCTGATGTGTGCTGTGGTGCGCGCTGTGGTGCGCCAGCGCCGGGCGTGGCCAGCGCACCAGCCGGCGGTCGGCCTGTTGCACCGCCCATTCCAGCGCCAGCCCGAGCAGGCCGATGACGGCGATGCAGACGAACACGATGTCGAGCTGGAACATCTGCCGGCCCCAGACCAGCAAATAGCCGATGCCTTCGGAGGAGGCCAGCAGCTCGACGATCACCAGCGCGGTCCAGGCCGAGGACAGCGCCAGCCGTAGCCCGGTCAGCACGGCCGGTAGCGCGGCCGGCAGGTCAAGCTGACGCAGCCGCTGCCTGGCGTTCAGACGCAGCACGAAGGCGGCCTCGCGCAGTTGCGGCGAGATGTCGCGCACACCGGCGTGGGTGTGCACCAGCATCGGGATCAGCGTGGCGTTGAAGATGATGGCGACCTTGAGCGCATCGCCGATGCCCAGCAGCACCATCAGCAGCGGAATCAGCGCCAGGTTGGGCACCAGCGCCCAGGTCGCCAGCGTCGGGTAGAGCAGCCGTTCGGCGCGGCGGCTCAGGCCGGTGGCCAGGCCCAGCAGCCAGCCGGCGGCCAGCCCGGGCAGGGCGCCCAGCGCCAGCCGCGAGAGGCTGGCGAGCACGTGCTCGGGCAGGTCCTGCGCCAGCAGCTCGCGCGCGGTGGCCAGCACCAGCGCGGGCTCGGGCAGGATCTGCGGCGACATCCAGTGGCGACTGGCCGCCACCGCCCACAGTGCCAGCAAGGCCAGCGGCAAGGCGATGGCGGGCAGGCCATGCCGCGCGGTCTTGAGCCAGGCCGATGGTTTCGAGCCGCTGCGCCCAGGGGTGGGCAAGAAAGGGGAGGCGGTTGCCATGACGGATGCGTCGACGTGCTTAGAACACGTTCTTATCGCTGGGCCTTGCCTTGCGCGTCGTAGGCCGGCCAGACGTCCTTGAGGCCGAGGCTGGCGATCGATTGCTCGACGAACTTTGGCTCCAGCCAGGCCCGGGCGTCGAAGTCGCGCCGGATCAGCCCGAGTTCGCGCGCGCTGGCCACGCTGCCGGTATAGCTGGTGGCGATGAAGTCGTCGAGCCGCGGGTTGAAGCGGAAACGCAGGTCGTCGCCCGCGAATTCGCCCTGCACCAGCGACAGCGGCAGGTTGCCTTGCGTGGCGAAGGCTTGCTCCAGCGTCGCGCGGTTGGCCTCGTCGGATGCCCAGCGCGCCTCGCGCACCAGCACGTCGATCAGGCGCTGGGTGAGTGCCGGGTTGTTCTCGATGAAGGACTGGGCGCCGATTAGCGCGGCTTGCGTGGTGACCTGCCGGTTCTTGATCGACTTGGTGGAAGCGGGCACCAGGATCTGGCCGCGGTCGCGCAGCGTGAGCAGCGCCGGGCCCTGCCAGGCGGCATCGACCTGCTTGGCCGCCAGCGCCGCACGGGCGGCGGTCCAGTCGAGGTTGATGATCTGCAGGTCGCGTTCCTTCAGGCCCACTTCGGCCAGCGAGCGGCCCAGCGAGAGCTGGTCGGCGGTGCCGCGAAACAGCGCCACGCGCTTGCCCTTGAGGTCTTGCAGCCCCTTGATGGGCGAATCCGGCGGCACGCCCAGATAGGTGTTGGAGCCGCGCACGGCCAGCAGCAACCGCGTCTGCAGGCCGCCGGCGCGGCCGATGATGGAGGCCAGGTCGCCCAGGTAGGCGAAGTCGATCTGGCCGTTGGCGAAGGCTTCGTTGACGGCCGGGCCCGCGCCCTTGAAGAACGACCATTCGACCTGGATGCCGTCTTCGGCGAACGCTTTTTCGAGGCTGCTGTGGATGTGCGCCAGCGACAGCGTGCTGGTGCCGGCGAAGGGCTTGGACCCGGCGCTCAGGTCGGGCGAGGCGATGCGGATGACGCGCGCGGGTTCGGCGGCCCACGACGTGCGGGCGGCGAATGCCGTGGCGATGGCGGCCTGGGTGGCCAGGCGCCCGAGGGTGCGCCGCGTCAGAAGGGTGGATGCGTCTTTCATAACCTGGAGGTCTTTGCAATTTGGCTTATATGCGCAAATCATATAACTCAGGGGTTTTCGGTAATCGACGCTGTTTATTTGTTTTTCAGATAAGAAAAGGCCAGCATTCACGCCAGGCGGCGACCCAGCCTTGCAGGGCTTCGGCGGTGCTGGATGAGGCCGGCATGGGCGGCAGAGACAGGCGCGCGGCGGCCTGCGCCAGCGTGGCGCGGACGGCCGCCGGGTGGCCGGTGTCGATGGCCGGCGCGCCGTGCTGCTTGGAGAGCTTTTCACCCGAGTCATCCAGCACCAGCGGCACATGCAGGTAACTGGGGGCCGGCAAGCCCAGCGCGCGCTGCAGCCAGAGCTGGCGCGGCGTGTTGTCGGTCAGGTCGGCGCCGCGCACGATGTGGGTGATGTCTTGTGCGCCATCGTCCACCACTACCGCGAGCTGGTAGGCCCACAGACCGTCGGCGCGGCGCAGCACGAAGTCGCCGACCTCCTGCGTCAGGTTCTGCTGCTGGGCACCCAGGCGGCGGTCGTGCCAGGCGATGTGCCAGTCCTGCGGCCGTGCGTCGCCTGCCCGTGTGTCGAACCGGGGCGCCGGGTCAGCGGCCGAAAGGGGCGGTGCCTGCAGTGCGCCGGCCAGCGTGGCAGGCAGTTCGGCGGTGCGGGCGCGCCACGAGCGGGCAGGCTGGCCGTGCAGGCCGTGGCGGCAGGTGCCGGGGTAGACCAGTTCGGTGTGGCGCGCGCGCGGCGCAGGACCCCGAGCCTGTGCGGCCGCGATGTCGCGTCGGGTGCAACTGCAAGGGTAGGCCAGCCCGATCTGGATCAGCCGGTCGAGCGCGGTCTGGTAGTGTGCTGCGCGCTGCGATTGCCAGACGGGCGGCTCGTCCGGCACCAGTCCCAGGGCCTGCAGTTGGGTGAGGATGAGTTGGTCGGCATCGGGCTGGCAGCGCGGCGGGTCGATGTCTTCGATGCGCACCAGCCAGCGCCCGCCGTGCGCCCGTGCGTCGAGCCAACTGGCCAGCGCCGCCACCAGCGAGCCGGCATGCAGCGGCCCGGTGGGCGAGGGCGCGAATCGGCCCGAGTAGCGTGGCGTGGCGGCAGGCATGGCAAAGCCGCCATGGTAATTAAAAATCAAGGAGCGCCAGCCTGGAGTCATCGTGGGGCGCGTCGGCGGCGTTCAGGGTAAACATCGTGCGCGGGCCTGGGTGGGGCACTCTAGAATCGATATCGTCGATCAGCCCGCAGGAGGTAGTCCCTTGTCCGTATCCCGCCGAAAATCCCCGCCCGAGGCTGGCCAGGACGAGACGCGCCGCATCAAGAAATACCCCAATCGCCGGCTCTACGACACTGCCACGTCGAGCTATGTGACGCTGGTCGAGCTCAAGCAGTTCGTCATCGATGGCCAGCCCTTGCTGGTGACCGATGCCAAGAGCGGGGAGGACATCACGCGCAGCATCCTGCTGCAGATCATCCTGGAAGAGGAAAGCGGCGGTGTGCCGCTGTTCAGCGAAGCGGCGCTGGCCAACCTGATCCGCTTCTACGGCCATGCCCTGCAGGGCTTCATGGGGCATTACCTGGAGCAAAACGTCCAGTCCTTCATCGAGTTGCAAAACCGCATGGCCGAACAGGGCAAGGCCTTCACGCCCGAGAGCTGGACGCAGTTCATGAGCCTGCATACACCCATGATGAAAGACATGCTCGACAACTATGTGGCGCAATCCCGCTCGGTCTATCTGCAGATGCAGGAGCAGTTGCAGCGGCAGACCGATCAGTTCATGGGCGCATTTGGCATGAAACGCTGAGGGGATCCGCCGATCCAGGCGATCTCTTCTGTCCTCTATTAGCATCGCAGGGTCAGGCACGGGTGACAGACGAAGGGCATGATGATCTTGATGAAATGGCATGGCGATCACTCACGCCAGCCCCGGAGGCGATGCGCAGTGGCGGCCCTGGCCGCGCTGGCTGTGGCCCTGGCCGGCTGTGCCGCCAGCCCCGAGGCGCGGTATGCGAGCGCCGATTGCACCGAACTCGCTCAGGAGGCCCAGCAGGCCCAGCGCACGCTGGTGCGCTACAGCGGCGGCTCGGAGGACCAGCCGATCGCGCGGGCGCCGGGCTTTCTGCTGTGGCCGGCATTTGCTTTCCTGGAGGAGCAGCGTGGCCGAGACAGCCGCTACGAGGCGCTGCGGCAGCGCTACGCCGCCCTGGCGCGGTCGAGTGCGGCGAAGTCCTGCCCGGTCGCGCGGCCCCTGCCGGTCAATCAAGCGGGCGTTCCCCGTGTACCCTGGACCGCCGACCAGGCCCTGGGTGAACCTGGCCGCTCTGCGCGTGGGTGAGTCGGATCGCCTGGTCATGGGCTCTACTATGATGCGTGCCCTATGAGCAGTGCAGAAACCGTGGCCCGATATCGATTCCACAACATCTTTGGCCTGGAGCGCCTGGATGCCGCCGAACGCGAATACGACGTGGAGATTGTCCTGCGGCTGGGCGAGGGCCGCCCGCAGCGCGCCTCGGTCACGCTGCCCGATGGCGACTGTCTGGACGTCAACGGCCCCTGGGCCAGCCACGACAGCGCTTTCGCCGATGCGCGGCGCTGGGCCGAGCAGCGGCTGCGGTCCTCGGGGCGCTAGGGCTGGTGAGCAGGGCCTGATTCCGGCAGCCGCAGCCGTGCGCACGCATGAGTTTTCCCGTGCCGTGTGTCTTTAGTTCAACATTCCTTGGAATGGCAGGGGCCGCGTTCTGGAACACAATCGCCGGTTGGCTGCCGGCCTCAATGGGCGGGTCGCGTTTTCGTGGATAGGCAAGCTCTTGAACTAGGAAAGAATATGTCGCTGAATGTGTTTCTGGGCTCGCGCCGGCGCGTGCTGGCCTGGGTTTTCGTGGCCTGCGTGGCCTTGCTGGGCTTTGCCCTGTATCTGCAGCACGTCGTCGGCCTTGAGCCTTGTCCGATGTGCATCGTGCAGCGCTATGCCCTGATCATCGTGGGCCTGCTGGCCGGTCTTTTTGCGCTGCCCAAGACCCGGGGGGTGCATGGGGCGGGCAGCGTGCTGGCGCTGGTCGGTGCGGGTTTCGGGGCTTTCGTGGCGGCCCGCCAGAGCTTCCTCCAGTGGTATCCGCCGGAGTTCGCCTCGTGCAGCCGCGATTTCTACGGCATGATCGAAACCTTCCCGCTGCGCCGCGCGGTCCCGATGATTTTCAGGGGCAGTGGCGACTGCACGGCCATCGACTGGACTTTCCTGGGACTGAGTATCGCCAACTGGTCGTTCGTGGCGTTCACGGTCATGGCCGTTGCGCTGCTGTTCGCCTTGTTCAAGCGCCGCTGAGCGTTTATTGCTCGGGTCCATGGATGACCCTGGATGGAAAAAAGCCCCCTGCAAAAACAGGGGGCTTTTTCATGGGAGTAAGCAGGGCTCAGCCGCCTGGGCCGGCACCACCGCCTTGCTGCCAGCCACCGCCGCCGCCACCACCGGGGCCGCCGCCACCGCCGCCGCCCGGCGGGGGCCAGAAACAGCCCGAGAGTACGGTCGCCGCAGCCACGGCGGCCAGCAGCCATTTGATGCGCTGGGTCATGTCAGTTCCTTTCAGCTTCTGCTTATTGGTTGAGAAGGATCGAGGTGATCACACCGGTGGCGATGGCGACCAGGACGTACTGGCCGCCAACCTGCACCCAGTGCTGGCCTCGGGGCGGTTGGCGCAGGTTGTGTGCACGCCAATCCTCGACCACGTATTGCCGGCCACGGTAGTCCTGCGGCAGGCGTTCGCCGCGAGCGAATTGCTGGTGCGACGCGTCGTCGTGGCGATGGGCTTGGGCTTCTCCCTGCTCGCCGCCACGCTTCTGGGCCTGCTGCCGCTGATCCGTTCCGCGGTTGTCGCGTTGCTTGCTCTGGGTCGCAGACCCTGGCTGGCTGGATTCCTGCCGGCCGGATTCCGGACGGAGGTCATTCTTGGAGTCTGGACCGTTTTGCGCCCATGCCCCCACGCTGTTGAGCGCGAGGAGGGCGGCAAGCGTAATGGCCAGTTTCTTTTTCATGATCTTCCTTTCTCATGCTTTTCACCCCGGCGCACACCAGGTTCGCCATGGAGAAAAGTAAGGCAAGCGTATCGCCGCCCAGGCATGTGTGGTGTCAGACGAGACCTTGGCGGCGTGAATGAGGGGTAAAGAAATGCTACGGATCTAGGGTGTGTCATCAATTGATCGAGCCCAGCGTTGCCCCGGGATGCGGATGGATGCAAGGCGGACGGTGCGCTCGATAGCCGTCGCTATCGAGCGTGGCGGCCAACGCAGCAGGTGCCGCATCCCGGGGCAACCCGAAGGGAAAGGTCATGCCGGACGCATTGCCGCGTTGCCGTGGGCTTGCGCATGAGCATGCGCGGCGCCCACGTCGCCTTGCACTGCATCCGGCATGACCTTTCGCTGGGCCCGATCAATTGATGACACACCCTAGCGCAGCCGCATGGCCTGCGGCGCGAAGCCGTGGTTGAGCGGACCGATGCCGCGGCCCGTGCGCACGCTGGCGCCGGCGTGCAGGGCCGATCGGATGTAGGCGCGCGCGGCCTGCACGGCGGGCAGCAGGTCGAGGCCCAGCGCCAGATGCGCGGCGATGGCCGATGACAGGGTGCAGCCGGTGCCGTGCAGGTTGTGCGTGGCGATGCGCGGCGACTGGAGGAGTTGCTGTTCGATGCCGCCGTCGGCATTTGTCCAGGCCAGGATATCGATCACCTCGGCGCCGGGCAGGTGGCCACCTTTGAGCAGAACGGCACGCGCACCCAGCGCCAGCAGGTCGGTGGCGGCGCGCTGCAGCGCGTCGGGCGTGTCGAGCGCGCGGCCCAGCAGCAGGCTGGCTTCGTCGAGGTTGGGGGTGATCACGCTGGCGCGCGGAAACACCTCCCGCACCAGCGATTCGATGGCGCCGTCGTCGATCAGCCGGGCACCGGCGGCCGATACCATGACCGGGTCGAATACCACGCGTTGCAACTGGTAGCGGTCGAGCGCGCGCGCGACGGTGCGGGCCACGTCGGCGGCGTGCAGCATGCCGATCTTGACGGCGTCCACGCCGATGTCCTCGACCACGGCGCTGATCTGGGCCTCGATCATGTCGCCGGGCACCGCATGGATGGCGCGCACGCCCTGCGTGTTCTGGGCGGTCAGCGCCGTGATGGCGGTCATGCCGTAGCAGCCCAGTGCGGAGAAGGTTTTCAGGTCGGCCTGGATGCCCGCGCCGCCGCCGCTGTCCGAGCCGGCGATGGACAGCACGCGGGGATAGGCCGCCAGGGCGGCATCGTCGGTTGAGGCGGGAATGGGCATGGAGTTTGAAAAGCGGTAAAAACTGTGCCTATAATAGCGGTCTGTTCCTCGATAGCTCAGTCGGTAGAGCGCCGGACTGTTAATCCGTAGGTCCCTGGTTCGAGCCCAGGTCGGGGAGCCAATAGAACTGAAAAATACCCCGCAGTGGAAACGCTGCGGGGTATTTTTTCGTGGCGAGCGCGGCTTGGGCTTGACCTGCTTGCGTCAGCACGCCGAGGACATGATGAACGATACGATTTCCGTCGTCCTCGACTTCGAGGATCCGCAAGGCGGTGGGCCGGAGCGGCGGGCCTTCGCCCAGCCATTGCGCGTGCTGCGCGCTGACCGCCTGGACCAGGTGCGCGGCGTCATCGACGCGGCCCATCAGGCCAGTCTGGAGGGCGCCTGGTGCGTGGGTTTCGTGCGCTACGAAGCCGCGCCCGCCTTCGATACGGCCTACCAGACGCACGAGCCTCAGCCGGGTCGGCCGCTGGCCTGGTTCGCGGTGTTTGATCGTCCGCTCGATGCGTCTCTCGACAGGGGTGCCGAGGATGGCGCTGCCGAGCCGCCCTACGGGGTGGCTGGCGAATGGCAGGGCGAGTTGAGCCGGGCGCAGTTCGAGGACGGCATGGCCGAGATCGGCCGCGCCATCCGCGACGGCGAGAACTACCAGATCAACTACACCATGCGGCTGCGCACGGGTTTCGAGGGGCATGCGCGCGGCTTCTTCGACGCGCTGCGGCGCAGTCAGCCGGGCAGCTATGCGGCCTTCATCGACACCGGCGCGGAGCAGGTGCTGTCGGTCTCGCCCGAGCTGTTCTTCGACTGGCGCGACGGCCACTTGCTGTCGCGCCCCATGAAGGGCACGGCCGCGCGTGGCGCCACGCCGCAAGAGGACGCGGCCCGGGCCGAGGGCCTGCGCGCCAGCGAGAAGGAGCGTGCCGAGAACCTGATGATCGTCGACCTGATCCGCAACGACCTCTCGCGCGTGGCGCTGCCGTACAGCGTGCAAGTGCCGCGCCTGTTCGAGACGCGCGCCTGGCCGACGATTTGGGCGATGACCTCGGACGTGGCGGCGCGCAGCCGCCCGGGCACCCGGCTGTCGGATGTGTTCGAGGCGCTGTTTCCGTGCGGATCGGTGGTTGGCGTGCCCAAGGTGCGGGCGATGCAGCGCATCGTTGCGCTCGAGCATTCGCCGCGCGGCGTCTACTGCGGCGCCATCGGCGTGCTGCGGCCGGGGGGCGCGGCGACCTTCAACGTGGCCATCCGCACCGTGGTCATAGCCCGCGGCGGGCAGGCCGAGTGCGGCGTGGGCAGTGGCGTGACCAGTGACGCACGCGCCGCGCCCGAGTGGCGCGAGTGGCACCAGAAATGGTCGTTCCTGCGCAATGCGAGCACCCCTTTCTCGCTGCTGGAAACCGTGCTGCTGCGCGACGGCGCCTTGCCGCTGCAGCATCTGCACCTGGACCGCATGGCCCGCGCCGCCGCGCATTTCTCCTATCCGTGGGACGCCGCGCGGCGCGCGCGGGCTGAGGCATTGCTCGCGCAACAAGCCCTGCGGCATGCCTCGGGCGACTGGCGTGTGCGCCTGCTGCTGGATGCGCGCGGGCGGCTGGCGGCCGAGAGCGTGGCGCAGCCGACCCCGGCCGAGCCGCTGCGCGTCACCCTGGCGCCGCACGCGCTGGCCGATGCGGGCAGCGACTTCGTGCGTTTCAAGACCACGCGGCGCGCCCATTACGAGGCGCTGGCGCCGATGGCGCCCGGGGTCTTCGACAGCCTGCTGTGGAACGAGCGCGGCGAGTTGACCGAGTTCACGCGCGGCAACGTACTGCTCAGGCTCGATGGCCGCTGGCTGACGCCGCCGCTGGCGTGTGGCCTGCTGCCCGGCATCGGCCGTGCCCGGGTCCTGGCCGAAGGTCTGCCGCCAGCCCTGGGCGAGGCAGCTGGCACGCCGGTGGCCGAGGCGGTGGTGACGGTGGCCGATCTGGCCCGGGCCGAAGCGCTGGTCTTCGTCAACAGCTGCCGGGGCTGCCTGCGGGTGACCCTGGTCGGCTGAACCGCCTGGCCGGGATCACTTCGGCGGCGTCGCCAGCACCCATTCGGCCAACTGGCGGGCCTCGGCCTCGTTGACCTTGGGGTTGGCGGGCATGGGAATCGGGCCCCAGACGCCTGCGCCGCCCTTGCGGATTTTTTCGGCCAGGTGCTCGGCGGCCTCCGGGTGGTCCGCATATTTGGCGGCAATGTCCTTGAACGCGGGGCCGACGATCTTGCGCTGGACGCTGTGGCAGGACAGGCAGTTCTTGCTGGCCACGAATTTCTGGTCCACGACCCCCGCGGCCGTCTGCGCGGCAGCCGGTGCGGCCAAGACCGTGAGCAGAGCGGCCAGCGTTCCGCCGGCAAGACGACAGGCCATGGTCGGGCCGTTGCGCCACGCGCCAGGCCGGGCCAGCAGTCGGCCGGCCGGTGGAATCAGGAAAGCGAATGGAGACATCGTGGGGCAAGCTCGGCCAGGCGCGCGCCCGGCCGGATGGGACATGTCGGAATTATGCAGGCCATCCTGAAGTTCCAGGAATGGCGCGAAGCGACGGTCGAGTGGCACGCGCGGTCATGACATGCGCAGGGCTCGCGCTGGCATCGAAACTGCTTGGGTGACGGGGGCTGAAGGTGGATCAGCACGCGGCGAGCCAGGGCTACATGGCGTAGGACGTGACCGCGACGCAGTGATGTGGGGCGGCTCCGGCTGGGAAGTCATGTTAAATTTTGGAGCATGTTGACGACAGATATGAACGTGAACAAAGCTGTAAGTCCCCATGAAATCGGTTCTTCCGCATCGGACCGTGATCCGGAAACGGTGGATGGCGCGCCGCCGCAAGACGGCCAGCCCAGCGATGTGCCCTTGCTCACGCATCGTCATGCGCTCTGGCTCGATTTCGATGGCACCTTGGTCGACATCGCCGAGACCCCCGAAGGGGTGCAGGTGGCGCCCGGGATCGTGCCAGTGCTCACGGCGCTGCACAGTCGCCTGGGCGGTGCGCTCGGCGTCATCACCGGGCGCCCGGTCGCGCAGATCGACCAGTTGCTCGCGCCCCTGCGCCTCGACGTCGCGGGAGAGCATGGCGCGGTGCTGCGTTGGGCCGATGGCCGCACGGAAAGCCCCGCGCCGCCCGACCTGCACGACGCCATCCGAGAACTCCAGGCCTTCGTCGAGGCGCACCCGGGCCTGCTGCTGGAGCGCAAGGGGCATGGCCTGACGCTGCACTACCGGGGGGCGCCGCAGTGGGCGCAGGCCTGCCTCGAACTCGTGCAGCGGCTCAGCCGCCCGGCCGTCCCGGCTGCCGGGCTTGCGGCATCGCCCGATGCGGCCAAGGATGAGGGCGCGCTGGTGGTGCTGCACGGCAAGTCGGTGGTCGAACTGAAGCTGGCGCAAGTCGACAAGGGCCGCGCGCTGCACAGGCTGATGCGCTCGCCGGGATTCGCGCAGCGCGTGCCGGTTTTCATCGGCGACGATACGACGGACGAGGCGGCCATCGCCGCGGCGCAGGTGCTGGGCGGTATCGGCATCAAGGTCGGGCCGGGTGCCAGCGTGGCGCGGCACCGGCTGGCCAGCCCCGTGGAGGTGTTGCGCTATCTGCAGGCGAGCGAGGTGGTCCTCGCGCGTGATGCGGCCGAGCCTGGCGAACGGTTGGGCTGAAGCGCGGGCATCCTGTTTTACTCTGAAACCGGGCCGATGGCGCATGTGCCATCTCGGTCGAGATTGACGCTTGCGTGTGCGTTGAAGCGTTTGCTTGCCATTCAGAAAGGTTGTCACTCATGACGCAGCCCCCTGCCACTCCCGCCCGCGACGGTGCATCCGCCGCGCTGCGGTCCTCGCTTTCGCTGGGCGTGATCGGCAATTGCGCCTTCAGCGCGCTGATCGATACGCATGCCCGCATCGTCTGGAGCTGCCTGCCGCGCTTCGACGGCGATCCGGTCTTCAACGCCTTGCTCGACGACAGCGAGCAGGGCAGCTTCTTCGCCATCGAGCTGGAATCCTTCTCGCACGCCGAGCAGTCCTATGTGCCCAACACGGCGGTGCTGCGCACGCGGCTCTACGACACACACGGGCAGGCCATCGAGATCATCGATTTCGCGCCGCGCTTCGGCTCGCGCGAGCGCGATTTCCGGCCGACCATGATCGTGCGCCGCGTGCGGCCGCTGCACGGCTGGCCGCGCGTGCGCATCCGGCTGCAGCCGCGTTTCGACTGGGGCCGTACCGAGCCGGAGGTCACGCGCGGCAGCAATCACGTGCGCTTCGTCGGCCCGGGCATGACGCTGCGCCTGAACACCGATGCCTCGATTTCGCACCTGCTCGCGCAGACCGCCTTCGTGCTGCCGGGCGAACTCAACTTCCTGCTCGGGCCCGACGAGACGCTGCAAACCGGCATCGCCGAGACGGCGCGCGATTTCGAGCAGAAGACCACCGCTTACTGGCGCCAGTGGACGCGCCGGCTGGCGCTGCCGCTGGAGTGGCAGGACGCGGTGATCCGCGCGGCCATCACCCTCAAGCTGTCGCTGTTCGAGGACACCGGCGCCATCATCGCGGCCATGACCACCAGCATTCCCGAGGCGCCCAACACCGCGCGCAATTGGGACTACCGCTATTGCTGGCTGCGCGATGCCTTCTTCGTGGTGCGCGCGCTCAACAGCCTGTCGGAAGTCGGCACCATGGAGGACTACCTGCGCTGGGTGAGCAACGTGGTGATCGACTCGCAGGGCGGCCACATCCAGCCGCTCTACGGCATCGGCCTGGAAAAGCAGTTGCCCGAGGGCGTCGTCGAGAACCTGCCGGGCTACCGCGGCATGGGGCCGGTGCGCGTGGGCAACCAGGCGCAGGAGCATTTCCAGCACGACGTCTACGGCAACGTCATCCTGGGCGCGGCCCAGGCCTTCCACGACCATCGCCTGCTGCGGCGTGCCGGCCCGCGCGAGTTCCGCGCGCTGGAGAAGGTCGGCGAACAGGCGGTGCGCGTGTTCGACCAGCCCGACGCCGGCATGTGGGAGCTGCGCACGCGCGCGCGCATCCACACCTCGTCGGCGTTGATGAGCTGGGCCGCCTGCGACCGCCTGGCCAAGATCGCGGCCAAGCTGCGCCTGCCCGATCGCGCGGCCTACTGGGGCCAGCACGCCAGCAGCATGCGCGAGCGCATCCTGCGCGAGTCGTGGAACGCGGAGCGGCAGGCCTTCGCCGAGAGCTTCGGCGGCCGCGACATGGACGCCTCCATCTTGCTGATGGTCGAAGTCGGCATCATCGATCCCAAGGATCCGCGATTCGTCTCCACCGTCGAGGAAATTCAGCGCACCCTCTGCGACGGGCCCTACATGCGCCGCTACGAAGGCGCAGACGATTTCGGCAAGCCCGAGTGCGCCTTCAACATCTGCACCTTCTGGCACATCGACGCGCTCGCGCGCATCGGCCGCAAGGAGGAGGCGCGCAAGATCTTCGAGGCCATGCTGGCGGTGCGCAATCCGCTGGGCCTGCTGTCCGAGGACACGCATCCGGAAACCGGTGAGATGTGGGGCAACTTCCCGCAGACCTATTCCATGGTCGGCATCATCAACTGCGCCACGCGGCTGTCGGCCAAGTGGGACAGCGTGATCTGACTTTTTCAATGACGAAGCCCGGACCGAAGCGTCCGCGCCGATTCATCCCAAAGGAAATACATGCCACGATTAGTCGCCGTCTCCAACCGCCTGGCCGACCCGCGCAAGGCCGCTGCCGGTGGCCTCGCCGTGGCCTTGAGCGACGCGCTGCGCGCCACCGGCGGACTGTGGTTCGGCTGGAGCGGCCGCACCGTGGTGGATGGCACGCCGGGCGAAGGCGAACTGCATGTCCACCAGGCCGGCGACGTGACGCTGGCCGAACTCGACCTGTCCGAGGAGGACGAGCGCGACTACTACCAGGGCTACAGCAACGGCGTGCTGTGGCCGGTGTTCCACTACCGGCTCGACCTGGCTGACTTCGAGCCCAGGCACCTGGAGGGCTACCGGCGCGTCAACCGCCTGTTCGCCCGCAAGCTCATGCCGCTGCTGCGGCCCGACGACCTGGTGTGGATCCACGATTACCACCTGATCCCGTTGGCCAGCGAGCTGCGCGCCATGGGCTGCAAGAACCGCATCGGCTTCTTCCTGCACGTGCCGCTGCCGCCGCACCAGTTGCTGGTGGCCATCCCGCAGCACGAGTGGCTGATGCGCTCGCTGTTCGCGTATGACGTGATCGGCCTGCAAAGCCAGAACGACGTCACCCACTTCGCTCGCTACGTGACCACCGAAGCCAATGCCGAGCGCTTCGACGACAACCGCTTCCGCGCCTTCAATGGCACGGTGATCGTGCAGGCCTGGCCGATCAGCATCGACGTCGACGACTTCCAGCGCATGGCGCGCAGCCGCGAGGCCATGGACATCTTCCAGAGCATGCGGCGGCAGTCGCGCGACCGCCGGCTGCTGGTGGGGGTGGACCGGCTCGACTACAGCAAGGGCCTGCCGCAACGCCTCAAGGCCTTTGCCGAACTGCTCAAGCGCTACCCCGAGAACCGGGGCCACAGCACGCTGGTGCAGATCGCCTCGCCCTCGCGCGAAAGCGTGGACGCCTATGCCGACCTGCGGCGCGAGATGGACGCGCTGTGCGGCGCCATCAACGGCGACCACGGCGAGCTGGACTGGATGCCGGTGCGCTACATCCACCGCACGATCGCGCGCAAGCGCATCCCCGGGCTGTACCGCGCCGCGCGCGTGGCCCTGGTCACACCGCTGCGCGATGGCATGAACCTGGTGGCCAAAGAGTACATTGCCTCGCAGGATCCGGCCGACCCCGGCGTGCTGGTGCTCTCGCGCTTCGCCGGCGCGGCCGAGCAACTGACCGATGCCTTGCTCGTCAATCCCTATGACATCGCCGGAACCGCCGAGGCCATGCAGACCGCGCTGCAGATGCCGCTGCAGGAGCGCATCGCCCGGCACCAGCGTTTGATGGAAGTCCTGCGCCGCAAGGACATCCGCTGGTGGCAGCGCAGTTTTCTCGAAACATTGGAGAACGTGCAGACTGGGGCGGGCTAAGCCGAAGGTTGCCGCATGGCATGGCGCATATCTGAATTACGCATATCGATCTGCCGGCGCTCGCGCCAGGGTGGGCGGCGCAAGCCCTAGAATGGGCTCTGCCACGCGGCGGGACTTTCCGGTCTCCACGCGCGGCAGCGTTTTCAGGGCGGGGTGGAATTCCCCACCGGCGGTGATGGCGTCCTTCGGGTCGCCCAGCCCGCGAGCGCTTGGCCCCGGCCCCCGGTGGACAAGGTCAGCAGATTCGGTGCGAATCCGAAGCCGACAGTCACAGTCTGGATGAAAGAAAACGCGATGAGCCGATCACGGGCCCAGCCGCGCCATGCGTGGAGGAGGCCATGCGGTGGCTTTTCGTGTGTGCCCTGATTCAGGCCATAACCTTTTCGATGGTTAAACCATGAGTCAGAACTTCTCTTCCCAGTCTTCCGTCCACCCGCTGCAGCCCGCCTTGAGCGGTGCCCGCTTTGCCTTCATTCATGCCAGCTGGCATGCCGACATCGTGGGGCAGGCACGTCAGTCCTTCATCGAGGAAATGGCGCGGCAGGGCGTGGCCGAATCGCAGATCGACGTGTTCGCGCTACCCGGCGCCTTCGAGATTCCACTGCATGCCAAGACGCTGGCGAAAACAGGCGCCTACGCGGGCATCGTGGCCTGCGGTTTCGTGGTGGATGGCGGCATCTACCGCCACGACTTCGTCGCCGGCGCCGTGATCGACGGCCTGATGCGCGTGCAGCTCGATACCGGCGTGCCGGTGTTCTCGGTGGTGCTCACGCCGCACCACTTCCACGAACACGAGACGCATCAGCAGTTCTACTTCGAGCACTTCGTGAAGAAGGGCCAGGAAGCCGCGCGGGCCTGCGTACAGACCGTCGCCAGCCTGCATCGCGTGTCGCAGCGCCTGGCACCCGCCGCCGCGCAGGCGGCCTGACCCGCCGTTGGGCGCGGGCCTGAACGTCGCGGTCCCCGATGAAGGCGACCGCACAACGCCTTTGGCCTTTTATTCGCCGCTCTTGGGGCGGCCGGTCTTGATCGTCGGCACGCGGCGGATGCTCTTGAGCAAGGCCGCATCGCCCTGAGCCGACAGCACCAGCAGGCCGGCGCGCAGCAGTTCGCTTTTCTTGACGGCATGGCCGAGCGCCAGGGCGCGGGCCTTCAGGCTTTCGATCGCGGCGTACTCGTCCTTCGGGAAGGTGAAGCTGTCGCGCACGAGCTTGGGCTTCTTGGCCTTCTTTTCCTTGCTGTCCAAGGCCTGGACGGAGGGTGTCGCCTTGGGTTTGGCCGCAGGCTTGGCTGCGGAAGCGGCGACCTGGCTCGGTTGGGCTGGCGTTTGTGCGGCCTTGGCCGTACTGGCTTGAGCCTTGCCCTTGGCGACCGCCGGCGCGGCGGGCTGAGCCGTGCTCGCGGCAGTGGCTGCTGCCGCGGCAGCGGCCACGGGCTTCTTGCGCGCAGCCGTGCGCCGCTTGGTCGGGGCGGGCGCGGGCGCCAGCACGCTGGCCGGAGCAGGGGTTGCTTCAGGGGTTGGGATGGGGGCGGCCGTGGCCGATGCGTCGTTCATGCTGGTTTCGGGTGATTGAGGGATGGGATTGATAAATGGATAAACAGTATAGATAGTTTTTGTGGGGTTCGGAATTTCTTGTGAGGCGAGATGCCAGGTGTCAGATCGACCGCGTGCATGCGCCAGAAAACGAAAACGCCAGCATGTGCTGGCGTTTCGTGTTTTGAGCATCCAACTGATTGAGCCGAAGTGGACGATTGAGCTACTGCCTGCTGCGCGCATGTCGGCCGAGACATGGCGCGATGCGAAGAATTGAAGTACGAGGTTGACGCGATGCTCGCGTTCCAAGCCTCAGGCGTCGTGTCCTCGATGTATTGACCCAGCAGAACCTGCACAAGTCAGGCCGCTAATGCGAATGCCTCAGCGGGAGTCTTCATGTTGAGCGCCTGATGGGGGCGCTGGTGGTTGTAGAAGCCGATCCAGTCGGCAATGAC